>NZ_JBMVFX010000005.1:0-198829 GCF_049538415.1 Cellulosimicrobium sp. AB352 | reverse complement strand
GCTCGTGCTCAGTACCAGTTGACGGCCTGCGAGTGCGACCACGCGCCGCACGGCGAGCCGTAGGAGCCGGCGATGTAGTCGAGGCCCCAGGCGATCTGCGTCGCGGGGTTGGTCGCCCAGTCGGCGCCCTTGCTCGCCATCTTCGAGCCGGGCAGCGACTGCGGGATGCCGTAGGCGCTCGACGTCGGGTTGTCCGCCGTCGGGTTCCAGTTGGACTCCTTGGTCCACAGCTTCTCGAGGCACGTCCACTGCGAGCCGGTCCAGCCACGCTCGGCGGCCATGGCCTGCCCGATCGTGCGCGGGTCCTTCGGGCGCTCCTTGGTGCCGGTCGTGACGACCTCGTCCACGGGAGCGGTCGTCACCTCCTGCGAGAGCTGCTCGCGCGACTCCTCGACGCCGTCCACGAGGGTGACCTCGAACGTCGTCGTGGTGACGCCGTCGGCACCCGCCTGGGTGACGGCCGACTCGTCCGTGTACTTGGCGTCGTCGGGCTGCTGCACGGTCCCGTGCGGCACGGGCGTCGTGGTCTGCTGCTGCTCGACGACGACGCGCTGCACGACGAGCGACACCGCCGGCGCACCCGGCTCGGGCGACTCGACGCGCTGGACGCTCACGCGGTCCAGGTCGCCGAGCTCGATGCCCTGCTGGTCGAGGATGGCGGGGACGCCGATGCTGCCGTCGGGCGCGACCTTCGTCTGCCCGTCGGCCACCACGTTCACGGGGCCGTCGGCGTCGAGGCGCAGGTCGAGCGACGCGCGCTCGCCGGACCGCGACGCGACGAGGCGGACGTCGCCGCCGCGCTCCGCGAGGGTGTCGAGCGCCTCGTCGGCGTCGAGCGCGGTGAGCCAGACGTCGGACTGCGCGCCGTCGGTCTGGACGGTGACCTTCTTGCCGAGGCGCACCACGACGTCGTCGCCGTCGCTGAGCGCGGAGCCGGGGTCGGGAGCGACCTGGTCGCGCGCACCGACCTCGACGCCCGCGGCGTCGAGCGCGCCGCCGACGGAGCCGGCGAGCGTGCTGACGGTGGTCGTCTCGCCGTCGACGTCGATCGTCACGGTCTTGCTGGCCTCGCCGTAGGCGACGGCACCGGAGCCGACGAGCGCGACGGCGGTGGCCGCCGTGACGATCGACCAGCGGCGTCGGCGCGTGGAGCGCAGGGTCCGGGCCGCGCGGGCGGACCGACGGGTGGCGTTCTCGGGGTTCTCGGGGCTCTCGGGGCTCTCGGCGGTCGGCACCGCCTCGGGCGTGGTCTGGGGGGTGTGCGCCGTGACGTCGGCCGTCTCGGGCGCGCGGGAACGGAAGGGGTTGTGCACAGTGGTCCAAGTCGTCGGGGGCTCCCGGGCACGGGGGTCGACGGCGCGCACGCGCCCGCGGGGTGCTCCGCAGCGTGGCGGGCGCACCCGGTTCGACCAGCCGATCCGGCGTCCTGCGGCCCTCGGCGCCCTGGGCGCCCGGGAGAGGCCGCGTCCCACGGCCGGCCATTACACCTGTCCCCGGTGAGCGGCTACGCGAGACACTCGACCGTAACCGATTCGTTATCGCACACCAAACCGCCTGGTCAGCTCGCGCGTCCGGCGCGCACACTCCCGGGCGCTCACCCCGCCGGCGTCACCGTGACCCGGAGCAGCCGGTCGTCGCCGTCGCGCGGCTCGCCCCGACCGTCGGTGTTGCTCGTCAGCACGTAGAGCACCGCGCTCCCGTCGTCGCCGGGCGGCGTCGCCGGGTCGACGAGGACCGCGCGCAGCCGCCCCCGGTCCGTGAGCACCGCGTGCGGCGCGCCGAACGCCGCGGCGTCGGTGCCGCCGTCGGGCGAGGCGAACGGCACGCGCCAGAGCCGCTCCCCGCGCAGCCCCGCGAGGTACACACCCTCACGGGTCACGGCGATCCCGCTGGGCGAGGCGTCCGACGTCGGCCACGTCGCCACCGGGTCGACGAACCCGGCGTCCGCCCCGCCCGTGCCCTCGACGTCGGGCCAGCCGTAGTTCCCGCCGGGCACGACGACGTTGAGCTCGTCGAACGTGTCCTGGCCGAACTCGGACGCGAGCATCCGGCCCGTCGCGTCCCACGCGATCCCCTGGACGTTGCGGTGCCCGAGGCTCCACACCGGCGAGACCGGGTCCGGATTGCCGGGGGCGGGGTCGTCGTCCGCCGTGACGCGCAGGATCTTGCCCGCGAGCGCACCCGGGTCCTGCGCCGCCCCGCGCTGCTGCGCGTCGCCCGTCGTGACGTAGAGGTGGCCGTCGGGTCCGAACGCGAGCCGTCCGCCGTCGTGCGTGGAGGCCGCAGGGACGCCCTCGACGACCGGCGTCAGGGCGGAGAGCTCGCGCCCCGCGAGCGTCCCCCGCAGCACCTCGTTGCCGTCCGGCGCGGTCCGGTACACGAACACCTCCCCCGCCGCGGCGCCACCTGCCGGGCCCACCGCGACGCCGAGGAGCCCCGACTCCCCGCGCGCGACCGTGCCGTCGCGCAGGTCGTCCGCCCCCGGCCCGGTCACCGGTTCGACGGCGCCCGTCGCCGGGTCGACGACGACCAGCCGGCGCTCGTCGCGCAGCGAGACGAGCAGCGTGCCGTCCGCGAGCGCCGCGAGCCCCCACGGCGCCGGGAGCCCGGTCGCGACCTCGACCACGTCGACGCGCACCTCGGGCACCACGACCAGGCCGTCGGAGGCGGCCTCCGGTGACAGGGCGGACGCGTCGGGCGCGACCGGGTCGGCGGGCGGGGACGGGGCGGTCGTGGCCGACGGCGCAGGGGCGGGCGCGTCGTCGGGCGCCCCGTCCGAGCACGCGCCCGCGCCGAGCACGACGGCGAGCCCGACGGCGAGCACGGGCACGCCGGTCCGCGCGCGCACGGCGGGACCTCGACCTGAGGCCCGGGTCCTGTGGTGGCGTCGCACCCGCCCATCGTCACCCGCAGCGGCGGGTCGTGCCGGGCGATGATCGGCAGGGACGACGGACCTTCGGCCCGCGCCGCCGGTCCTTCGGCGGCCACCCGGGCCGGGACGGCGAGGCATGCTGGAGGTGTCCCCGAGGTCCGGGGACGTGGGCGAGGAGGCGTGTGCACATGTCGCGGACGTACGTGGTGACGGGATCGGCATCGGGCGTGGGGGCCTGCGTGGCCGGGTTGCTGCGCGAGCGGGGCGACCGGGTCGTCGGCGTGGACCTGCGCGACGCCGAGGTCCAGGCGGACCTCAGCACCGACGAGGGCCGCGAGCGTGCGGTCGAGGAGGTGCTCGCCGCGACGGACGGCACGGTCGACGCCGTCGTCGCGTGCGCCGGGATCTCCGCGCCCGTCCCGACGACGGTCGCGGTGAACTTCTTCGGCGTCACCCGGTTCCTCACGGGCCTCCTGCCCGCGCTCGAGCGCTCGCAGGCGCCGCGCGTCGCCGTCGTGTCGTCGATGGCGACGCTCCAGCCGGTGTCCGAGGCGATCGTGGACGCGTGCCTCGCGGACGACGAGGACGAGGCCCTGCGCGTCGCCGGCACGCTCGCCGAGCAGGGCCCGCAGGTTGGGTACCTCGCCTACCCGTCGTCCAAGCGCGCGCTGTCGCGTTGGGTGCGCCGCGAGTGCGTGACGGCGGCATGGGCCGGGCGGGGCGTCCCGCTCAACGCCGTCGCGCCCGGGACGGTGCTCACGCCCATGACGACCCAGCTCCTGTCGACCCCCGAGTCGGTCGCGATGGTCGACGCCGCGGTGCCGATGCCCCTCAACGGGCACCAGTCTCCCGAGTCGGTCGCGTCGCTCCTGCTGTGGCTGACCGACGTCGCGAACACGCACGTCACGGGGCAGACGATCTACGACGACGGCGGCGCCGACGCCGTGCTGCGCGGCGACGACGTGTGGACGGGGACGGTCCCTAGCCCAGTCGCGTGAGCCCGCGGCGCAGGCCCCGGACGGCCTGACCGATGCGGTGCTCGTTCTCGATGAGCGCGAACCGCACGAACTCGTCGCCGCCGGGGCCGAACCCGACGCCCGGAGACACCGCGACGTCGCACTCCTCGACGAGGTGCGTCGCGAACTCGATCGAGCCCATGTCGCGGTACGGCTCGGGGATCCGGGCCCACGCGAACATCGTGCCGCCGGGCTTGTGGATGTCCCAGCCGATGCGCTGCAGGCCGTCGTACAGGGCGTCGCGACGCGACTCGTAGACGGCCGAGATCTCCTGCGGGAACTCGGTCGCCTCGTTGAGCGTGACGGTCGCGGCGATCTGGATGGGCTGGAACGTGCCGTAGTCGAGGTAGCTCTTGAGCTTCGCGAGCGCCCCGACGACGTCGCGGCGCCCCACGAGGAACGCGACGCGCCAGCCCGCCATGGAGAACGACTTCGTCATCGAGTACAGCTCGACCGCCACCTCGCGCGCGCCCTCGCACTCCATGATCGACGGCGGCTCGAACCCGTCGAACGTCATGTCGGCGTACGCGAGGTCGTGCACGAGCACGACGTCCTTGTCCCGCGCCCAGTCGACGAGGCGCTGGAGGTCCTCCTTGGTCGCCACGGTCGTCGTCGGGTTGTGCGGGAACGACAGCACGACGACGCGCGGCTTGGGCCAGCCGAGCTCCCACGCCTCGATGATGCGGTCGATGTACCCGGCGGCGTCGGTGCCGTCGCCGATGGGGACCTGGCGGGCGTCGGCGCCCGCGAAGTAGGGGCCCCAGATGTGGATCGGGTAGCTCGGGGTGGGGACGAGCGCGACGTCGCCCGGCTGCAGCAGCACCCACATGAGGTGGCTGAAGCCCTCCTTGGCGCCGATGGTCGAGATGATCTCGGTGTCCGGGTCGAGGCTCACGCCGAACCGGCGCTGGTACAGCCCCGCGACGGCCTCGCGGAGCTTCGGGATGCCGCGCGACGCGGAGTACCGGTGGTTGCGCGAGTTCTGCGCGGCCTCGGCGAGCTTGTCGACGGCGACCCGCGGGCTCGGCAGGTCCGGGTTGCCGAACCCGAGGTCCACGACGTCGCGCCCCGCTCGGCGTGCCTCGATCTTGAGCCCGTCGATGATCGTGAAGACGTAGGGCGGCAGACCGGGGATCCGGCGGAACTCCATCGCAGTGCTCCAGCTCTGTGCGGCGCTCCCGGGCGCGGGGGTGCGCACGGGTCGCGGGTCTCGCAGGGTACGCCTGCCGCCCGACGACGTGACACCGCGTCTCGCGACCGGCTCACCGGCCTCGGGTCAGCCGGACCAGCCGAGGTTGCGCGCCATGCGCTCGAGCGTCGCGACCGTCCGCGCGTACTCCTCGCGGCTCACGCCCTGCGCGACCCGCTCGCGCGCGACCGACACCGCGTCGAGCAGGTCGTGGTACGCATGGTTGCCCGCGACCGTCACGGACAGGCCCTGGTCGCCGCGCGCGACCCAGCCGCGGCGCACGAGGTCGTCGATCTCCGCCGTCACGGCGCTCGCGCCGCCCGCCCCGGCACCCGTGAAGGGTGACAGCACGCCGTCGACGCTCGTCTCCTCGCTCACGCCGTCACGGATGGTGTTGAGCACCTGCCAGTGCCGGCGCGTGAGGCCCGAGTGCTGGAACACGGCGTCGAGGTTCTCGTCGATGAGCCGGTCCACGAGCTTGAGCCAGTACCCGAGGGGGCGTCCGGCGTCCGTGCCGGAGGTCGTCGTGGGCGTTTCCTGGTCCTCGGTCATGGCTGCCTCCCGGTCCGATCACGGCTGGGCCCCACTCTCGCACCCGCGCTCCCCCGGTGCCCGCCGGGGTGGCAGAGTGGGCGCATGACCGAGAGCACCCCCGCGCCGCGCCGCGCGCTGATCGTCGTCGACGTCCAGCCCACGTTCTGCGAGGGCGGCGAGCTGGGCGTCGAGGGCGGGAACGCCGTCGCCGAGCGCATCGCCGAGCACGCGCGCGACCACCGCGACGCGTACGACCTCGTCGTGACGACCCAGGACTGGCACGTGGACCCGGGCCAGCACTGGAGCCCCGACCCGGACTTCGTCGACACGTGGCCGCCGCACGGGATCGCGGGCACCCCGAACGCGGAGCTGCACCCGGCGCTCGCCGACCTCGCGCCCGACGCCGGGGTGAAGAAGGGCGAGTACCAGGCCGCCTACTCGGGCTTCGAGGGCGTCGACGTCGCGGGCCGACCGCTCGCGGACCTGCTGCGCGACGCCGGGATCGAGGCGGTCGACGTCGTCGGCATCGCCGAGTCGCACTGCGTGCGCGCGACCGCGCTCGACGCGCACGCGCTCGGCCTCGCGACGCGGGTCCTCACCGACCTCACCGTGCCGGTGACGCCCGAGCTCGGTGCCGCCGCGCGCGAGGAGCTCGCCGCGGCGGGCGTCACGCTCGTGGCGAGCGACGCCGTCGGGCGCTGACCACCGCGGTCACCCGCGGCGTGCGTCCAGCGCGGCGGCGTACAGGTCGCGCTTGGGCACCCCGGCGCCCTGGGCGACGTCCGCGACCACGTCCTTGAGCCGCTCCCCGCCGTCGACGCGCGCCAGGACGGCGGGCACGAGCTCCGCGAGCGGGACGGGCCCGCGCGGCGGCGCGCCACCGACGACGACGCAGATCTCGCCGCGCAGCTGCTCCTCGGCGGCGTGCTCCGCGAGCTCGGCGAGGGGGCCGCGCAGCACCTCCTCGTAGGTCTTGGTGAGCTCGCGCGCGACGGCGGCCGGCCGGTCCGGGCCGAACGCGCCGGCCATCGCGGCGAGCGTCTCGGCCACGCGGTGCGGTGCCTCGAAGAACACGAGCGTGCGCGGCTCGTCGACGAGCGCCGCGAGCGCACGCGAGCGGTCCCCCGCCTTGCGGGGCAGGAAGCCCTCGAAGCAGAACCGGTCCGTCGGGAGCCCCGAGAGCGCGAGAGCGGTGAGCACCGCGCTCGGCCCGGGCGCCGTCGTCACCGGGAGGCCGCGCTCGACCGCGCGGCCCACGACGCGGAAGCCCGGGTCGGACACGCTGGGCATCCCCGCGTCCGACACGACCAGCACCGTGCCGCCGCCGTCGACGACGTCGAGCAGGTCGTCGGCGCGCTCCGCCTCGTTGTGCTCGTGGAAGCTCACGACCCGCCCCCCGACCTGGACGCCGAGACGGCCCGCGAGCGCGTGCAGGCGCCGCGTGTCCTCCGCCGCGACGACGTCGGCCTCCGCGAGCAGGCGGCGCAGGCGCGGGCTCGCGTCCTCCGCGTTCCCGATGGGCGTGCCGCCGAGCACGAGGTGCCCGGCCTCCCGCCGGGTCGTGGGCGCGTCGGGGCCGGGGACGTCGGTCGAGGAGGACATGGCTCCCAGGGTTCCACACGTGCGCGGCCCCTACGATGGCCAGCGTGTCCCAGCCGCCCGCCGACGCGACCCCCGGCCCCCGCCCCCCGGCCGACGCCACCGACGCGCCGCCCGGCCCGGGCGACGACGCCGAGCCCCGGCCGGCGCCCGACCTGCCGGTCGACGAGCCGGCCGCGGGTCACGACGGCGCACCGCGGTCGGACGTGACGACGGACGACGGCCCCGCGCCGAGCCACCGCGAGCGGCTCCTCCTCGCGCTGCTCGGCCCGCGGCGCCTCGCGCTCGGCGCGACGGCGCACGACCGGCTGTGGGGGTGGCTCGGCGTCGCGATCGTCGCCGTCGTCGCGGCGGTGCTGCGGCTGTGGAACCTCGGCCGGCCCGGCACCCTCGTGTTCGACGAGACGTACTACGTCAAGCACGCGTGGACGCTGCTCCAGGTGGGGTACGAGGCCGACTGGCCCGAGGAGCCGAACCCGGCGTTCGAGGCCGGGGACGTGAACTCGTTCCTGCCCACGGCGGACTACGTGGTCCACCCGCCGCTGGGCAAGTGGATGATCGCGCTCGGCATGAAGGCGCTCGGCGGGGCCGAGAACCCGTGGTCGTGGCGGATCGCGTCCGCCGTCGTCGGGGTCGTCGCGGTCGTGCTCGTCGCGCGCATCGCGCGCCGGCTGTTCGCCTCGACGGCGATGGGGATCGTCGCGGGCGCGCTCATGGCCGTGGACGGCGAGGCGATCGTGCACTCGCGCACCGGCCTGCTCGACAACATGCTCATGCTCTGGGTGCTCGTCGCCTTCGGGTGCCTCCTGCTCGACCGCGAGCAGGCCCGGCGACGCCTCGCCGAGCGCTGCGGGGCGATCCTCGACGCGGGCGGGCGCATCGGGCGCTACGGCCCCGGGCTCGGGTGGCGGTGGTGGCGGTTCGCCGCGGCCGTCGCGCTCGGGCTCGCGTGCGGGGTCAAGTGGTCCGGCCTGTACTTCCTCGCGGTCCTCGCCGTCGTCTCCGTGCTCTGGGACGCGACGGCGCGGCGCACCGCGGGCGTCGGGCGCTGGTGGGAGGACGCGCTCGTGCGCGACGCGATCCCGGCCGCGCTCGTCATGCTCCCCACCGCTGCGCTCACCTACGTCGCGACGTGGACGTCGTGGTTCCGCTCGCCCGGCGCCTACATGCGCCAGTGGGCCGTCGATCACCCCGGCGAGGGCGTCCAGTGGCTGCCCCCGGCGCTGCGGTCGCTGTGGGAGTACCACCTGAAGATGTGGGACTTCCACACGGGGCTCACGTCCGAGCACACGTACGAGGCGCACCCGCTCGGCTGGATCCTCCAGTGGCGGCCCACGTCCTTCTACTGGCGCTCGTACGAGGCCGGCGAGGCGGGCTGCGAGGTCGAGCGGTGCGCGCGGGCGATCACGTCGCTCGGGAACCCCGTCCTGTGGTGGGCGGCGGCGCTCGCGATCCTCGTCGCTCTCTACGCGCTCGTGCGGCTCAAGGACTGGCGCGCGCTCGCCGTGCTCAGCGGGATCGTCGCCGGGTGGGCGCCGTGGTTCCTCTACGCCGAGCGGACGATCTTCACGTTCTACTCGATCGTGTTCCTGCCGTGGGTCGTGCTCACGCTCGTCTACGCGATCACGCTCGCGCTCGAGCGCACGGAGGGCCGGGCGGTCGCCCGGGCCCGCGTGCGCGTCGGGATCACGGTGCTGCTCACGACGATCGGCGCCGTGAGCGTGTTCTTCTACCCGATCTGGACGGCGTGGCAGGTGCCGTACTGGTTCTGGCGGATGCACATGTGGCTGCCCACGTGGATCTGACGCGCTGACCCGGCGCGCCGGCCGGGCGCCCCGGAGCGCGCCGGGCCGGCGTCACTGGTAGCTGACGAAGTCCGGGGTCGGGCTGATGCCCCACGTCTGCTCGGGCGTGAGCATGGGCGCGTCCTCGTCGTAGAAGTTCTTCCAGCCCCAGAACAGCCCCGCCGGCGCGTCCTGGTGCAGCGTCGACCACGTGGCCGCCTTCGCCTCCTGTCCGCCCTGGCCGTCGGCGTGGACGACGGTCGCGAGCTCGGGGTGGGCGGTGTCGAGGCGTGCGCGGTCGGTGATCATCGACGTGCGGAACTGGTGCAGCAGGAAGACCTTCTGCGGCAGGTCGTGCTCGCGCACGAGGCCCGCGAGGTAGTCGCCGACGGCGTTCACCTCGTCGACCCCGACGGAGCCGATCTGGGCGAGGTGCACCTGGTCGGGGCCGAGGCGCCACTCCGGGTCGAGCGCGACACCGACGTGCGGCTGCGCGACGAGGTCCTCGTACGCGCGCACCTGCGTGAGGAAGTCCGTGCGGCCCGGCTGGAAGTCCAGCACGACGTACACCCCCGCCTCGCGCGCGGCGTCCACGTAGGGCCGCACGAGGTCGGCGGCGCGCTCGTTCGAGTAGTTGCCGTCGGAGCCCGCGGACCCCGACGCGACCGTCGTGATGATCTCGAGCGTCGGCACCACGGGCTCGTCCGTGAAGCCCTGGTACCAGGCCGCGTGCTCCTGGGCGCGCGCGATCGTCGCGGCGACGTCCTGCTCGCCGAGCACGCCGAGCACCGGCGCCCCCGGCGACCCGTAGAGCGCGACGTAGCGCTTGCCGGGCAGGGCGAGCTGCCCGCCGCCGGGCAGCTCCGTGCCCGTAGCGGCCGCCTCGACGCGCCACCCGAGGTCGTCGGGGCTGCCGAACGACGCCCCGAGGCCGACGGTCGCCGTCGCCCCGGCCGCCGCGACCGCCTGGACGGCCTCGGACGTGGTGCGCGGGTCGCCGCCGGGGGCGTCGACGACCGTCGCGCCCGACGCGCGGGCCGTCGCGGCCGCCGGTCGGGCCGCGGCCCCGGCGTCGGGGTCCGTCAGCGCGAGGACGCCGGTCGACGTCTGGGCGTCGCCCGACGCCGGGAGGTCCTGGACCGCGAGGTCGGCGGCGCCCGCGAGCGACTCCTCGTCGACGGCGCCGTCGGGCGCGACGGCCGCCGGGTCGACGTGCACCGTGGTCACGTCGTCGAGGCCGGGGACGCTCGTCCCCTCCGGCGCGACGACGACCGCCTCGGCGGCGTCGAGGCGGGTCAGCTCCTCGGCGAGCGCCGCGTCGTCCCCCGCGACCAGGACGGGCGCGACGACCCGCTCGGCGAGCGCCGTGGCGACGCCGACCGCGGTCGCGTCCTCGGCGGCGTCGGCCGGCACGACGACCGCGACCGGCGCGGTCGCGAAGAACGTGCGGCTCGCCGCGAGCGCGAGCGCGGCGGGGCCTTCCTCGGTGAGGGTGAGGACGCCCTCGGGCGTCGCGGCGCGGGCGCCGTCGGGCTCGGCCTCGGCGGCAGGCCCCGTGCTGCTCGCGGCGGGGTCCGGGTCGCCGCCCGTGCACCCGGCGAGCGCGGTCGCCAGCGCCAGCGTCGCGGCGAGCGTGACCGCACGGCGGCGCGGGCCGTCGCGGCGCGCGCGGGGACCGGGGCGTGGGGTCGAGGAGGGAGTTCCGGACGGGTCGTCGTGGCGGGCGGCGGAGAAGGTCACGAAGGCCATCGATCGATGGTCCGTCAGCGGCCGCCCGCCTCGCGACCGCTGGAGGGGTTTTCCCCGGTGACGTCCACCACCCCGCGGGCGTCGCCCGCCCGCGTCACCAGTCGACCTGCACCGAGGGATGGAAGGGGGTGCCCGAGCGGCGCCACGCGTGCGCCTCGCGGGCGACGCGTCGGCGGTAGTCGTCCCAGTCCTTGCGGTCGGGGGCCGTCCAGGCGACCTCCGCGACGGCGCTCAGGCGCGGCAGGAGCATCGTGAACAGCGCGTCGAGCGTGGGGATGCGCTCCGTCCAGACCGCGGCCTCCACGCCCTCGATCGAGTCGGCCGGGAGCCCGGGGACCACCTGCTCGGGCTCCCAGTCGTACGCGTCGCGGACCTCGACGAGCCCCGCCCACTCCTGCCCGAGCGGGAAGTCGGCCGTGTACTTCATGTCGAGGTAGACGCGGTTCGCGGGCGACATGATGACGCGCGCTCCCGCCCTGGCCGCGTCGACGAGGTACGTGAGGTCCATGGGGTGGGTGTCCCAGTACTGCACGAGGGTGCCCGGGCGCAGGGGCGCCTTCGCCGCCTCCTGCCACGCGACCGGCTTCTTGCCCGCCTCGAGGATCAGCCGCTCGCACAGCTCGACGAAGCGCGCGTACTCGGCGGGCTCCATCTTCAGCACCTCGTCGCCGCCGAGGTGCACGTGCTCGCCGTCGGTCGCGTGGGCGAGGTCCGTGAAGACGTCGCGCAGGAAGGGCTCGGTGGCCGGGAGGTCGAACGTCAGGCGCGAGAAGCCCACCTCGATGCCGTGGTAGGCGTCCGTGGGGACGCCGTCGGGCATGAGGTCGCCGTACACGTGGGTCGCCGCGTTGATGTGGCCCGGCACGTCGATCTCCGGCACGACGCGCACGAAGCGCTCGGCCGCGTGGTCCTGCAGGGCGCGGAAGTCGGCGAGGGACAGGTGGCCGCCCGTCCCGCCGGAGGTGTCGCCGCCCGAGGAGAGCTTGGCGAGCTCGGGCCGCGACGGCGACTCGATGCGCCAGCCCTGGTCGTCGGTGAGGTGCAGGTGCAGCACGTTGAGCTTGTACGCCGCCGCGACGTCGACCACGGCCCGCAGCGCGTCGAGCCCGAAGAACGTGCGCGCCACGTCCACGGAGAGACCGCGCCAGGGGTAGCGCGGCGCGTCGTGCACGACGACGTGCGGCACCCGCGCGGACGCCCCGTCACCCGGCGCGACGACGAGCTGGCGCAGCGTCTGCACCGCGTGGAGCAGCCCGGCCGGCCCGGGCGCCGTGGCGGTGACGCCGGCGGCGTCGACGACGAGGCTGTAGCGCTCGGGGCTCGTGGAGCCCTCCGGCCCGGCCGCCCCGTCGACGCGCAGGACGAGCGCGGTGCGCTCCCCGTCCGTGGCGGGAACCGCGACGGCGGCGGGGTCGTCATGGGTCGCGGTGACGCCGTCGAGGCCGGAGAGGACGCTCGCGGCGAGGTCGGCGAGCCAGGGGGCGGCGCCGTCGAGACCGACCGCGTGGACCTCCAGGGCACCGACGGGCACGTGGCCCTCACCGGGCTCGACGTGCAGGGGCTGGGGGATGATCGAGACCATCAGGTACCTCGTCGTCTGGGTCTGGTCGAATCGATTCGGCTTTTGCGAGCGACACACCCTAACCCGCGCGCACGGGACCGACCAAGTGCCCTGCGGAGCGGATCGTCAGCGCGACGGCGCCACGTAGCGCGGGCTCGGGTCGAGCGACAGGACGCCCTCGACGTCCCGCGCCGGGTCCGCCGAACCCGTGGTCCAGCCGCCCACCACGCCTGCCGGCACATCGTCGAGCAGCGTGCCCCACTCGCGTGCGCGGGCGCCGAACCCCGCCTGCGCCGTCGGCTGCAGCACGACGGCCGCCTCGCCCGCACCCACGTCGAGCGTGGCGGCGTCGAGCACCGCGTCGGCGTCGGGTCGCTGCACGACGACGAGCTTCTGCGGCAGGCCCTGCGTGCGCACGACCTCCCCGACGGCGCCGATCGCGGCGCTGAGCTCCGCCGCGCCCACCGTGCCGGCCCGGGACCCCTCGCCCGCGCGGCGCGCGTCGACCGCGAGCGCGACGCCCACGGTCGGGCGCGCGAGCAGGTCCGCGTACTCGGCGACCTGCTCGTCGAAGCTCGCGCGGCCGGGCTCCAGGCGCAGCACGACGAGCACCCCCGCGGCGGCCGCGGTGTCGACGAGCGGGACGAGCTCCTCGGCGGGGATCTCCGTCGAGTAGTCGCGGTCCGCGCCCGGGTTCGACGACGCCCGCGTCGCCGGCACCTCGAGCACCGGGACCACCACGTCGTCCGGGGCGGCCTCGGCGTACGCCGCCGCCGCCTCCTGCGCACGCTCGACGGCCTCCGTCGCCGAGCGCTCCCCCACCGCGACGAGGCCCGACGTCACGGCGTCGGCCTCCACCGCGACGTACCGGACGCCGTCGGCCAGGACGAGCTGCGAACCGCTGGGGAGCAGGTCGCCCGCCTCGGCCGACCGCAGCCGCCACGTGAGGTCGTCGGCCGTGCCGAAGCTCGCGCCGATACCGACGACGGCGAGCGCCTTCGCCGCCGAGATCGCGTCCACGACCTCGGCGGACGCCCGCGGGTCGCCCTGCGGCACCTCGAGCGGCACGGCGCCCGCGGCGCGCGCGGTCGCGATGGCGGCGGACTGCGGTCCGCCCGGCACCGCGAGGCTGCCCGGCTCCGTGAGGGCCAGGACCTCGGTCAGCGTCTCCGGCTCGCCCCGATCGGGCAGCGCGGCGCGGACCTCGTCGAGGTCGCGCTCGTCGAGCGTCCCGTCGGGAAGGAGCGCCCCGACCTCCAGCAGGACGCGCTCGACGCCGTCGACGTCGCCCAGGGTCGCGCGCGCGGGCTCCTCGCCCGCGTCCTCCTGGCCGGGGGGCGCGGGCGGCTCGCCCACCTCGACGACGGCGACCGTGCCGAGCCGGCCCAGCTCCGTGCGCAGCCCGCCGTCCGAGATGGCGCCACCCACGAGCAGCACGGGCGCGGCGAGCTCGACGGCGGCCGCGGCCGCGGTCGCGCGCGCGGCCTCGTCGTCCGCCGTGGCGAGCACGACGACCGGCGCGTTGGTGAAGAACGCCTGGCTGCTCGTCAGCGCGAGCTCCGCCGGCTCGGTCGAGCCGAGCACGAGGACGCCGTCGCTCGGCTCGGCGGCACGGGCAACGAGCCCGGTCTCACCCGAGGACGGCCCGTCAGCCTTCGCCGTCTCCGCGGCACAGCCGCCCAGCGCCACGACGGCACCGAACGAGAGGACGACGGGGAGGGCGACAGGGACGAATCGGACCTTCCGAGTGTTCACGCCCCCCATCATCGCGTACCCGGCGCGGCTCGCCGACCGAGGGATGTGAGGGACTCGTGATGGTCGGACCCGGCCGGCCGCGGGGTGGCGTGACCCCCGCCACCCGGACCAGCCGCCGGGCGCGCCGCGGAATCACAGGGCGGGCGGCGCCCCCGACCGGCATACTGGGCAGGCCCTGACCGAACGCCGAGGAGATCGCATGTCGACCCCCGACCAGCCCGACCAGAACCCGCAGCAGCCCGGCGGGACGCCGTCCGGCCCGCCCGCCTACGGCGCGCCGCAGCCCGGCGAGCCGCAGCAGCCGCCGCAGGCCCCGCAGTACGGCGCCCCGCAGGCGCCCCAGTACGGCGCACCGCAGGCGGGCGCCCCGTCGTACTCCGCCCCGGGCCAGGACCCGGGCAAGACGATGGGGATCGTCGGCCTCGTGCTGTCGTTCCTCGGCTGCCTCTCGATCGTCGGCCTGATCCTCAGCATCGTGGCCTTCAACAAGTCCAAGAAGGCGGGCTACAAGAACGGCCTCGCGCTCGCCGGCATCATCGTCGGCGCGATCGTGCTCGTCCTGACGATCATCGGCTCGATCGTGTTCTTCAGCACCGTCGGCGCCGTGACGCAGGAGGTCCTCGACGCGTGCTCCGGCGTGCCCTCGGGCACGGTCGTCGAGGTGCGTGGCGAGCCCGTCACCTGCCCCTGACCTCGTCGCGGCCACGCCGCTCCGCGAAGGCCCTCACCGCTCGGTGGGGGCCTTCGTCGTCCCCGGGCGCCAGCGGGTCACCGACCCGCGGTCAGCGGACGTCCGCGGCGCAGCGGAACCCGAGGTGCGTCGTCGCGCTGTCGTCGGACTGCGCGGACCGCGCCGCGGGCCGGTAGCGGCGACAGTACTCGGGCGCGCACAGGTACGAGCCGCCCTTCGTCACGCGCAGGACCTCCGGCGACGTCGTGGGGGCCAGCAGGTTCGGTCGCCCACCGGCGTCGGGCCCGCGCGTGCCCGGGACGACGTGGCGCGGCGTGAACGTGTCCGCCGTCCACTCCCACGTGTTCCCGATCAGGTCCACGAGCCCGTACCCGTTCGGCTCGTACGAGCCGACGGGCGACGTCCCGCCCCAGCCCGCGTCGTCGTACGGGAACCGGCCCTGCCACGTGTTGGCCATCAGGCGTCCGCCCGGTGCGAGCTCGTCGCCCCACGCGTACTCCGCGTCGTCGAGACCACCCCGTGCGGCGCGCTCCCACTCGACCTCGGTGGGCAGACGCCGTCCCGCCCACTCCGCGTAGGCCGAGGCGTCCTCGAACGCGACGAGCACCACCGGGTGGTCCGGCCGGTCGTCGACGCCCGACCCCGGCCCCTGCGGCGACCGCCACGACGCCCCGGGCTGCCACCGCCACCACTGCCGCCAGTCGCGCAGGTCGACCGGGCCCGCCGTCGGGGTGAACACGAGACCCCCGGGCACCAGGTCCACCGGGTCGGCCCCCGGGAAATCGGCAGCGTCGAGCGGACGCTCCGCGACCGTCACGTACCCGGTGTCCGCGACGAACGCCGCGAACTGCGCGTTCGTCACCGCGTGCCGCTCCAGGAGGAACGGCTCCACCCGCCGGTCGTGGGCCGGACCCTCCTCCGGGTAGTGCCGGTCCGAGCCCATGCGGAACGTCCCGCCGGGGACCGGGACCAGCACGGTGAGGGTCACGTCGCCAGGATAGGTGCGGCGCGCACCGGCGGCGCGGCGGCCACCGCGCTCGCCTCGCTCGCGCGCCGCGAGGTCCACTCGACGTCGGCGGCAGCGCGAGGGCCGCGATCGGGGCAGGGGGCCCCGGGAAAAAGACGAGACCCTCGCCGTCTCAGGTCGTCGACCTGGTCTGGCGAGGGTCTCTCCGGTGGAGCTAGGGGGATTCGAACCCCCGACCTTCTCATTGCGAACGAGACGCGCTACCAACTGCGCCATAGCCCCTCAAGCGAGGAACAGATTAGCACCCCGAGGGCGGGGTCTCGCAAACCGGCCGCCCCCAGGGGGTCTACTGCCCTGCCGCCCGACGGCGCGCCAGGATCTCGTTGAGGTCCAGGCCGAGCGTCTCCGTGGACGGCTTGCGCTCGTCGCCCGCGGCCGGGGTCGGGGCGCCGGACCGGGCGTCGGCGGCCACCACCGGCTCGACGCGGGCCGACACCGTGGGCGAGACGACGTCGTCGTCCGTGAGCGGGGCGGGCTCGCGGCGGGGCGCCGTGGGCTTCATGGTGTACGTCGGCGGGGGCACGGGCACGGGGTCCCACGCGCGGCCCGTCGGGACGCGCTCCGCGTCGACGGCCTCGACCTCGACGACCGGGGTCGTCTCGCGAGCGGTGGTCGGGTCGTCGGCCGCTGGGGCGGGCTCCTCGGACGCGGGACCCTCGGCCGGACCGGACGCGGTGGCCCGCTCGCGGGACGACGCGCCCGTCGTGGCCGGCGCGCCGGCGTCCGTTGAGGCCGCAGCGTTCGCCCGCGCGAGGTCCTGCGGCGTGACGCGCGGGATCATCTGCGTGCTCACCTGCGACCCGTGCACGGCGCGCCCGGTGACGCGCGGGCGCGCGCCCCGGGGGGCGGGCGGTGCGCCGAGCACGGCGCCGCGCGCCGCGCGGGCCGCGGCACGACGCTCGGCCAGCCACGCGGCGTCGGACCGCTGGGCGGCGAGCACCGCACGACGGCCGAGCACGAGCACGAGCCCGAGGAACGCCGTCGGGACCACTCCCGCCCACCACGGGACGAGCCCGAGCGCGACGACGACCCACACCCCGACGGTCGCGAGGAGCAGCACGACCGTGAGCGCGAGACGACGGCGCGCGGCGGCGGCGCGCCGCTCGAGGAGCTCGAGGCGGGACTGCTCGGAGGCCGGCTGACGGCGCGGCGGTGCCCCGCGCGAGGGTGACGCGCTGACGGTGCTCCCCATGGCGTGCGTTCCCTCCTCGTCGTGCGTCCGGCCCTCGGACCGGCTCTGCGTCCCGGCTGCCCCGAGCAGGGGGCGCCCTCCGGCTCCGGCGGGACCGGAGGCGATCGCCGCGACGGTCGTGACGCCGTCGAGCCGGGCGTCCCAGCGGTCGAACCCCCCGCCGCCCGGGCCGGCGACGGCCAGGACGCGCAGGGAGCCGGAGAAGCGGTCGTCCGTGCGCGCGTCCAGCAGCTGCTGCCGGTGACGCACCCGGTGCGGGACGTAGAAGCCGACCCACAGCAGGAACACCGCGAGCGCGACGATCCCCGAGGCCGATTCCACATCACGACCGTAGGCGAGGCCCGCGGCCACGCTCCGCACGCGCCCCGGCGTGTCGGGCGGCTCAGATGCTCTCGCGGCGTGTCGCCTGCCAGCGCGCGAGGAGGCCGTCCGGGACCTCCTCGCTCGTGACGGCGAACGTCCGGTGGTCGCGCCACTCCCCCTGGATGTGCAGGTAGCGCTCGCGGACCCCCTCGTCGCGCAGCCCCAGCTTCTCCACGACGCGCAGGCTCGGGCCGTTCTCCGGGCGGATGTTGATCTCGATCCGGTGCAGCCCGAGGATCGTGAAGCAGTAGTCCGTGGCCATCGCGACGGCGGTCGGGATGACGCCGCGGCCCGCGACGTGCTCGCTCACCCAGTAGCCGATGCTCGCGCCGCACAGCGAGCCGTACGTGATGGACGACACCGTGAGCTGGCCGACGAGCTCGCCGTCCAGCTCGACGGCGAACGGCAGCGACGACCCGGCGCGCGCCTGCGCCGAGAGGACCCGGACGTACTCCGCGAACGCTGGCGGCCCGCCCGGCGTGCCGGGGCGCGGGGACGTGCCCTCCCACCGCTCCAGCCAGTCCGCGTTGCGGGCGCGCAGGCGCATCCAGGCGTTCGCGTCCCGACGCCGTAGCGGGCGCAGGACGACGGACCCGCCCAGCGTGTCGTCCCGCAGCGTCACGGGCCACGGCTTGGCGACGGTCCAGCCGCGGGCGATCTTGTGGGTCATGCGGCGGTGTACCGTCCTCGGCCTGTCGGTGGGCTTGGCGACGAGGACCGGCGGTGCGCCCGGCCCTCGGTGCACAGGGTGACACCACCGGACGCCCGCGCGCCACCGACCGGTGACGCGGGCACCCAGTGGTGTCCCCGTGCTCAGACCCCTGCTCAGCCCCGTCCTCAGCCCAGCGTGACGACGACCTTCGCCTCCGTGCCCGCGGGCAGCGCCGGGATCGGGGTCGCCGGGTCGTGCTCGACGCCGTCGACCGTCACCGAGCGCACGCCCTTCGACACGTGGTCCGGGTTGCGGACCTCGATGTCGTAGACGGCGCCGCGCCACTCGCGACGCACCTCGAACCCGTCCCAGTCCTTCGGGATCGACGGGTCGACGACCAGGCCGTCGAGCGCGAGGCGGACGCCGAGCACGTACTTGGTCACGGCGGTGTACATCCAGCCGGCCGTGCCCGTGAGCCACGGGTTCTGCGCCTTGCCGAACCACTCGTGGTCGCGGCCGTAGAGGAACTGGACGTACGCGTAGGGCTCCGCCCCGCGGACCTCGATGTTGTCGTTCTGGTGGTACGGCAGGATCGCGTCGTAGAACTGCACCGCCTCGTCGCCGCGGCCCAGCATCGCCTCGGCGATGATCGGCCACGCGTTCGGGTGGGAGAAGATCGCGGCGTTCTCCTTGATGCCCGGGTACACGCGCGTCACGAAGCCGACCGTGTCGTCGACCTTCGTGAACGCCGGCCAGTTGAGGTGGTTGCCGTACTCGGAGCCGAGGAGCTCGCGCACCGCGTCCATCGACGCCTCGCCGCGCTCCTGGCTCGTGATGCCCGCGATGACGGGCCAGGCCTGGTGCTCGAGGAAGATCTTGCCCTCGTCGTTCTGCGCCGAGCCGATCTTCACGCCGTCGCGCGTGTAGCCGCGGATCCACCAGCGCCCGTCCCAGAGCTGCGCGTCCGCGACCTTCGCGATGCGCTCGCGCTCCGCCGTGAACCGGACGACGTCCGCCTCGGCGCGCTCGTCGCCCGCCGCCGCGAGCGGCTCCGCGACCTCGAGGAACGCGCCGATCGCCCACGCGTGGAGGAAGGTCACGAGCGACGTCTCGCCGCCGCCGAGGTTGAGGCAGTCGTTCCAGTCGGCGCGCAGGCCGAGCGCGACGCCGTTCTGGCCCACCTGCTCGGCGGAGAACTCGAGCGCGCGGACGAGGTGGTCGTAGACGGTCGCGGGCGTGCCCTCGGCGAACGGGATCTCCAGGTCGAGGAACGCGCGGTCGCCCGTCTCCTTGACGTACTCCACGACCGACGGCACGAGCCACAGGTGGTCGTCGGAGCACGTGTCCTCGAGGCCGTGGATGAGGTCCTTCGGGTCGACCGTCGGGACGATCGTCGGCGACGGGACGTCGGGCAGCTTCTCCGCGTCGGGGTCGAACGCCTTGGGGTCGAACAGGTGCAGACCGTAGCCGGCCTCCGTCTGGGCCCGCAGGAGCTCGACGATGCGCTGCCGCGTCTTCGTCGGGTTCGAGTGGATGACGCTCATGACGTCCTGCGCCGTGTCGCGGTAGCCGAGCCCGGCGCGCCCGCCCACCTCGACGAACGACGCGAACCGCGACCACACGACGCACGTCTCCGCCTGGAGCAGCGTCCAGGCGTTGATCATCGTGTTCATGCCCTCGTGGGGCGTGCGGATGCGCAGCTTGTCCTGCTTGGCGCGCCAGTAGTCGCGCAGGCGCTCGCGCTCGTGGTCGACGGCCGCGACGTCCGAGTACTTCGCCTGGATCGCGCGCCCGACCGCGTCGCGCGAGCCGTAGCCGAGCATGAAGACGAGGCGCTTGGTCTCGCCCGGCGCGAGCGTCACCTTGTGCAGCAGCGCGCCGCAGTGGTTCTGCGTCGTCGCGCTCGCGTTGGAGCCCTCGCCCCGCTCGATCGCGACCGGGTTGCTCTCGGTGCGGTACGGGCCGATGAAGCTGTCGCGCAGCGAGTCGTACGACGACGGCGTCTCGCTCGACGCGAAGTAGTGGTACGTCCAGGGCTCGTAGTAGAAGTCGTACTCGATGATCCCGTCCTCGTACGAGGAGCCGGACGCGTAGAGCGACATCTGCAGGTTCTGGTTGTCGATCGTGATCGTGTGGAACGAGAACTCCACGTACGACCCGACGGTGAGCTCGCGCACCTCGTCCGTCGTGTTGGTGACGCGCACGTCCCACAGCTCGACGTCGTCGTCGAGCGGGATGAAGACCGTCTGCTCGGCGTCGATGCCCTTGTACTCGGAGCGGAAGGTCGTGTAGCTCAGGCCGTGGCGCGTGGTCCAGCGCCCCGCGCCGCCGGCCGGGTCGAGCTCCTCGTCCGGCCCGACGAACGGCTTGCCGACCGGCTGCCAGGACACCGACCAGTAGTCGCCGTCCGCGTCGTCGCGCAGGTAGACGTAGTGGCCGGGGCGGTCGAGCGGCACCCCGTTCTGGCGGAAGCGCGAGATGCGCCCGTACTGCGAGCTCTTGTAGTACGAGTACCCGCCGCCGTGGTGCGACAGGACCGTGCACATGTCCCGGGTGCCGAGGTAGTTCGTCCACGAGACGGGGACGTCGGGGCGCTCGACGACGTACTCGTCGTGCGCGGTGTCGAAGTGGCCGTAGCGCATCGTTGCTCTGGTTCCTGTCCTGGGGTGGGGCTGGGGGCTGGGTGCGGCGGGGGTGCCGGGTGGGGGCGCGGGCGTCAGACGCCGGCGGTGACGAACCCCTGCAGCCACTCGAGGAGCTCGGCGGCCTTCTCGGGGGTGTCCGCCTCGACGAACATGCGCAGGACGGGCTCGGTCCCGGAGAACCGCAGGAGCGCCCAGTTGTCGTTCTCGAGGAGGATCTTGGTGCCGTCCAGGTGGGAGACCGAGACGACCGGGTACGGCCCGACGTGCGTGAGGGGCTGCGCCTCGAGCCGGCGCGGCACCTCGACGCGCATCTCCGGGGTGGCCGGCACGCCCGCCTCGAGCGTGTACAGGCGGCCGGTGATCTCGTAGAGCATCGCGCGCAGCTCGGAGATCCGCTTGCCCGTGCGCGCCAGCATCTCGGCCACGAGGGCGCACGCGAAGATGCCGTCCTTGCCGAGGATCCAGCCGCGGATCGTCAGGCCACCGGACGACTCGCCGCCGAGCACGGCGCCGATCTCCGCCATGCCCGCGGTGACGTGCTTGAACCCGACCCTGACCTCGCGCGACTCCTCGCCGAAGTGCGCCGCGAGCCGGTCGAGCAGGTGCGTCGTCGCGAGGTTGCGCACCACGCCGCCCTTCTCCCCGCGGACCTCGTGCAGGTACCAGTACAGGAGGAGGAGCAGGTCGTTCGTCGAGATGTACTCGCCCGTCTCGTCGACGATCCCGATGCGGTCCGAGTCACCGTCCGTCGCCATGCCGAGGTCGTAGCGGCCGCCGCCCTGCTGGATCATCGTCACGAGCGTGCTGAGGCGCTGGAGGTCCGGTGCCGGCGCGACGCCGCCGAACAGCGGGTTGTGCGCCGCGTGGATGAACTCCGACCGCACGCGCATGTCGGACAGGATGGTGCCGAGCGTGAGCTGGCTCGTGCCGTACATCGGGTCCACGACGACCTGCAGGTCCGAGCCGCGCACGGCCTCGACGTCGATGATCCGCTCGATCGCGTCGACGTACGGGTCCGTGAGCGACCGGTCGACGACGACGCCCGTGCGGCGGGCCACGTCGATGTCGAGCGTGATGACGTCGTCGACCGACAGCGCGTTCGCCTCGTCCTGGTAGCGGTCCGTCTCGTCGTCGAGCGGGAGCGAGCCGTCCTGGCGGAACACCTTCATGCCGTTCCACTCGGGCGGGTTGTGGCTCGAGGTGACGATGATGCCGTAGGCCGCCCCGAGGTAGGGCGCGGCGAAGGTCACGAGCGGGGTCGGGACGTCGTCGGGCAGGAGGGTCACGGCGATGTTGTTGCCCGCGAAGACCTCGGCCGCGGCGATGGCCGACTCGCGCGAGAGGAAGCGGCGGTCGCCGCCGATGACGACGCCCTTCCCGTCCAGCCCGCGGCGGATCGTCTCGTTCGCGATGGCCTGGCACAGCCGGCGCACGTTGGCGAGCGTGTAGCCCTCGCCGATGACCGCGCGCCAGCCGCCGGTGCCGAACACGATCTTCGTGTCCGTGTTCTTCTTCGGCACGAACAGGCGCTTGAGGACGATGTCCGCCGCCTGGGCGAGCTCGTCCGGGGTGTTGATGCCGCGGACCTCGTCCACGTCGACGATGCGGTAGGACGAGATGCGCTTGCCCGCCCCGATGACGCGGCGCGCGAGCTCGGTGAGCCGGTGCTCGCCGTCGGCCGCCATGCGCTCGAGCTCGCCGAACAGCAGGCGGGGCGCCGCGACGTACGCGCCCACGTTGATCTCGGTGCGCGGCTCGGGCGCGGCGTCGGCGACCTCGGACGACTCGAGGATCGCCGTGATCTCGCCCCCGGCGCGGACCACGCGCCCGTAGCCGTCCGGGTCGTCGACTACGGCGGAGAGCAGCGACAGGTCCGCGCCCGTGAGGGTGTGGCGCGTCAGCAGCCCGAGCAGCGACTCGGAGCGCAGCAGCGGCGTGTCCGCGTAGGCGACGAGGACCGGCTCGTCGACGCCCGGCCCGAGCACCGACGCGACCGCCTCGCGCGCCGCGAGGACCGCGTCGCCCGTGCCGAGCGGCGACTCCTGCTCCACGTAGACGACGTCCTCGCCGAGCAGCTCGCGCACGGTCGGGTCGTCGGGCGACACGACCACGACGATGCGGCCCGCGTCGACGACGCGGCGGACGTTCGCGACCGCCAGCTCGACGACCGTCGCGTCGCCCAAGGGCCGCGACAGGAGCTCGCGCGACGCGTCGTCGTGGCCCGCGGCGAGCACGACGGCGGCACGACCGGTCCTCGGGTGGGCGCCCCCTCGTGGGGTGGTCTCGGTGGGGTTCGCGGTCGTCGCGGTCATGGCGTCCTCACTGTCGGCACCTCTGTCGGACGGCGACCCATTTGTCAGGAGTCCGAACTACTGGCTCCCTCCGATCATAGGCACCCGGGACGCGTCCGCGGAACCCGCTCCGGGCCTCCGGGGCCGAAGGTCACCCGCGCGGCGTCGGCGCGGACGCGCGCGCCGGGTGACAATAGGGACATGAGTGGCCCGGTCCAGCCATACCCCCTGCACGGAAGCATCGAAGCCGAGGACGCGAAGGAGATCCTCCGCAAGGCCATCCGCACCCACCGTCAGGCGCGGTCGGAGCGGCTCCGCAAGGAAGCGGACGCCGCCATCGCCGACGTCGTCGAGACCATCCCCGAGGTCGCCGCCGCCACGTGCGTCGCGACCTACGCCGCGCGCCCGGGTGAACCCGGCACGTCGGCGATGCTCGAGCGCCTCGCCGCGCGCGGCGTCCGCCTGCTGCTCCCCGTGCTCGGCGCGGGGCTCCAGCGGGACTGGGCGGTCTACGACGGGCCCGCCGACCTCCAGGTCCGCGCGCCCGGGCGCCCGCCCGAGCCCGGCACCCCGACCCTGGGTCCGGAGGCCATCGCCGAGGCCGACGTCGTCGTCGCGCCCGCGCTCGCCGTCGACTCGCGCGGCGTCCGGCTCGGCCAGGGCGGCGGGTGGTACGACCGCGCGCTCGAGCACGTGCGCCCCGGCACCAAGGTCGTGGCCGTCGTGTTCCCGGAGGAGGTCTACGACGCGAGCGACCGACCGCTGCCGGTCGAGCCGCACGACCGCACGGTCGACGCCGTCGCGACGCCCCTCGGCTGGCGCTGGCTGCCGTAGCGAGCCGCGCCGTCCGCCACCGCGCCCGCGCACGGGGCGGACGCGCCGGCGGCTCCGCTACGGCACGAGGGTGAGCTCGTCCTTGCTCGCCTCGGCGACCGCCTCGGTGGAGAACGGCCACGCGTACGTCTCGCCGCGGGACCACGTCTTCAGCTGGTCCGCGTAGTGCTTCGACGCCGGGTGCCCGGAGGTGCCCGTGACGGTCACCCACGTCGAGCGGTCGAGGTCGCCGAGGTCGACGACCATGCGCATCGACGGCCCGGCCGTCACGTCGAACGACCCGGACGCGGCGTCCCACGCGGTCGCGTTGACGATCGACGACCCACCGGGCATGCCGACCGGGGTCGGGTTGACGTAGTCGCGCACCGGCCCCGGGACCGACTCGCCGCCCAGCACAGGGTGCTTGAGGGCGAGCACGTGGATCTTGCCCCACGCCCAGTCCGACGGCTGCTTGCTCTGCTCGACGGTGAGGTCGAGGCGCGCGGAGACGAGCGCCTGCGTGAGCACCTCGTCGCGCGTCTCGACGACGCTGACCGTCTGGCGGTCGTCCCAGAACGGGTCGGTCGGGTTCTCGAGGAGGTTCTGCACGACGGCGAGCCAGCGGCTGCCGCCACCCGGCCGCGCCGACTCGGGCAGGTCGTCCCAGAAGGTGAGCTGGAGCAGGTTCCGCCACACGGCCGCGAAGTACGCCGCCGCGGCGGAGTCGGTGTCGGTCCGGTAGTCCCAGTCCGCGAGGAGCTGCTGGCCCTCGGCGGCGAAGTCGTCGTCGATCTCCTGCTCGAGCAGGGGCTGGACGAGCACCTCGGCGTACGGGCTGCGGTCGTCGACCTGGATCTCGTTCATCGTGTCGACGTCCACCGTGCGCCCGGCCGAGATCTCGGCCTCCAGGAGCTGGCGGATGCGCTGCGAGCGGTACCCGTAGTCCCAGTCGGTCGTGAGGAACGGCGCGACGCCGTCCGGCAGCACCGCCTGGTTGGCGGCCACGATGAAGCCCTCGGCCGGGTCCACGACGCGCGGCATCTGCTCGCTGGGGACGTAGCCCTGCCAGTCGTAGCGCTCGTCGGAGCCGTCGCGCGGCCACGTGCCGTCGGAGGGCACCTCGGCGTCGGGGACCGCCTGGCGCACGGGGATCTTCCCGGGCGCCTGGTAGCCGATGTGGCCGTCCGCGGTCGCGAAGACGATGTTCTGGGCCGGCACCTCGAAGAGCGCGGCGGCCGCCTGCATGTCCTCGGCGTCCTGCGCGAGGTTGAACGCGAAGACGGCGTCGGCGGTGCGGCCCGGATCGAGCGCGGTCCACTGGAGCGCGACGGCGTACTCCCCCAGCCGCGTGTCCAGGGCGGGCGTGTCGACGGCCGCGTCCGTCGCCGGGATCGCCTCGGAGACGATCGGCCCGTGGAGCGTCGAGCGGACCTCGATCTCGACGTCGTCGCCCCCGGCGACGCGCAGCGTCTCGGTGCGGGTCTCCAGCGGGACCCACTCGTCGCCGCGCAGGTAGGTGTCGTCGCGCACGCGCTCGACGAAGAAGTCGGTGACGTCGGCGCCCATGTTCGTCAGGCCCCAGGCGAGCTGGGCGTTGTGCCCGATGACCACGCCGGGGAAGCCGGCGAACGAGAAGCCCGCGACGTCGAACCCGCACGCCGGGGAGACCTCGTTGCAGTGCAGCCCGACCTGCGCCCAGATGCCGGGCGCCCCGAGGGCGAGGTGCGGGTCGTTCGCGAGGATCGGCTTGCCCGACGCCGTGTGCTCGCCGGAGACGACCCACGAGTTCGAGCCGGTGCCCTCGCCGCGCCCGATCAGCACGGGGACGGCGCCGAGCGCGCGGTCCGCGGCCTCGAGCGCGGCCTGGAGGTGGTCGGAGCCGTACTCGGCGCGGGCCTGCGGGCCCAGGTCGAGCGCGACCTGCTGCGGGTTCTCGAGCTCGCCGGGGTCGAGGATCGGCGCGTTGAGCTCGGACGGGTAGGCGGGGAACAGCTCCGCGACGCGCGCCGTGTCCTGGAGCGTGCCGTAGGCCAGCGCGCGGTCGAGCTCGTCGTCGTAGTTGCCGCGCAGGTCCCAGGCCATCGCCTTGAGCCATGCGAGCGAGTCGACCGGGTCCCAGGGCTCGGGCTCGGCGACGTCGACCTGCAGCCCGAGCACCGTGTACTCGAGCGCGATCTCCGACGGGCTGCGGTTCTCCAGGTAGGCGTTCACGCCCTCCGCGTACGCCTGGAGGTACGCCTTCGTCTCGGGGGAGACGACGTCCCACTCCTCCTCCGCGACCTGGCGCCAGCCGAACGTGCGCGTCACGGTGTCGGCGGCGATCGCGTCCGGGTTGTCGCCGACGAGCTCGGCGAGCCGCCCCGACGTGACGTGCCGGCGGTAGTCCATCTCGAAGAAGCGGTCCTGCGCCTGGACGTAGCCCTGGGCGCGGAAGAGGTCCTCGGGGGTGTCGGCGTAGATCTGCGGCACGCCCTGGGCGTCGCGCAGCACGGTCACCTCGCTGCCGAGGCCGGGCACGGAGATCTCGCCGGACGCCTGCGGGAGCGGGCGCCGGACGGTGACCACGACGAACGCGGCACCCGCGACGAGCGCGACGACGAGCAGCGCCGCCACGCCGATCAGGACGCGCCGGCGCGCGGACCGGCGACGGCGCCGCGGCGGGGCCGCAGCCTCGCCCGGGGTCGCGGGGTCGGCACCGGTGGCGGGGTCACCGGCGGGGGCCTCGGCGGGTTCGTGCGCAGACACGGATGCGAGACTACCCCGGCCCTGCCCGGGCGCCGGTCCGCGTATGATTAGCACTCGGAAGTTTCGAGTGCCAGGCGGTGTTGACACCGTCGACCAGGCCGAGACCGTCCCGATCCCGACCCGCCGGTGGCCGCCTCGACGGCCGTCTCGTGAACGAGGAGAACCCGTGCCCACCTACGCCTACACCTGCACCGCCTGCGGTCACGCCTTCGACATCCACCAGTCGTTCAGCGACGACGCCCTCACGGTGTGCCCCGAGTGCTCGGGCCGCCTGCGCAAGGTGTTCTCCTCCGTGGGCGTGACGTTCAAGGGCTCCGGCTTCTACCGCACGGACTCGCGGTCCGGCGGGAAGACGTCGACGGCGCCCGCCGCCTCGACGTCCAGCGCGTCGTCGTCCTCGTCGTCGTCCTCGTCGTCGGGCGGCACGAGCTCGGGCGGCGCGTCGAGCAGCTCTGCCGCGTCGTCCTGACCTGACGCGGCGCCGCCGGGTCGCTCGCCCCTGACGCGCCCGGGCTCCGGCGTCGGCGCCGCACCGGTGCGCGGCCGACCACAGCGGGTCGGCCGGCTCACGGTGCGCGGGCCGCGCGCCGCGTCGTCCACAGACCGCCGCGCACCGCGGCCACCGGCCCGCCGCGCGCGGCTACCGTCGCGCCATGCCTCGCTCCTCCCGCCCGCCCGGCCCGTCAGCCCACCCCGGCCGCGCCGCCGCCCGGCGGCGGCTGCTGCACGGCCTGTGGGGGCGGTCCCGGTTCGTGGTCGCCGCGCTGTGCTGCGGGCTCGCCGCGTCGGTCGTCGTCGGCGCGCTGCGGCCCCCGCCCCCGCCGACGGCTCCCGCCGTCGTGACGGCCCGCGCGGTGCCGCCCGGCACCACGCTCGCGGCACCCGACGTGCGGGTGGACCACGTCCCGGCCTCCCTCCTGCCCGCCGGGGCACCGGCCCGGGCCGACGACGTCGTCGGACGCCGCGCGACCGTCGCCCTGCCGGAAGGCACGCTCCTCCAGGACGGCCTCGTCGCGGGAGGAGAGCTCGCCGCCGGGGCGCCCGACGGGACCGTGGTCGCGCCCGTCCGGCTCGACCCGGGCGTCGCCGCGCTCCTCGGGCCGGGTGACCGCGTCGACCTGCTGGCCGCGGGCGACCCCGCGCTCGCCCCGGCGCCCACGGAACCCGCGGAGACGGGGTCCGCTCCCCCGGACGACCCGTACCTGGCCCGCGCCGCGGTCGTCGTGCCGGCACCCGAGCCCGACGACGGCGGCGGCCTGCTCGGCACCGGTGGGTCAGGCTCCGACGTCGTGACGCTCGTCGCGGTACGCCCCGAGGAGGCCGTCCGGCTGGCGGCACGGACCGGGCACGCCCCCGTCACGGCCGTCCTGGTCCCGTGACGACACCACGAGACCGCCGACCCGCCGGGCGAAGCCGTTGCCGCTCGCCGCGCCCGTTGGCAGGATCGCGCGTGCACGTCTGGTGGCGCCGCCGCCACGCGTGCCCGTCGACAGGAGAGGGAAGCAGCACATGAAGGGCGTGTTCCAAGGGTTCAAGGAGTTCGTGCTCCGGGGCAACGCGATCGACCTGGCGGTCGGCGTCGTCATCGGGGCCGCGTTCTCCGGCGTCGTCACGGCGATCGTCGAGGACTTCATCAACCCCCTCATCGGGGCGATCTTCGGCAAGCCCGACCTCACCGGCCTGTGGGACATCACGCTGCGCGCGGGGAACGAGGCGAAGGACATCCCGCCCTCCGTCATCTCCGTCGGCGGGGTCCTCAACGCGATCCTCCAGTTCCTCATCATCGCCATCGCCCTCTACTTCGTCATCGTCCTGCCGATGAACAAGCTCGCGGAGCGCCGCAAGAAGGACGAGGAGCCCGAGCCCGAGGCACCTGCCGAGGACGTGCGCGTGCTCCAGGAGATCCGCGACCTCCTCGCCGCCCAGGCCGGCAGCGGCCCCGGCGCGGCGCCCGGCGGGACGACGCCCGGCGGGCCGACGCCCCCGCGGCACCTCTGACGCCGCTCAGCCGGTCGCCCGGCGAGCCGTCAGTGGCGCCCGTAGTGGGGCGGTACGTCGCCCAGCAGGCGGTCGTCGTTCTCGCCCGGCGCGCCGCGGCGGGGGGCTGACTCGTCGCCCCAGCCCTCGGCCCGCTCGTCGGCGCTCGTGCCGGGCACCACCGTGCTCTCGGTCCCCCGCCGCACGGCCCGCCGCGGACGCCGACGGCGCCCGGTCTCGGCCTCGGGCTCGGCCTCGGGCTCGGGACGGTCACGCGCGTCGTCGGGCAGGTGCCGCGGGTCGGGGCTCGGGTCGGCGGTCGTGCTCACGCGTCCCATGGTCCCACCGGCGGGCTACAGGTCCTCGTCGCCGTGCTGCTCGTCGTCGTCGATCACCGGCACGACGACGATCCTGTCGCCCCCGCCCGTCTGCGCGACGCCGCCCGTCTCCGGGAGCCGCGCGTCGCGCACGGCCTGCACGACCCGCCGGATGCGCTCGGCCTCCTTGGCGGGGTCGAGGAACGCGGCGGCGGACCAGACCTGCGCGACCGTCCAGCCGATGCGCTCGAGCCGCTCGGCGACCTGCCGGTCGCGCACGCGGACGCTGCGCTCGGCGACGTAGGCCGCGTCGTCGGTGAGCACGGCGACGAGGAGCTCGCCGGGCAGGTCCGGGTGGCCGACGACGAGCGGGATGCGGTCGCCGTCGCCGATGCCGTAGTCGGTCTCGACGACGAGCCCCGCGCGCCAGAGCCGCTCGGCGAGGTCCAGGACGAGCCGGTCGGGGCTGCCGCCGAGGTCGACGCCGTTGCCTAGCGTGACCTGGTCGGCGGCGCCACTGCGCTGCTCGGCCAGGTCGAGCACCTCGGCGAGCAGCCGGGCGCCCGCGCCGCGCAGTCGCTCGGGGTCGAGGTCACCTGCCGTGAAGCACGAGACGACGTGGAGACGCCGCCGCGTCGCCCCGACGGCGTCGAGCAGCATGGCCTCGGCGCCCGGGGTGTTGAGGATGCCGAACCGGTGCAGCACGCGGCCGTGCGGCGTCTTCCCGAAGCCGACGGACAGCACGATCGTGTCGCGCACGAGCCCGGCGACGCCGGAGACGTCCGCGACGACGACCGGCTCCGCGCGGGCGCCGGAGAAGAACCCGGCGAGCGCCGGGTTCTGCCGGACCTCGACGAGGAGCGCGTCGCGGATGCGGTCGGCGTGCAGGGGCGTGACGGTGACGATCGCGAGGGACTCGTCCGGCCGGGTGAGCGCGTGCTCGATCGCGACCTCGACGACGCGGTCGACCTCGGCCTGTGTGCTCTCGACCGCGCCGGACGCCGTGTCGGGCATCCCGGCGCCGTCGACGACGTCGAGCTGGACGAGGACCTCCGCGCGCGGCAGCGGCGACGGGCGCAGGACGCCCGCGTAGCCGTGCTCGGCGAGGAACGTGGTGACGAACGGGTCGCGTCGCGAGCCGTCGGCGAGCAGCGCGACCGTGGGCAGGAGCTCGGCGAGCTCGCGCACGGTGTCCGTGGACGCCGCCCGCGGGTCGCCGACGGCGACGACCTGGCGCCCGCGCGCGAGCGCCGACAGCACGAGCTCGACGGGCGTGTGCTCGATCGCGTCGAGCACCACGAGGTCGACGGTGCGGGTCGCCGGCACGAGGTGCGGGACGAGCGTCGGGGTGGCGACGAGCACGGGGCGCAGCCGGCGCAGCACGGCCGGGTGCTGCTCCGCCGTCTCGCGCAGGCTCACGAGCCGCCCTTCGAGCAGCTCGGTGAAGAGGGCCTCCGCCTCGTCGCGGTGCTCACGCATCGCGGTCCCGAGATGGTCGCGGACCGCCGCCCGGACGGGCGCCGCGAGGGACGCGACGTGCGCGCGGTCGAGCTCGCGGAACCTGCGCGCGAGCGCGTCGAGGCCCGCGCCGTCCTGCCCGGCGAGCGCCTGGTCCTGCGCGAGGATCTGCTCGAACACCGAGCTCCACCAGGCGAGCTCGAGCTCGGGGCCCACCTCGTCGGGCTCGACGCGGCGCGCCGCGAGGTCGGTGAGGAGCTCGCCGAGGCCGAGGTCGGTGAGCCGGTGCTGGATCGCGGTCCGCGCCGGGAGCGCGTCGAGCGCGGCGGCGTCCTCCGCGAGCGCGTCGAGGCGGGCGGCGAGCGCGTCGAGCGGCATGTCGAGCAGCCCGCCGCCCGCAGGCGTGCCCGCGAGCACCGGCTCCAGCTCCTCGGCGTCGATGCGGACGGCCTCGTGCGTGTCCTCGATGGCCGACAGCCCCTCGGGCAGCACGGGCCAGCCGCCACGGGGGCACTGCTCCTGCCAGACGGCGCGCTGCGCCTGGACCTCGACGAGCGCGGCGTGCAGGTCGGGCACGCGGACGCCCGGCCGCACCATGTCGCGTGCCTGACGGCGCAGCCGGCGACGCGCGAACCAGCCCATCTCGATCCCGTGCTGCTCGCGCCACTGCTTCGTCGCGGTGGCCTCCACCAAGTCCTGCGCGGTGCGCTCGAAGATGAGCGGCTGGAACACGTCGAGCGTGCCCCGCATCCCGCCGAGCATGGTGAGCTGGTCGCCCCACTGGCGGAGCGTCGTCGCGGTCGTGAGCCCGGTGCGCTCCGCGACCTGCTCGACCTGCGCGCGCAGCTGCGGCAGCGTGTGGGCGCGCAGCCGCTCCACGCGCACGAGGGCGTCGTGCGCCTCCTGCGGCGTGGTGAGTGCCGCGCCGTACCAAGGGGTCGACGTCGCGCGGGCGGTGAAGGCGCCGAGCATCGCGGCCTCGCGCAGCTCGGCGGCGACCCGCTCGCGCTGCGGCCCGACGGCGAGCACGACCTCGGTCGTGAGCCGCACCCGCGTGTCCGGCGCCGGGCGCTCGGCGGTGAGCCGCGCGAGGGCCTGGAGCGCGTCGTACGCCGACACGCCCCACGGGTCGCGCACGAGGTGCAGCGCCTCGATGTACCCCGCGAGCCGGGCGCGTGCACCGAGCAGGGCGTCGCGCGTGCGCACGAGGTCGTCGTCCTCGACCGGCTCCGGCTCGGTCGCCATCGCGGCGAGCAGCCGGTGCGAGGCGGTCTCGCGCCACGTCGGCTCGGGGGCGACGTCGAGCGCGAGCCCGTCGAGGCCCAGCGCGTCGAGACGGGCGAGGAGTGCGTCGGCGGCGCGGCGGTGGCCCGGCACGTAGAGGACGTGGCGTCCCGACGCCGCGGCCTCGGCGACGACGGCGGCGAGCGTGCCGGCGACGTCGGACCCGGTGGGGGCGTCGACGAACAGGTGCGAGCCGCTCGCGAGGACGTCGACGACGTGCCGCTGGGACGGGTCGAGGTCGCCCGCGCCGCGCTCGAGCACGGGGTCGGCGTCGCCGACGCGCGGTGCCGGGAGGTCGGCCCGCAGCGCGGCGGCGGACCGCTCGTCCCCGGCGAGCGCGGCGACGACCTCGTGCCGCTCGAGCGCGGGGGCGAGCTCGTCGAGGTCGTCGACCAGCACCTGGCCCGGGTGCACGAACGTGCCGACGAGGACCCGGTGGGTGAGGTCGAAGTCGTCGAGGACCGCCTGCCCGAGGGCCGCGATCCGCCGGGTCGCGTCGCCCGGGTCGAAGCCCGCGCCGGTGAACGTGGACCGCGCCAGGGTCACGGGGTCGAGGAGCGCGCCGTGCGCCCGGAGGGTGCGCGCGAGGAGCGGGTTGATCTCGGCGGTGGGCTCGAGCGTGAGCTCGTAGTCCGTCTCGCCGTCGCCCCGGGGCGTGACGGTGAGCGGGCGCAGCAGGACGGGCGCGCGCACCGTCCGGGGTGCGGGCTCCTCCTCGGGGCCCGGCACGCCGTCGGACGGGTCGCCGGGGCGCGTGAGCAGCGCGTCGGCGGCGTCGGGTGCCGACGCCGCGGGCTCGACGTCCGTCGGGCCGCTCGCGTCCCCGTCAGCGGGCACCACCGTGGGCGCGCGGCCGGCGACGCGGGCGAGCGCCGCGACGTCGTCCTCGGCGAGGGGCGCCGTCGGGCTCTGGGTCCAGGTCGCCACGCCGATCGCGAGGTACGTGGGGGCGACGCCGTAGCGCTGCGCGTGCTCGGCGGCCCGCACGACGACGGCGCGCGCCCGCCGGCGGGCGGCGGGCAGGGAGCCGCCCTCCCGGAAGAGGTTCGACAACCGGGTCGGCCGCCCCGCGAAGAGCTGGGCGACGCCGGAGGGGTGCGCGGCGGTGAGGTCGACGACGGCGTCGCCGAGGAGGGAGACGTCGGCGAGCGACGACCCTCCGGCGAGCTCGACGAGCCCGGCGCGCCAGCGGGCGACCGCCTCCTCGACGAGGTCGGACGTCGTGGGCTCGGGCACGAGCACGGGGCGCGACGGCATCACGTCGGCGGCCTCGGCGTCGGGCTGGTCGGTCCCGCCGGGAGGGGTCGAGGGCAGCCGAGCAGGATCGGCCACGCTCCGGGCGGCTGAGCTGGTGCGGGCTGCGGCATTCACCCTCCGACGCTAACCGTCCGCCTCCCGCCGCTCGACGCGGCGCGCCGGGGAGGACGCGACCCGCTGCGCCGCACGGCGCCGGGCCGCGACCACACCTGGGCGCGGGCCGGCGCGAGAACGACGAACGGCCTCGGATCACGAGAATTCGTGTTCCGAGGCCGTCGTTTCCGAGCAATTCCGAGATGTTCTCCCGGAGAAGTGTGAAACAGCGCGCACCGCGCAGGGGGCAGGCGATGCGCGCTGTCGAGAACTATCTTGCACGGCGCGCAGCCCAGGCGTCAACACGGCTCGGGGCCCTGGACGCACGACTACCCGGCGAGCCGCACAAACGCCTGAGAACGACCTGGACGGGCGTCCACCAGAAGGCGCGGCATTCCGCGGGTCTCAGGCCGCCGGCCCGCCGTCGAACCGTGTGGTGCGCATCACACGGCGCCCTGCTCGGCGGCCGCCGCACGATCATGACGACTCCCGGCAGGATACGACCCTCCCCGCCGTCCGGCGCACCAGGGGCGCTTGGGGTCCGGCGGGTGCGGCGTCCGGGGCGCTGACCGGCGGCGTCACAGGATCTTCCCGGTTCCTCTGAGGGCCGGGCACGGCCCCCGTGAGCGAGGTCCACACGGACGTCCTACCGTGGAAGGACGCCCGTGGCCCGACGCCGGTCCCTGGCGCGCGGCCGTCACGGCCGGTGGCGGCGGGCGGACCAGCCCGCCGACGACCGGAAACCAGCACCACGTGACCACGCCCTCCGAGAACCCCCGCCTCGACCGCGACGCCCCGCGCGTCCCGCGCGACGAGCCCGGCCCCGACGCCGGACACCCCGCGGGACGCACCACCGCGGAGCCGGCTCCCGAGAAGGAGCGCGAGGCCCCGGCCCGCCTCTCGCTCACCCAGGTCATCGCCAGCGCCCTCGCCGCGGTGAGCACCACCGTGCTCCTGTCCTACTTCGGGACCGCCGGGACGATCATCGGCGCCGGCATCGCCAGCGCGCTGACCGTCGTCGCGAACTACGTCTACACGCGCTCGATCCAGAAGACGCGCGAGCAGCTCGTGCCCGTCGTCGGCAAGGTCGTGCAGGCCACCGCAGGCACGGGCACCACCCGTACCCGCACCACCACGGCGGTCGCGTCGGTGCCTCGCGGGGCCGTCGAGCCCGACGCGCGGGCGGACAGCGTCGAGACGGCGGTGGCCACCGCGGTCGGCTCGGCAGGGGCCGACGGCGAGGCGGCCGGGGCGGCCGGGACGGACGACTCCGAGGGTGGGCAGAACCGCTGGCTGCGGCTCATCGACCGGTACGGGCGCGGCCGCGTGCTCACCGTGACGGCGCTCGCGCTGTTCGTCGCCGTGATGGGCGTGGTCCTCGTCGTCGAGCTCGTCCTCGGCAAGCCCCTCGCGGACGCCGTCCGCGGCGTCGAGGGGTCGGGCACGACGATCAGCCACCAGCGGACCCCGAGCACCGAGGACCCGACGACGCCGGCGCCCAGCACGCCCTCGCAGGGCCCCGCGACCGTGCCGACGCCGGGCCCGAGCCCCTCGCCGTCGACGACGCCGTCCGACGAGCCGTCCAGCACGCCCACGCCCACCCCGGAGCCGACCGTGGACCCCACCCCCGACCCGACGACGCCGGAGGAACCCGCCCCGACGCCCTCGACGGGCCCGGGCGAGGGGGCCGGGGGCACCGGCGGCGGTACCGAGTCCGAGGCGGAGACCGGCACGGGCGACGGGAGCACCGGGACCGCGCCGACGCCGTCGACGCCCGGTAGCGCGCCCGCCCCGACGCCCGCGTCGGCCTAGCCGGACCGGGGGCGACCCGACCGCGTCCGCACGCGCGAGAGCCCCGCAGTCCCGTCCGGGAGTGCGGGGCTCTCGCGTCTGCGGCGCCTACCGCAGGATCGCGTCGATGCGCTCGGCGCAGTCCCCGCCGGCGCGTCCCGCCTCGTCGACGACGACGGACGCGAGCTCGCGCAGGCGGACGTTCTTGTCGTTCGAGACCTGCTTGAGGCGGGCGAACGCCTCGTCGGCGCTCACGCCGTGCGCGGCGATGAGGATGCCCTTGGCCTGCTCGATCGGGCCACGACCCTCGGCCGCCGCGGTGATGTCCCGGCGCGCACGCTCCTGCGCGCGCCCCGCGACCGTCGTCGTGATGTCGACGAAGTAGCCCAGCAGCTCGACGACCTCACCCGACTCGCGGTCCCGGCGCCCCTGCCCCACGAGGACGACGTACCGCTCGACGCCGTGGGCGTCCATGATGCGGTGCACGCTCGAGAAGGGCTCGCCCGTGGCCTCGGCGTGGTCGAGGACCGCACGGACGTGCTCGCGGTCGTCGGGATGCTTGTGCGCCAGGACGAGCTCGGTGGTCGGCACCACGTCGCCCGGCTCGAACCCGTGGACCCGGTACGTCTCCGACGACCACCACCAGGTGCCGGTCTTCAGGTCGAGGCGGTACTGGCCGATCTTCTGGCCCGTCTCGCGGGTCAGGGATGGGTCGATGGCATGGTCGTCTACGGACATGTCGGTGCTCCGTCTTCTCCAGAGGATGAGGAGCCAGGTCCAGACTCAACCCTTCGACCGTACTCCCGAACCGTGAAGTCCGACAGGTGGCGAGCACGGGGAGACGGTTCTTAGGGTGTCCTTGCGGCCGAGGTGCCGCAGGGGGCACCGGCCCGTGAAGAAGCCCGCAGCCGGTGCGCCTCTGACCGAGCAGTGCTCGGCCAGAGGCTGCCGCCCAGGCGGGCTCCGCGAGACGTCGCGCCGCAGGCACACGACCGGGCCCCCGGCCTGTCTACCTTGAGCGGGTGAACCACGTGCCGGACGAGGGACCGTTCTTCCACGGGACGAAGGCCGACCTGCGGGCAGGTGATCTGCTGACCGCGGGGTTCCGGTCGAACTACCGGCCCGAGATCGTCATGAACCACGTCTACTTCACCGCGCTCGTCGGCGGCGCCGCGCTCGCCGCCGAGCTGGCGGCCCGCGACGCCGCCCCGCGTGTCTACGAGGTCGAGCCGACCGGCCCGTTCGAGGACGACCCGAACGTCACCGACAAGAAGTTCCCGGGCAACCCCACGCGGTCCTACCGGAGCAGCGCGCCCCTGCGGGTGGTCCGTGAGGTCGCCGAGTGGCCACGCCTGAGCCCCGAGGAGCTCGCTAGCTGGCGCGCGCGCCTCGCGGCTCTGCGGACCGAGGAGCGCGGCGAGATCATCAACTGACCAGAGCGTGGTGCGGATGACGACCGGGCCGACGTCCCGCAGCACGCGCACACCTGCCAGGGTCGGTGACGGGCGTTCGACCTCTGTCCTGCTCGGTGCGCCTGGCCAGATTCGAACTGGCGACACCCGCTTTAGGAGTTCTCCACTAGAGCGGGCGTCTTCGCAGGTCAGCATAGACCCGCTATAGCGCCCAGGGAGGTTTGGGGGAGCCCCGGAACCCCGCCAATCTGCCCTGCTTCGTCATGGTTTGGGACGGTTTCGTACAGGGCGAAAGTCCTGAACAACACCAAGCGCCCGTAACCAACCAACCACCACAGAACAACCTCTTCGACATGTGTCTGCAAACGACATCCATCACTACCAGAGAGGCCCGTTGTCGTGGAGCGGGCGCCTTGGGGTCGTCACTGGTGTGCGCAGAAGCGGACCGGTCCTGTCAACCGTCATGGTCCCGAGCGTCCCTGGCGCGGCACCAGGGGCACTTCTGGTCGGTTACGTCGTCCGCGCCGTAGCATAGGCATCGGACGGTGCCTCCAAGGTCTTCGAGCGCTTCCACGGCCTTCAGTTCGGCTTTCGCCCTCTCTACGGTCACTGCGAACCGGGCGAGATTGCCACCGCTGCCGATGGGGTGGACCGCCGCCCGTTCTACACGATCCTCCATGACAGCGATCGGCGGCATGTCCTTCGTGAAGGACCCACTGCGGTGGTTCTCTGACCACCACCGCTCGGCAAGGTCCGCGGCCGTCGCCTCCTGGCTCCAACCGCCTTCCGCCCGTGCGGACTCGTACCGCGCGACGGCGGCACGGTTGTCGGACACCCACTCCGCGAACCTCAGCACGGTCCCGTCATCGACAGGCGCGGGATCAGGGCCGTCGCCAGCGGTCGGGTGATCCCAGTACGGGTCGCCATCGCCGAGCGCCCAGAGCGCTTCTTCTTCAGCTCCTTCGTCTCGATACCCATACCCGGCTTCCATGGACTCCAGGCGGCTTAGGGCCGCGGACGCGGCTTGGGCGTCCCAGCCGACGACTGCGAACCCGGAAGAGTGCTCAGGCGTTCCAGCAAGGGGCTCGTCCGGGGCCAGCGCGCTGGTTCCACCAGGCTGTGGTGCGTGCTCGTCCTGTGTTTTCCCACCGGGCTGCACCTTGTACTGGTTGGTGCCTGGGCCGCCACTGGTCTTCGACTTCGACATGATCGTTCGTCCTTTCGCTAGCCCCGTGCGGGGTGTCTCACTTGTACTGCTGGCGGCTGTTTTACACGTTTACACTTTGCGTGTTGGCCATCCCGCCGTTACACCACCGCGCCATTGTGCGGTGGCAATACGTTGGATATTGTCGGGGGATGTTTGCCTACGCGTGGGCGGGTTCCCGGTCTATTGACTGCGACTGGGTTCCCTGACCCGGCTCACAGCCATGCTCGTATCAAATATCGGGTCCACTGGATCGCCCTTGCCCTGCGCAGACGTCCCGGGCGTGGCGCTCCGCCCATCGTTGCGGGCGGGTGAATGTGCCGAAAGGCCCTACCCTCACAAGCGTTCCGCGCCCTACTGTGACGCCACACAGAGACAGGGGGCTCGACGAAGACGTCTGACACGAGTGCTTCCATCCGTGCGCCCGGGACCTCCCGCTACACCCGCACCGCCCTGGCCGCAACGCCCCGACACACAGCACCAGCCAGGTTCACACCCGGAAGGCAACCGCAACCATGCCCATCGACTTCACCGCGTTCGCGCAAAACAACGACACCCCCGAGGAACCCCAGCACCCGCGAGACATCTTCACCGCACTACCGCGCGCCACCGGCTACCAGTACCTACGCGGACCACAGGACCAAATCCTTGACCAGTGGGACAAGCGACGAGACGAGAGCGACCTCGTCATCAAACTGAACACCGGCGGCGGGAAGACTGTCGTCGGGCTGCTTATAGCACAGTCCTGCCTGGCAGACGGGTCCGGCCCTGTTGTGTACCTGGTCCCAGATCGCTATCTCGCGGAGCAAGTTCGTGACGAAGCCGCAGGACTGGGAATCGCCGTCACAGAAGAACACACGTCCTACGAGTACACAGCCAGCAGGGCAATCCTGGTAACCACGTTCCAGAAGCTTGTTAACGGACAGTCCGTTTTTGGCGTCGGCGGGTCATCATCCAAGGCTGCGCGGGCACGGGTCGGGACCATTATTGTTGACGATGCCCACTCGTGCTTGAACAAAGCAGAGCGGGCATTTAGTCTGCGAATCACAGCGAAAGACCAGCCGGATGTCTACACAAGACTTCTCGATCTGTTCAACGACTCCCTGGATCAGCAAAGCCCGAATGCTCTCCTGGATATCCGCGCCCAGCGCCGCTCGGGCCTCGCCCAGATCCCCTACTGGGACTGGCAAGACCGCCAGAGGGATGTGCTGAGCATCCTTCACCCCATCAGCGCTGACATCCCGTACTCCTACGCTTGGCCGCTCATCGTGGATATCTTGCCACAGTGTCGAGCGGTTGTCACTTCTGAAGCCATCGAGATCGCCCCTGACCACCTGCCGATTCACATACTGACCGGTTTCGAAAACGCCACCAGGCGTATCTACCTTACAGCAACGCTCTCCGACGACGGCGTCCTTGTTAAGGACTTCGACGCGGACCCCGAAACAGTCGCACAACCAATCACCCCGGCGAATGCGGGCGACATTGGCGATCGCCTAATTCTCATCCCCCAACAAATCATTCCGGACTCAACCGACGAAGATGTCCGCGAGTTGGCGGTCAAACTAGCAGAAGACCGCAACGTGGTCGTGATCGTTCCCAGCAAGGCCCGCGCTGAAGTTTGGCGCGCGCTCGGTGCGCAGGTCTTCGACAAGGACACCATCAAGGACGGTGTGGCACAACTACGTGCACACCCCCGGCTTGGGCTAGTCGTCCTGGTGAACAGGTATGACGGGATTGACTTGCCCGGCGATGCCTGCCATGTGCTCGTCATTGACGGGCTCCCCGAGGCGCTGGACCCGATCAACCGGCTCGACGAAGCGCAACTGGCCGGGTCTGAGACTCTTCTACGCCGCCAGATTCAGCGCATTGAGCAGGGTATGGGCCGGGCCGTGCGTTCTACCGATGACTACTGTGTGGTTCTGCTCATGGATGCTCGCATGACTGAGAGGCTGGTGCGGCCTGGTGCCGAAGAAGCCCTGTCACCGGCGACGCGAGCCCAGATGCAGTTGTCCTTGGAGGTGTCAGACAGTCTCCGGGGCTCTACCGTTGCAGACCTCATGTCGGCCATCGACCAGGTGCTAACTCGGGACATGGGGTGGATCACAGCGAGCAGGTCACGGTTGGCGAAGCTCAGGTACGAGGATCGCAAGGTGGACCCCATCACAGTCCAGCGTCGTGCCGCATTCGACCTGGCTGCTGCCAACCGGCTCAGTGACGCCGCCGCCGCAACGCAGGTTGCACTCGACACTCCCGGGATCGACAGCGTTGTGCGAGGGCAGCTGTTGCAGGAGATGGCGACGTTCCAGCACCGAGTCGACCCCGTGCTGGCCCAGCAGACCCAGCAGGCTGCGAACGGGTCGAATCGCGCCCTGTTGCGCCCCTCCACAGGGTTCACCTACGCAAAACTCGGGACTCCAGTCAAGGAGCAGGGAGCCACGGCGTCAACGTTCCTGCAAACACGATACCGAACTGGCGGCGAATTGCGTCTGGGCTTCAACGCCCTGCGTGCGGACTTGGTGTTTGGGCCTCGCACAAGCCAGTTTGAGGCCGCGATGGACGAGCTCGCGGCCCATTTGGGCTTTGCTGGGCACAGGCCAGAGGTTGAAATCGGTCGCGGTCCCGACAACCTGTGGGCACTGAATGACGGTTCATTCTTAGTGATCGAGGCTAAGAGCGGCGCTTTGGCGCACCCCGTTTACAAGGATGACGCCAAGCAGTTGTCAAACGCGATGGACTGGTTCAGGGACCAGTACCCTATGGCAACGGGGACACCGGTTCTGGTTCACCAGTGGTCGACATTTGATTCCAAGGCGGCGATCCCGCAGCGCTGTCGGGTTCTCACGGTTGAAAAGCTCGTGGTGCTCAACGACGCGTTGGACCAACTCGCGACGGCATTGTCCGAGAACGATGCTTACCGTGACCCTGCGCGGGTCAGCCAGTTGCTCGCGCATCATGGGCTGACAGCCCAGACCTTCCTCACTCGCTACACAGTCGAGGCCCGCAAGAGCAAGTAGGATGCGGTTGCCTGTTTGAGCAGGTGCGGGGTCGATCGGGTTTTTGGCCCCGCACCTGCCGTCATTCTCGTGCGAGCCGAGTAGATTACTTTCTTCGCTGCTATAACGATTAGCTTTGGATGCTCGGCTCGTTCTAGCCGTGAGCGGTGACGCCTCACGGTCCACGGCTGTCCGGATGGGTCGCTGGCTCAGTTTCGCCTGACCTCACTGCCGCACGTTTCCGCTCCTTAGCAATGCCTGCGTTCAGGAGTTTGCGCGCCTGGTCCCAGTCTTCGCCGAACAGGTGGGCGTACACGTCCAAAGTTGTGGTGGCTGAAGCGTGACCTGCGATGGCCTGCACCTGCTTCACCGTCAACCCGAACCTGATTGCGTTGCTGACTGCTGTGTGACGGAGGTCGTGAGGGTGAAGGTTTGGTTTGCCTATGGTGGCTGCCGCTGCTTTGAACTCCCGACCAGCGTAGTTCCCACGGTTCACCGTGGCACCGCGCGGTCCACGAAACACGTAGTCGCCCGGTCCCAGGCCGTCCAGGAGGGGTGCGATGGCCAGCCACGCGGGGTCAACGATAGGTATCTCACGGTCAGTACTCGCCGCAGTCTTGGCCCGGTCCCGTGTCACCTTCCGCCCGTTCACCACCACCAAGGTGTGCTCAACCCGGACTGTTCGACGCCGCCTGTTGATCGCCCCCGCCTTCAACCCAGCCGCTTCAGACACCCGCATGCCCGTGAACACTAACCAGGTGACCCACGGTTGCCAGTGCGGCGGGTGGGCTGCAATCAGTGCGTCAACTTCTGTGATGGTCAACGCCTGACCAGGCCGGGTGGTGGGACTTTTGGCCCACCGCATCCGGCGGGTCGGGTTGTGGTGCAACCGCCCGGCCTCGACCGCCCAGGTAAGGATGCTGGAGAGTACCTGGTGAGCTCGTTTGCGGTTGCCGACCGGTCCCGGTAGCTCGTTCACCCACGTTTGGACGTCTTCACGTCGAATATCACCGAGCTTGGTGGTGCCCCACCGGGGCAGGACGAGTCGTTCGAGGATACTGAGGTTCCGTGCCCGGGTACTCGGCGCCCAGTCAGGTTGCGCCGCTTCCCAGTGTTTCGCGGCTTGCGCGATGGTGATGAGGTGCCCCCTACCGGTGTTCGGACCCGTGTTGATTCGCACGAGTTGCTCGTTCAAGAACGCCCGGGCCGCAGCCTTGGTGCAGAACGACGCCTTGCGTTCTCTCCCGCCAGGTTCGGTCCATACAGCCCGCCACCGCATCCCTTTCCCGTACTCAGCTGATGGGATGGTGCGTTTCCTGTTCGCGGGGTCGCGTTTGCGCCACCTATCTTCTACACGCGCCACGAAACCCGCCCGAGCCGGGCCCGTGAGCGCTCGTGTTGTGCGGGGTGGCTTTTGGGTGGCGGGACGGTGCTAGCCCAAGGGTCCGGGGTTCTCATTCTTCGCACGGTGGCAACACCCTGGACCTGTGGCAGGGGGCTTTGGACCCGACCCGCGAGCCACAAGACCCGAAATGTGGTCGCCCGCGCTGGAGTCCCGTGTTGGGCGAGGCGGAGGCGACGAGGGTCAGCCGAGTTCGGGGGTAGGCCAAGTGTGGGAAGCGACGATCCAGTCACCGGCGGCGCTACCAGTACAGCGACCTGATCGCTGAACGAGAACCGAGATCGGCACCGACAGAGCAGCCTGTCTGAAGGTTGCGGCATGATGCGGTGCATGGCAGACCTGCGTCCCGAAGAAGCCTGGGCCAAGGCGTGTATCGAGTCCGCCTTGGAAGGTGTCACGGTCGGGCAGCACGACGACGGCAGACGGAACTCGATGCACGACCTGGATCTTGCACGGGACGGGGTCGTGTTCGGGGCGTGCGAGGTGACCGCCGCGGCAGACCAGAAGGCCATCGAGACCTGGAACGTCGCCAACGGCGACGAGGAACGGTGGATCGAGGGAGGCCTGGTCGGCGGTTGGATGCTCACGCTCCGGCCCGGGTGCAGCATCAAGACTCTGCGGATGAAGGCACCGGGGCTTCTGCGTCGCCTCGAAGACAACCCTCACGACACGGACGCAGAGAACGGGCTCCGCCGGTTGGGGGTCGTGGACGCCCACCAAGGCGGCACCAGCTTCCCGGGCAGCATCTACCTCACGGTCGACCAGGGGCGCGAGTTCACCGGCGGTGTCGTCGCCGACACCGGTGACGGGCTGGTCGAGTGGTTCGACGAGTGGGTGCGCGAACCGCAGCAGACGCACAACATCGACAAGCTCACCAGGTCCGGCGTGCCCGAGACGCACCTGTTCGTGATTCTCCCCGGGTTCGCCGCTGGCCCGTTTACAGCCACCGACCTGCTCATGCGCGACAACCCGCCGCTCCCGACGGTCCCACCCGGCCTTCCCGACGGGCTCACCCACGTGTGGCTCACGTCTACATGGACCACCGGGGCTATGTACCACTGGGGCCCCGGCGGTTGGGTCCTGTTCGAGAAGGCGCAATAGCGTCCGGAACGAGATTCCAGCGCTTCGCCGGACTAGGTTACGGTGCTTTCGGTGTAGTTGTTGAGGTTCACGCCCCATCGGCGAACCTGGTTACGCAGACTGCTGATCCCCACCTGGATGGCCCTGCGAGGCCTCAGGTTCGGTGATGAACGCGATGAGCTCCTTGCCGAGCTGCTGAGTCTTGGACCCGAAGACGCTGTCGGCTGTCGTGCTCAAGCCAAGGTCGATGCGGGCCAAGTTTTTCGACCCGAGGTCTTTGACGACGTAGTCCAGCAGCGCCTTGTCGGCGGCAAGGTCAGGGTATGCGTCCTTCACGACGATCCCGGCCCCGCCCATCATGATGTCGGGCACCGGAACGCCTGCGTCCGAGTACCACGCTCGCGGGTCGTCGTAGAGCTTGAGCAGCTTGATGTGGGTCGGAGTCAGACCCACGAGCATGTCGAGAAGGATCGCCCGCCGGTCGGCCCCAGTGTCCGGCTGGAACGCGCTGTTCAGCACGGCGTTGCGCAAGGCGTCGATCTTCACCTCGTCTGAGGTCTCGACGGCAGCGCGGGTCGCCTCCCCGATCACGTCCATGAATGCCTCGTCGTTCGACAGGTCTTCGAAGGTGGCACCGCGTGGTTCGAGCAGCAGACGGTTCACAGCGTCCGTCAGGTCCACGACCCATGACTGGAACCGCTGCTCTCGCCCGCGTGTGACCACAGCTTGGAACAGCTCGACGGCGGCACCACCCGCCAGGGGAATCGCGCTGAGCCCGGCCCTGACGGCTGCCTCGATGAGCTGGTTTGCAGGACCGGCAGGCTCGGGGGCTTCGATTGTCATGCCCGGACACTACGCACCCGGCGGTGGTCGGCACCAGAGGATCGACGCCGCCCGAGAGCGCGCCTGCGGCATGATCGCTGGGTGGAGATGCACCCGGATACAGCACGCACGTTCCGGAAGGCGCTCATGGAGAACGCCTCCGCGCTGATCGAGGACGCCGGGGCTCGGCGGACCCACGGAGATCGGCCGCCAGCCCGAGACCTCAACCTGATGGGCCATCTACACGTCCTTTCGGCGCGGGAGTTCTCGCGCACCGCGACCAGGGGGTCCCTCCCTTTGCCGACGCGCCTTCGGGCTCTCTACCCCTGTGACGTGTCGAGGTCTAGCACAACGACACCATCGACCTTCCCGGGCAGGTCGGTCTGGATGGGGTTGCCGTGCAGTACGTCCAAGACGTAGCCCGGAGGGGTGCGCCTGAGGCCTCGCAGGATGTTGGGGAACACCTGGTCGCTCATGTGTCCCTGGTCGGAGGGCAGGTGTGAGAAGTACGGGTCGTCTGTAACGTTCTCGCAGACAGCAGTGTCCGTCATGACTCCGAATTGTCTCTCCCTCACGTTCATCACGATCGAGACCAGAGATTTCGCTACGCTCAACACTCCGTCGTGCTTAGACGTGAGGAATGAGCGCAGCGGTTCGGGCAGGTCGGCCCTTACTCGCAACGGTCGAGGTCCCAGATCCGCGTCGGTGAGGAACTCCAGCGGCACTGTCGAGGAGAGCTCGAACGGCGCATCGAACCGGGCGAGGTACTCCGCAGCGTTGGCGGGGAACAACGTCACCGTCGCCGCACGGCACCATTCACAGTCGCCCGTATGGTCAGAACGTCCACATGACAGGTCTCCCCTGGATTCGGGGGTGCCGGTGTACACCGCGTAGACCGGAGCGACGTTGAGTGCCTTGGCCGCATCAACGAGCCTTGCCCACTGCTGTCCGTCTTTGTACCCGAAGTCAGCCGTCCACTTCGGGGGCTTCAGCCGCTTCGCTTGGATCAGCATCCCAAAGGCGGCGTCCTTCTCGAGCCACCACCAGAGCCAGTCGGCGCCGGTCTTGCCTTCCTCGTTCCGGTTGAACGCGACGCCGCGCATGAAGGGCCAGGTGTGCTGCAGAAGCATGTCGGTCACGGTCTCTTCGTGCCATGTCAACCCGGCACGGTCGAAGACGCCCATGTGCTCCTCGACAGCGGTGCGCCCCCTCCGCAGCGTTGCGCGCAGTTCGTCGGTAGGTGTCCTCTGGCCTTCTTCGGGGGCTGTCACACCGGGTGCCAGTACTCGTAGATGCGGCGAACCTCGGTGTGCCAGGGGTGGCGGTCGCCGTCGACCCAGCCTTGGCCTGGCTTGCCGTCTCGTTTGTTGACCACCAGGGCGGGGAGGCTTGGTTGGTCGGCTTCGTGACACTCGTTCGAGAGGTCTCTGAGGATGTAGCGCATCTGGTGGCTCAGTCCAACCCCACTGATACCTATCGCGCGCCCGAGTTCCTCGTAGGTGAGGAGGGTCCGGCGCATCGCCGCGACGACCAGCGCTGCACGGGCTTCGGCCACGAACGCCTCACGAGGCTTCGACATAGGCAAAGTTCTACCATCGCTAGGCGGTGGGTGGTACTGCCGCCAGACCCTGGGTGCGGGCGATTTGTGTCCACATGAGCCTGGCTGGTTCCGGGCGATTCCGGGCGGCCTTGATGCACAGGTCCTTCTCGCTGTGTGGTTCCTTCCCTTGGCCTTCCGGCGTCCGATGCGCCGCGAACCGGGTTGGTATCTAGCGGGGCCTCACCGGAAGCTGCCTCTGGGTTCCGTCGGCCTGATCGGTCTCGCCAGGCTTGCTGGACCTTGCGTCGCCGGGACACGGAGACCACCAGGACGGCTCCGCTGGCTGGACCAGGCATCGCGATTCCCCATGCCCACCTCTATCCGACCTCCTGGCTCGGGCAACAGCAGCGCGGGTAACACCACCGCAGCAGGGGAACACCGTCTGGAGGGAGGCAGGCGCCACCCGCAACGGTTCGCGTGGTCGGCTCAGACCAACGAGAGAACCCGACGTGACCTTCCTGACCTGGAACTCGCCAACCAATGAGCGTCACACGCCAATGCGCTGAGACGAAACCACCGCCGTCAGGTCCTCCACGGAAGCCCACGGGGAGGCCTTGTCCACAGGGGTGACGCTGGTCCGTACGGCGTGTCGCTAGACAGTTTCTCTTCCACAGCCCTGAGGACAGCATCACCGCAGGTCACAGGCCCACTGGCGACTGTCCACAGGAAAACTCTGAGAGTTGTCCACACCTGTGTACACACCATGTCCACAGGTCAGGAGGCTGCGTCCACAGGCAGAGTGCCTTGTGTCCACCGGCCGTGCACAGGGTCGTTTGCGCAGGTCACCGCAGGGCTCTAGCGTCATTGGCGCAACAGCACTCGAACACAGCTACGACCCACAGGCAGGAAAAACCCGGACCCTCGTGCTGTACGTTCGAAACACCGGCCAGCACCCGCTGGACCCGGACAGCACGACGGCCCGCCACCCTTGTACGGATCCGCCAAGAAACGACACAGGGGCACGGGCCGCCAACACCCAGGAAGGTGTACACCGATGATCGCACACCCTGTAAAGGGCGACTTCCCCGATCCTGGCCCTGACGAGCTGGAGGCGCGCGCCACTCTCGCCCTGTCGCTGCTGAACTGGCGTGACACCCGGCTCGGGCACACGATCCGCCTCGCCGTCGCAGCTCTCCTCGGCGCTGCGATAGAGGACCTCGTGGAGATCGACCAGTTCGACCGGGGCGACTACCCGGACCCGGACGACCTCACACTCGGAGCCTGAGATACGGGAGCCCACCGGCATCCGGCTGGTGGGCTCCCACCCAGGTCGCACAGCGATCGTCGGCGGGCCGGGCAACCGGACGCAGACTTCCGTTCTGGAAGTGTCTGACCCCCGCGATGTGCGCAGGACTCGCTGTACTGGCCGCCGTCGTCTCGGCATCTCAACTAACGCTCATGAGCCTAATTGCGCGGGTTCTTCATGCCGGGCCGTTGCGGTTCGTCCGGCGAGAATCGTCCGGGCCAGGGCGAGCTGACGTTGTTGGCGCATGTCGGAACGAAGCTGGTCCAGGCGTCGCCACCGCGCAGCGTCGTTGTCGTACTTCGTTGCGCGGTCGAAGATCTCGACGCATACCTCCATCAGGTCCTCACGGTCGTCCTTCGACATCGAGTCTGGGCTGGTCCTATGGGCTTCGCGCAGCAGGCGGTACACGAAGTTCCTTGAGAGCCACAGGTTCCCGCCCGCATGTAGGAGCTTGCGGATGGCTCCGGGCCAGCCTGGCTCTCTGAGGGAGAACGCGAACAGGCACGCCGCGATCTTCGTCTCGTCGTCGACGAGGAACGACTGACGGTCAATCCCGCGATTGAACACGCGCAGCAGCTTCCTCGATGCCAGGGTCGACTCGATTCCACCACCGGCCAGGGCCGCAGGCACGATCTTCGACAACTCGTTGAGAATCTCCTGCAGCAGCTCGGGCTGGGTCTCCTGCAGTTCTCGGACGTCGTGCAGCGACCTTGCCAACTCGGAGATAAAGTCGTTGAACTGGGCGTCCTCGTGCATGACGCTGATGAGCTGGCCCCAACGCTGAAGGACCAGAGCGAACGCTTCGTCCTTCAACTCGATGTCTTGCACCTGGTCCGAGTCGCGCAGGACGGTCGAGGCCAGGTCTAGCGACCGCATCAGGCGACGCACCGGGGAGAGGTTCTGTACCCCGTCCACGGGGAACGGCAGGGAGTCGCTGTCATCGTGCTCGGTCAGCTCGAACTCTGAATCGTACGGGTCCTCAACCGGCTCGTCTTCTGTCTCCGCGTCAGCGTCTTGAGTCTTCGCCGGTGGTGCCTCGATCTGGTCGAGCACCTCGTACGGGGTTCGGGAGGTCGCCAGCTCTTCCGACGACGGAAGGGTGTCAAGTACTGCTCTCACGACGCTGGCGTCTGAACGGACCAAGGCCGAGTAGTCCTGCAGCACCGGGGCATAGTAGAGGGGCTGTTCCAGCAGGAACGCGCGGAACTCGGGGGACGTAGCGGCTTGCTTGGCCGCGAAGAGAAAGAGGAAGCTGCTGCGGGCGAACTCGATCTGGCCGGTGGCGGTGCGACGTAGCACGCGCAGTCCGACGAGGTGGTTGATGATCCCGATCGGGGAGTCGGACCAGTCGAACGCTTCCATCGTCTCGCTGAACTTGGTGACGGCGGCAGCCTCCGCCATGCCTGCGGACTCGGTGCGTGCCAGGTGCTCGGCGTACGCGGACAGCAACGCCTCTCGCCCTGGCTGGTCGACGGTGAACCGGGAGTCCTCGTGGGGGTCGCCCCGTCCGAGGAGCATCGCCACGTACTGCTCAAGGATCGCCGTCTGCGACGCGCTGCTGCCGATCATTCCCCCGCGCACGAGGACGGCGATGAGAAGGGAGACCGAGAACGGTGTTCGCGGCAGATTCTCGCCCTGCAGCACTCCGAGCACGTCGCTGGTGAGCCTCTCCGCGCCAACCGGGTGCGCCCGGGCGACAAGCTGTGCGACCTCCTTGTCTCCGAGCTTACTCAAGTACCGGAGCCTCGGCTCGTGACCGGAACGTCGCAGGCGTTCGACGATCGCGTCTTCGTCGCCCTGGCGGCAACCGATGATGGTGCCGATCTGCTTGCACTCGCACAGGGCGCTCATGACCCGCTCGAAGACTGCGGGGACACCGGGGTTCACGTCGTCGATGGCGAGGATGTACTCGGACATGGTGCCGTTGCTGCCGACGATGCCCGCCTCCCGGGCGGCAGCGGCGATCCGGTTCTCGAGCGGCTTCCTCCCGCCGCGGCACTCGCGGAAGCTGACGACGATCGGGGCTGCGGTAACGAGGTCAATCGAGGACTTCCAGGCGAGCCACCGCAGGGCGGTGGTCAGCCCGGTCTCGCTCTCGGCAACGAGGACGAGGAACTCCGTCTGGTTCAGCTCGGTCAGAGGGTCGATCTTCTCGATCTTGTCGCTCTTCTTGTCCCCCGTGCGTCGCTCCTTGACGTACTCGGCGTGAGGTACCGGGAGGAACACCGGCGGCAGGACCAGTGACTCGATGCTGGGGGGATCGTCGCTCGGGAGCTCTCCGAGGATCAGGTCTGCCTGCATGGTGTCGAGGAGGGCTGTCCGGGCTTCGTCTACTACGTCCCGCACGATTCCGGCCGAGGACCGCTCACCTGTGGGGGCGAGGTCGGCGAGTGCGGTCAGGAAGTCGGGGAGTTCCTCGTACTCGTTGCCGTACGGGACGGTAACGATGTTGTCTCCGGCGTGGACTTGCACGAGCTCGGCGACTTCTGATTCTCGGCAGAGGCGGTAGTGGTGCAGGCCGGACACCGTGAAGGTCTCGCGGTGCCACCGGAGGAGTTGCCCGAAGTTGGGGTCGTCTAGTCCGCTTCCGAAGCCGATGTACACCAGTGACTTGATGCTCGACGCTGCCTGCTGCAGGTGCTGGGCGGGGTCAGCGTTGATGACGGTGCTGTAGTCCTCAGTGCTGAAAACCGGCGTGTCGGGTGCATCCCAAACACCATGAAGATGCCCGATGTCGTTGGTGAAACCGCCCAGGAGCGTCTGCATCTTGCCCGGCTCGGCCCAATGGGCTGATCTCCGTCCTGTGATGCGCTCGAGCAGGGTGTCGTAGTTGGTAGTGAGGACCGGGAAGGGCAGGGTGTTGATGGCTTTCGCAAGGGATTCGTCAACGATCGGGAGGTTTCCCACGCTCTGGGCGAGCCAGTCAGCGTATGCCTGTTCTCCGAGCGCCCGGAGTTCCTTCTTCACCATCGATGCCGCCTGGATCATCGAGTCCGAGTCGCCATCTTCGATCCCGTAGGAGAGGAGGTTCTCGGCGAGACCGCGCCACCTGTCGGTCGGGTCGCTGCGCAGTCGGCAGACGTGTTCGATGCCGTCGCGGATCAGTCCGGCCCACATGGCGGTCTTCGCCCCGCCGGTGGTTGCCGCGGAGAACCCTGTGCCGACTACCAGGATGACATTCCCGGTAGCGACAGTCTGCTCGAGAGTGTGCATCCTTGCCCCTCCTGCTGATAACTCAGCGCTCATCGTATGGGTGCTTGACCCGCGCTCCCGGGCCGTATCGGGTGAAGTTCCGCACGAGTACTCGCCTGGCGGACGGTTCATACGAGTCACGTCACCAGCAGTACCGTCGTCGGTGTGGCAGACGAGCACACGGCGACACCTTCCTCCTTGGCACACGAGCTGGGTGTGTCTGGGTCTGCGGTGCGGCGTTGGCTGCGGGAGAACCACACGCGCACCGGCCCCGCCTGGGTGCTGGACCCGGTGACCGTAGGGCGGGCGCGGGAGCACTTCGCTGCGACCGCTGCTGCCCGTGAGGGCCGGGTGGTGACGTGCCAGGTGGACGGGTGTAACCGGTCGGCGGCGGGCAGGGGTTGGTGCCGGATGCACTACAACCGGTGGTATCGCACGGGCACGATCGACAAGGGCGACGGCGCTGATCACCAGAGGTCGAAGACGCACTGCCCGGCTGGGCACCCGTACGACGAGGCCAACACGGTTGTGTTCCCGTCGGACGGGCGGCGTCGGTGCCGGGCGTGCCGCAAAGGGCAGCAACACACCAGTTGACCGCCGCCGCTAGAACCGCTTGGGAATGCGCAGCCTGTCAGGTGGCCTTCCTCCACGGGGCGCCGTCGTCACCGAGAGTGTCGAGGACGAACTCGCACCATGTGCGTGCGGCGTTGAAGACCAGCCGTGCGTGACGGGTGGAGAGGCCCCGCCGGGCTGCCGACTGGCCGTGGCCGGTGCCGTAGCCGGAGTTGCGCAGCTCGGCGACGGCGTTAGGGATGGTCGTGGTGGCACCGAGGATCTTCTTGACCCCTGCCGAGCCGTCTGGCCCGTCAGCACTGTTCGGGTGGATGTGTAGTCGGATGTGGACGAGGCGCACCAGCTCGGGCATGTCCGCGTTGTCGGGCACGGGTTCGCCCAGTGAGGCCAGGACGACCTTTGCGGTGGTCTCCACCAGTTCCTTCGCTGAGCCGATGACCTGTGCTGCGTCGTCGTTGCCTACTGCGCGTTCGATGCGGACCAGGTGCTCACGGATGACGTGCGGGTCGTCGACGTGGTCGAGCAGGGCCGGGTCGATAGTGATGGAGTGACCGCCCGTGATCTTGCCGTCGTCGCTGATCTGGTAGCCGTCCTGCGCGAAAAGCTTGCGCAGGCGTCCCCTCCAGTGGGGCCAGATGGGTTGTGGGTCCCGTGTGGGGTCCGTCTCGGGAAGGAACAACCAGCGTAGGGCGGTCTCGAAGACACCCAACGCCCGTGTCACCTGATGTGGGTCGGTCCAGTCGACCTGGTCGAGGTATCCCTGGAACCGGGTCACGCGCTGCCCTCCGACCGGTTCAGGGTCCGTGGTGACCGGTGAGAAGCCCTCGTCCTGCCACATGTCGTCGATGTCCCGCAGCACGGTCGAGCTCATCAGGTCTCGCACGGCCACGCGCGCCCGCTCGTTGAGCAGGACACGGCGCGCGACTACCTGGGTCATGACGGCAGGCTAGCCACTACTGAGGACACGCGCGGGGCACCGGGCGGGGTGCCGCACCCCGAGCCTGGATGTTGTCGAACGTGCGTTCGAGTCGTGGCGTAGGCTCATGGTGTGGGTGAGCAAGACGAGCGGCGGTTGATCCGCCGCAAGAGTGACGACCGTGCCGGGTTGATGGCGTCCGCTCCCCGCCCGGGCCAGCTGGAGGACCGGCCTTGGTCGCAGCGCAAGCCCTTGAACCACGAGTCACCCAGCAGGGCTCCCGTGCGCCCGTCGGGAGACCTCCCCGTCATCGTCCGGCTGCTGTGGGCCACGCACGAGGAGCTGTTGCCCGCGAGGGCGATCAGGTGGACCGACAACCATGCAATGGTGATCGTGAAGGCTCTGACTCCCCCGTACAACCAGCACGAGCTGGTGGTGTGGCTGCGAGTGGAGGACGTGTTCCGCACGATCCCCCGACGCCCGCCCACCAGGTTCTGACCTGCCCCTGTGGAGTGTCCGCGGCTGCGCGCTCGGACCCGTGGAAAATCGGGGCAATAGGGGTCTAACCGGGACGTAGCGGCCCAGTTTTTGCCCATCGGGGGAGGTTTTTCGAGTTTCACGCCCCCGCCAGCCTGCGCGAGCCCACCGTCCAGATCGGCTTGATACAGCGGTTTTCGCGGGTCCTAGACGCCCGCTCCGCACGCTCCCCTGGGGGAGGTTTGGGGGAGGATCAGAAGAAACAAGTTCGCATAAGCGCAGGTCAGAGCGTTGCCGGTTCCTCCCCGTGCGGGGGAGGTTTCAGAGCCAGAGTGTCCAGGTTTTGTGCCCGTGACCTGCGGTTTTACTGTGTGCGCCTGGCCAGATTCGAACTGGCGACACCCGCTTTAGGAGAGCGGTGCTCTATCCCCTGAGCTACAGGCGCGTGGCCCCGGGTCAGGGCCGCAGCACAGCCTAGCCGTCACGGGCGCCCGGAGGCGAAGCGCCCTGGCGGCCGCCCCGGCCCCGGGGACGCGCGAGGATGGGTCGATGTCCGCTCACGTCCCGGCCCAGCCCGTCCCGCCGACCCCTGACTCCCGCACGACCCCGCCCCGCCGGATCGTCCTCGACTGCGACCCCGGCCACGACGACGCGATCGCGATGCTCCTCGCGCACGGGAGCCCCGCCGTCGACCTGGTCGCGGTGACCACGGTCGCCGGGAACCAGACGCTCGAGAAGGTGACGCGGAACGCGCTCGCGGTCGCGGAGCTCGCCGGGATCGACGTCCCGGTCGCGGCCGGGTGCGACCGTCCGCTCGTCCGGCCCCGGATCGTCGCGCCGGACATCCACGGCGACTCGGGCATGGACGGGCCGGTGCTGCCCGCCCCGCGGCGCGCCGTCGACGACCGGCACGCGGTGGACCTCATCATCGAGACGGTCCTGGCGGCCGAGCCGGGCGAGATCACGCTCGTGCCGACGGGCCCGCTGACGAACGTCGCGATGGCGGCGCGCAAGGAGCCGAGGATCGTGCCGCGCGTCCGCGAGGTCGTCCTCATGGGCGGCGGGTACCACGTGGGCAACCGGACGCCGGTCGCGGAGTTCAACGTCCTCGCGGACCCGGAGGCGGCGCACGTCGTGCTCACCGAGGCGTGGCCGGTGACGATGGTGGGTCTCGACCTCACGCACCAGGCCGTCGCGACGGCGGACGTGCGCGACGGCATCGCCGCGCTCGGCACCGCCCCGGCCCGATTCGTCGGCGAGCTGCTCGACTTCTACGGCACGACGTACCGCACCGCGCAGGGTTTCCCCTCCCCGCCCGTGCACGACCCGTGCGCGGTCGCGTACGTCGTCGACCCGTCGGTCATGACGACGCGCCGCGCGCCACTGGACGTCGAGCTGCACGGGGGCCTGACGACCGGCATGACCGTCGCCGACCTGCGCGGCGACGAGCCCGGCCCCGAGGAGTGCCGCACACAGGTCGCGGTCACCCTCGACCACGCCCGATTCTGGGACCTCGTGCTCGACGCGCTCGGGCGCGTCGGCGAGCCTGCCTGAGCCGGGTCGCCGACTGCTCAGGCCCCGAGGACGGCGCGGAGGAACTCCTGGGTGCGCTCGTGCCGCGGCGAGGTGAACATCGTCTCGGGGTCGGCCTCCTCGACGATGCGACCGTGGTCGAACATGAGCACCCGGTGCGAGACGTCGCGCGCGAACTGCATCTCGTGCGTGACGATGAGCATCGTGATGTCCGTCGTCTCCGCGACCTCGCGCAGGACGCCGAGCACGTCGGCGACGATCTCGGGGTCGAGAGCGGACGTCACCTCGTCGAGGAGGAGGATCTCCGGGTCCATCGCGAGCGCCCGCGCGATCGCGACACGCTGCTGCTGGCCGCCGGACAGCTGCGTGCAGCGGGCGTCGCGCTTGTCCGCGAGCCCGACCTGCTCGAGCAGCTCCTCCGCACGGACCGTCGCCTGCGCGCGGGTGAGGCCGAGCACGTGCATCGGCGCCTCGACGATGTTCTCCAGCACGGTCATGTTCGGGAAGAGGTTGAACTGCTGGAAGACCATGCCGACGCGGCGCCGGATCGGGCGCCGACGCTTCTCGGGGATCGCGACCCGCTTCCCGTTCCGCATCTCGTGCGTGTACGGGTCGCCGTCGACGAGGATGATCCCGCCGTCCGCCTCCTCGAGGGTCATGAGGAGCCGCAGGATCGTCGTCTTCCCGGACCCGGAAGGCCCGATGAGCGTGACCCGGTCGCCGCGCGCGACACGGAAGTCGAGCCCGTCGAGCACGGTGTTGTCGCCGAAGCGCTTGACGACCCCCCGGAACTCGATCATGGGGACCACGTCGGGGTCGACGGAGGCCGTCTGGGCGGGGGACGTCGCAGGGACCGGCGTGCGGGCACCCTCGGGCGCGGTGGTCTCAGGCAAGGCGATTCTCCAATCTGCGGACGAGGAGCGAGGTCGGGTAGCTCGCCAGGAGGAAGAGCAGGCCGACCATCGTGAGCGCCTCGGTGTAGACGAACGTGCGGGCCCCGAACTGCTGCGCGGCGGTGAACATCTCCACGACGCTGATCGCGAAGAGGAACGGGGTCTCCTTGAACATGGAGACGGCGTAGTTCCCCAGCCCCGGCAGCGTCTTGCGGATCGCCTGCGGCAGCACGACCGCGCGCCACACGCGCGACCGCGGCAGGTCGAGCGCCTTCGCGGCCTCCCACTGGCCGCGGGGGACGGCGTCGATCCCCGCCCGGTAGACCTCCGACATGTAGGTCGCGTAGTGCACGCCGAGCACCGCGCAGCCGACCACCAGCGCCGGGACGCCCGGCAGCATGAGATAGACGAACACGAGCTGCACGAGCAGCGGCGTCGACCGGACGAACTCCACGACGAGGCCCACGGGGGCGCTGACCCACCGCGACGGCGAGCGTCGCACCAACGCGACGAGGAGTCCGAGCACCGCGGCGATCGCCGTGCCGACGACCGTCGCGAGCAGCGTGATGCGAAAGCCCTCCAGGATCGGCGGGAGCGCCTGCGCGGCACGTTCCCAGCTCCAGACGTCGTTCACGCGGCACCTCCCCTCGCCGTGGCCGGGACCGGTGCGAGGCGGAGCACCTCACGGAGCGACGGTCCGCGGCCGAGCCGGTGCTTCGCCCGGACCTCGAGGGCGTTCATGCCGAGCGTCAGCGCGTAGGCGAGCGCGAAGTAGACGAGCAGGCCTACGGAGTAGGAGAAGAACGTGTCCTGCGTGCCGCGGCGGAGCTGCTCGATGAAGTAGTTGACGTCGTGCAGCAGGATGTAGGTGGCGAGCGCGGACCCCTTGAGGAGCTGGATCAGCAGGTTGGTCAGCAGCGGGATCATGAGCGCCCACGCCTGAGGCAGGATCACGCGGCGCAGCCGGTGCACGGGACCGAGGTCGAGCGCGACCGCCGCCTCCCACTGCCCGCGCGGCACGGCGTTGATCGACCCGCGGACCACCTCGGCTCCGTACGCGCCGTAGTTGAGCCCGAGCGCGAGGATGCCGCACGCGAGGGACTCCATGCGGAAGCCGAAGACCGGCAGGACGTAGAAGAGCCAGAAGAGCTGGACGACGAGCGACGTGCCGCGGAAGAACTCCACGACGACGCGTGACGGGCCACGGACCCACAGGCGGTGCGCACGCGAGCCGAGACCGAGCAGCAGCGCCAGGACGAGAGCGAGCGCGGCACCGCCCAGCGTGAGCTGGAGGGTGACCAGCACGCCCTCGCCGAGCCGCGGCAGCGCGTCGAGCAGCGTGCTGAGGTTGTCGGACACCCGGCGTCCCTCAGGAGCCCGCGCCGAGCTCCGGGGCGAGCTCGGTGGCGAGGGCGTCGAGGTCGCCGGCGCAGAGCTTCTCCGTGGTGAGGCCCTCCACGGGACGCTCGGACGCGGTGAAGCCGAACTCCCCCACGATCTCCAGATAGCGGTCCTCGTCGGCGACGATCTCGGCGAGCTTCTCGTTGTACGCCTCGAGCAGCGCGGTGTCGCTCGTGCGGAAGACCGTCCCGCCGGCACCGATCTGGGGGACGCCGTCGATCTCGGCGACGAACGACTCGGTGACCTCGACCGGGGCGTCGGAGCTGTCCGCGAGGTGGTTGAGCGAGATGCCGGTGAGGGCGAAGGCGTCCGCGCGCCCGGCGACGACGGCGTCGAGGCCGTCCTGCGGCGAGCCGACCTCGAGGTTCTCGATGCCGAGCTCTCGGGCGTAGTCGCCCTCGATGGCACCCGTCATCGTTGCCAGCCGGACACCCGCGTCGGCGGCGGACTGCATGTCCGTCAGGCCGTCAGGGTTCCCCGCGGGCGTCATGAACGCGGTGGTGTACATGAACTCCGGCTCGCTGAAGGCGGCTTGCGCGCAACGGTCCGGGAGGATCGACATCCCGGCGCTGACGGCGTCGAACCGGTTCGCGGTGAGCCCCGGGATGAGGGAGCCGAACTCGGTGTTCACACCCTCGACCGTCTCGATCCCCAGCTCGGCGAAGATCGCGCGGTGGAGCGCGACGGTCGCCCCGGTGAGCTCCCCGCCCTCCTCGTAGCTGTAGGGGGCCTCCCCGGCGAAGCCGACGGTGATGGTGCCGCGGTCCTGGAGCGCCTCCAGCGCGCCGCCGTCCGCGGACGCGGTCCCGGGCTCGCTGGCGCCACCCCCGTCGACGCTCGTGCAGGCCGCGGTGGCGGCGAGGAGGACGACGGTGCCGGCACCCAGCAGGGCGCGGCGCCGGTGCGCGGTGGTTCGCGTGGAAGTCATGGTTCCCTTCGTGCCCGTCGACGCCGGGGCGTGACGGTCATGGCTGGTTGGACGGTCGACCACGTTAGCCTTCTGTCGACCGTTCGACAATCGAACGGTCAGAGCGTCTGATTGTCTACAATCGATGCCCACGTGCGCGTTCGTCCGATCGAGCGTCGCCGACAGGGGATGATGTGATACCCGATCGTGACCTCGATCGACCGCACGACCACGACCTCGGAGGGAGAGAGCCGATGAGCCCGGCCTCGCGCGCACCGCTCACCGCACCGTTCCTCTCGCCGGTGACCCGACCCTCGACGGTCGACCTCATCGCGCGCGAGCTGCGCGACGCGATCTACTCCGGCGCGCTGCGCGTCGGATCACCCATCCGCGAGGTCGAGATCGCCGGGCAGCTCGGCGTGAGCCGCGGCCCCTTCCGCGAGGCGGCCCAGCGGCTGGTCCAGGAGGGCCTGCTCACCGCGACGCCGGGACGCGGCCTGAGCGTCGTGACCATCGGGCGCGACCGCATCCCCGCGCTCTACGCCGCGCGCACCAGCGTCGAGACCGCCGCGGCGCGGCTCGCCGTCGCCCGCGCCTCCGAGACCGACGTCACGTCCGTCCGCACCGCGTACGACGCGCTCGTCACGGCCGGAGCCTCCCAGGACCCTCGCCGCATCGGCGACGCCGACCTCAACCTGCACTGGGCGCTCGTCGCGGCGGGAGGGAACCCGTGGCTCCTGCGGTGGATGACCACCCTCATCGTCGAGGTGCGCGTCGCCAGCTTCACCGTGAGCGACGAGTACGCCGTGCGTGCCGACTCGGCGGCGTCCCACGAGGAGATCGTGACCCGCCTCGAGCAGCGGGACGCCGACGGCCTGGTCACGGCGATCACCGCCAACCTGGACGCGGCGGTCGCGCGGCTCACCGCCCCGCAGGACGCCGACGTCGAGACGCTCGAGGAGCCCCACCCCGTCCCGCCGCCGCGCCTCGACCCCATCGAACCGACCGGCCTGCTCTGACCCGCACGCTGCGGTCGCGCGGGTCTGATCAGCGAGACACGACGACGACGCGGTACCGCGTGCCCGTCTGCGAGACCTGCCACTCCCCGACGTCGCGCACGCTGCCCGCGGGGATCTCGGGCGCGTACGTGTCACCCTCGACCACGGTGTCGATCTCGGTGACCACGCACCGGTCCGCGTCGGCGACGGTCGCGGCGTAGAGCTGGGCGCCGCCCATGACCCACACCTCGTCGGAGCCGCTCGCGCGGGCCGCGGCGCGAGCGTCCGCGAGCGCCGCGTCGACCGACCCGGCCACGCGCACGGGCGCGCCGCCCTCGCCGGCGGGGCGGCCGCCGTCGGGCACCCATGCCTCCTGGCGCGTGACGACGACGTTGAGGCGCCCCGGCAGGGGCCGGAACCGCGGCGGGAGCGAGTCCCACGTGCGGCGGCCCATGACCACGGGGTGGCCCGACGTGACGCGTCGGAAGTGCGCGAGGTCCTCGGGCAGGTGCCACGGCATGGTGCCGCCCGCGCCGATGACGGGCCGCCCGGCGGCGTCGCGCGCCTGGGCCCAGATCAGTCCCAGCATCAGACCGCGATCGGCGCCTTGATCGTCGGGTGGTGCTGGTACCCGACGACCTCGATGTCCTCGTACTCGTAAGCGTCGATCGAGTCGCGGGGCGCGAGGCGCAGGGTCGGGTACGGGTACGGGTCGCGCGTGAGCTGCTCGCGCACCTGCTCGACGTGGTTGTCGTAGATGTGCACGTCACCGCCGGTCCAGACGAAGTCGCCGACCTCGAGGCCGGTCTGCGCGGCGACCATGTGGACGAGCAGCGCGTACGACGCGATGTTGAACGGCACGCCGAGGAACAGGTCTGCCGAGCGCTGGTAGAGCTGGCACGACAGCTTCCCGTCGGCCACGTAGAACTGGAAGAACGCGTGGCACGGCGGCAGCGCCATGTCCTCGATCTCCCCGACGTTCCACGCGGAGACGATGTGCCGTCGCGAGTCGGGGTTCGCCCTGATCTGCTCGATCACCTGCGCGACCTGGTCGACGTGGCGGCCGTCCGGCGTCGGCCACGAGCGCCACTGGACGCCGTAGACGGGGCCGAGCTCGCCGTCGGCGTCGGCCCACTCGTCCCAGATGCGCACGCCGCGCTCCTGGAGCCAGCGCACGTTCGAGTCGCCGCGCAGGAACCACAGCAGCTCGTAGGCGACGGACTTGAGGTGCACGCGCTTCGTCGTGACGAGCGGGAAGCCCTGCGCGAGGTCGAACCGGAGCTGGCGGCCGAACACGCTGCGCGTGCCGGTCCCCGTGCGGTCGCCCTTGGGCGTGCCGTGCGCGAGGACGTCGCGCAGGAGGTCCTCGTACGGGGTGGGCACGGGCCCGGGCGCGCTGCCCGACGGCGCACGCTCGCCCTCGGTCGCCACGGCAAGGGTCGAGGAGGGTGCGTCGGGGGCCACGGTCGCCAGTGTCGGTCGTCGCCACGGGGTGGGTCAAACACCGCGGCCGGCCAGTCCCCACGTCGACGGTCCGCGACCTCGCGGCCTCGCGGCCGGCGTGACGCGCGTCATGTCACGCGACGCCGTCCGGATCGGTCGGAGGGGTAGGGACGTCGGAGAGGCGCCCACAAGCACCAGGAGGCTCGTGATGGAACGGATCGTCGTCGTCGGCGGGGGCTACGCCGGGTTCACCGTGGCCCGGGAGCTCGAGAAGGACCTGCGGCGCGAGCTGCGGCGCGGCGAGGTCGAGCTCGTCCTGGTCGACCCCCGCCCGTACATGACCTATCAGCCGTTCCTGCCCGAGGTGGTCGCGGGCTCGGTCGAGGCACGCCACGCAGCGGTCTCGCACCGACGCCACCTGCGCCGGACGCGCCTCGTCGACGGCACGGTCACGCGCATCGACCACGCGGACCGCGCGGTCGTCGTGCAGCCCCGGTCCGGTCCGGCGTACCGGCTGCCGTACGGCACCGTGGTCGTCACCGCAGGCGCGGTGACGCGAGTCTTCCCCGTCCCGGGCGTCGCAGAGCACGCGATCGGCCTCAAGCACGTCGAGGAGGCCGTCGCCGTCCGAGACCGCCTGCTCACGTCGTTCGACCGTGCCGCGAGCCTGCCGCGGGGTCCGGAGCGCGAGCGCCTGCTCACCGTGACGTTCGTCGGCGGCGGGTTCTCCGGGGTCGAGGGCTTCGCCGAGCTCCTGTCGCTCGCGCACGACCTCCTGCACCTCTACCCCGAGATCGCGGCGCCCGAGGTGCAGTTCCACCTCGTCGAGCGGAGCCCACGGATCCTGCCCGAGGTCACCGACCGCCCCGGCCGCTGGGTGGTCGGCCGGCTCGAGGCCCGCGGGGCGCACGTCCACCTGGGCGCCGGGCTCGAGTCGGCCGAGGGCGGCGTCGTCCGGCTCTCGACCGGGGAGGAGTTCGCCTCGGGCCTCCTCGTGTGGACGGCGGGGAACGCCGCGAACCCCGTCGTCGCGACGCACACCGACCTGCCCGTGGACGCTCGGGGGTACGTCGTCACGCGAGCGGACCTCCGGGTCGGCACCGGCGACGAGCTCGTCCCGGACGCCTGGGCCGCGGGAGACGGGGCAGCCGTGCCGGATCTCTCGACCGCCCGACCGGGTGCGCTCACCGTGCCCAACGCGCAGCACGCCGTGCGGCAGGGGCGACGCCTCGCGCGCAACCTGGTCGCCGTCCGACGTGGGCGCCGGACCCACCCCTACCGGCACGGCAGCCTCGGTGTCGTGGCGACGCTCGGGATCGGGACGGGCCTGTTCGAGTACCGCGGGCTCGTCGTGCGCGGCGCGCTCGCCTGGCTCGCGCACCGCGGGTACCACGTGCTCGCGATCCCCACCTGGGAGCGGAAGGTCCGGGTCCTGGCGGTCTGGCTGACCGCGGCGATCTTCGGACGCGACGTCGTCTCGCTCAGCGCCGTGCAGCGTCCGCGCGCCGCGTTCGTCGCCGGCGTGCCGCGGGCGGACGTCGGCTCCACCGAGGCGAGCACCGCCGGGCACGCCGACGCCGCGGCACGGGCTGCGGCGACGCACGGCGACGAGCCGGCTCGCGTCGCCTGAGGCGGTACGCGGCCGCGCTTCAGCCCGCGGCCGCGTAGCCGCCGAGCTTCTCCGGGTTCACCTGGAGATACACGTGCTCGATCCCGCGCGCCGTCACGTCGAGCGACACCAGGGCGAACGGCGCGTCGTCGACGACGACGAGGAGCGCGGGGCGACCGTTCGCCTCGACGACGTGCACCACGGCGTCCGCCCAGTACTTGCGCCACACGTTGTCGAGGAACAGCGACACCCGCGCGAGCCCGACGAGCTCGACGCGCGACGCGTGCACCTTCCCGCCGCCGTCAGGGCGGGCGACCACGTCGTCGGCCAGGTACCGCTCGAAGCGGGCCAGGTCGCCGTCGTGCGCGGCGGCCACGAACTCGTCGAGCAGCCGACGGTGCTCTCCGGGGTCGACCGGGACCGCCGGGCGCGCGCCGAGCCGCTCCCGCGCCCGACGCGCGAGCTGCCGGGCGTTCGCCTCCGTCAGGTCGAGGATCTCCGCGACGCGCCGGTACGGGTAGTCGAACGCCTCGCGGAGCACGTAGACGGCGCGCTCGACCGGCCCGAGCCGTTCGAGGAGCACGAGGGTCGCGATCTCGAGCGCCTCGGCCCGCTCCGCGCCCAGGGCGGGGTCGTCCGAGGTGTCGACGGGCTCGGGGAGCCACGGACCCACGTACGTCTCGCGGCGCGCACGGGCGGACGTCGCGGCGTTGATCGCGAGCCGCGTCACCGTCGTCGTGAGGAACGCCGCCGGGTTCCGCACCACGGACCGGTCCGTGCCCTGCCAGCGGACCCACGCCTCCTGCACGACGTCCTCCGCCTCCGTCGCGCTGCCGAGCATGCGGTAGGCGATGCCGAAGAGCCGGGACCGGACGCTCAGGAACGCGTCGAGAGCCCCCTCGTCCTCCCGGACGACGGGGCTCTCGGGCGTTCGTGGGCCGAGACTCATGCCGCCACGCTACGACGCGGACCAGGCTCGCGCGGCCCTGCCGCACGACGACGTCACGCGACGCGCTCCGCGTGCTGCGCGAAGGTCGTGGCACCTCGCAGGGACTCCCCCCGGGGCACGAGCGCGTCCTCGACGAGCTGCGCCCCGAAGTAGGTCGCCTCCGGGTCCGCGACCACCTCCCGGTCGTCGCCCTGCGCCGCGAGCGCCTCGCGGACGAACTCGTCGAAGCGGAACCGCTCCGGCCCCGCGAGCTCGACGACGTCCGCGAGCGGCACACCCGTCGCGACGTCGGCCACGGTGCGCGCGACGTCCGCCGAGGCGACGGGCTGGAACGCGACGGGCGGGATGTGCACCACGCCGTCGACGGTCGCGCCGTCCGCGATGGAGCGCGCGAACTCGAAGAACTGCGTCGCGCGCACGACCGACCACCCGTGCCCGGAAGCACGCACGAGCCGCTCCTGGGCGACCTTGGCCCGCAGGTAGCCGGCGTCGGTCCGGTCCGTGCCGACGATCGACAGGACGACGTGGTGCCCGATCCCGGCGCGGGCCTCCGCGTCGAGGAGCGTGCGCGTGGACGTTGTGAAGAAGCGCAGCACGTCGTCGTCCGCGAACGACGGCGAGTTCGACACGTCGACGACCACGTCCGCACCCGCGAGCGCCTCGTCGACACCCGCGCCGGACAACGTGTCCACGCCGGTGCTGGGCGCGGCGACGACCACCTCGTGCCCGGCGTCGCGCACGTCCTGCACGACCTGGCTCCCGATCAGCCCGGTGCCTCCGACGACGACGACTCTCATGATGTCTCCTCTCTCCGGCGCGGCGGGTGCCGCGCACCACCCTCACGACCGGACGACCGTCCCCGGTGTGACAGGCACGCGCGCGCGGGAATCGCGCGCGCCCGCCGCACGTTCCCCGGAGGGCGGACGCCCCGACGCCGCGACCCGACGAGTGCGAGGATTCACGCATGACGACGCAGCCTGCCGAGAGCTCCCTGAACGCCGCCGACGAGGCCGCGCACGACGTCCCCGCGCCGTCGCCCGCCCCGGCCGACGCGCTGTGGGTCGAGCGCACGGGCACCCGCACGTACACGGGCCGGTCGGCGCGCGGCGCCGAGGTCTCGATCGGCCCGGCGAGCGAGGGTGCGGTGTTCACGCCCGGCGAGCTGCTGAAGATCGCCCTCGCCGCGTGCGCGGGCATGAGCACGGACCGCACGTTCGCCCGCCGCCTCGGCGACGACTACGCCGTGACGATCCACGTCCAGGGCGACAAGCTCCTCGAGGAGGAGCGCTACCCGAAGATCACGGGCACGTACGACATCGACCTCACGTCGCTCGACGACGACGCGCGCGACCGTCTCGTCACTGTCGCCGCGCGAGCGATCGACAAGGCGTGCACGGTAGGACGGACGGTCAAGGCCGGCGCCGCGGTCGAGTACCTGTTCCAGCCGGAGGGTGCCGGCCGCGAGGTCGAGACCCAGGCCTGACCACGGGATGACGGGAGGCGCCATGGCGCACCAGCAGGACCCCTCGAGAAGCCCCGTGCCGCGCGGCGGCGTGCCCGAGTACGGGACCCCGCCCCCGGACGCCGGGCGCAGGGACCTCTCGACGCAGGACGCGGTCGAGTGGTCCGCCTACCGGCCGACGCCGCTGCTCGACGCCGCGCTCGACAAGGCGGTGACGATCCCGTCGCACGTCATCCGGGCGCACGTCGACTCCGTGCGCCGTCGCAACCCCGAGGCGAGCCCCGCGCAGATCGTCCGGATCCTCGAGCGCGAGTACCTGCTCGTCATCCAGACGGCGGGCGGCGCCGTCGGCGCGGCGGCCGCCTTCCCCGCGGTCGGGACGGGCGTGGGGATCGCGCTGACGTCGAGCGACGTCGCGACGTTCTTCGCGTCCTCGGCGGCCTTCGCGCTCGCGGTGGCGGACGTGCACGGCATCGCGGTGGACGACGTGGGCCGCCGTCGGGCGCTCCTGCTCGCGACCGTGCTCGGCGAGAAGGGCGCGCGCGACGTCGAGCGCGCGACCCAGGGGTCGGGCCTCGCGTGGGGCAAGGTGCTCCTGACGAGCATGCCCGCCGGGACGCTCGTCAAGGTCAACAAGGCGCTCGGCAACCGGTTCCTGCGCACCCAGCTCGCGAAGCAGTCCGGCCTCGCGCTCGGTCGGCTCGTGCCGTTCGGCGTCGGCGCCGTCGTGGGCGTGGCGGGGGCGCGGGCGCTCGGGCACGGCGTGATCGCCCAGTCGCGGCGCGCGTTCGGGCCGCCGCCGTCGGTGTTCGGCCGGCTCCTCGAGGTCGTGGAGTCGCCCGTGCAGGACGCACCGCCGCGGCTCGTCCCCGTCCCCGAGGACGCGGAGCCGCGCCGCCGTCGTCGGCTGCTGCCGGGGCGGGGACGGCGCGACCGCTCCCCCGCCCGCGACGCCGAGTGACGACCCGGGGCGTGCGGCGCGTCGCCGTCGCGCGCGAGCTCGACGTCGACGCGTCCGTCGCGTTCGCGTGGGTCGCGGACCCGCGGACCCACCCGCGGTTCATCCCCCTCACCGTGATGACGACCCCGGCGGGCCGGGGCCCCGAGGTGGGCGACCGGTTCACCATGGTGAGCGGCCCGCTCGTCCGGCGCACGGGCCGCGGATTCCCGGACCGCATGGTCGTCGAGTCGCTCGACCGCCCGTCCGTGGCGGCGGGCCGCCCGGGCAGCACGCGGATCCGCAAGCTGGGCCCGGCGCTGCTCGGCGACGCGGGCTTCGAGGTCGTGCCGCTCGGCACGGGCCGCTGCCGGGTCGTGTGGTGGGAGGAGGCGTACCTCGCCGGTCCCGTCCCCCGCGGGATCACGGCGCCCCTCGTCGGGGTCGCGCTGCGCGTCATGATGCACGTCTCGCTGCGCCGCCTCGACGCGCGCCTGCGCGCCCGCCGGTAGCCGCGAGCGGCCTGGCTGCCGGGCCGCGCCCCGCGCACGCGACGGACCGGGGCCCCACGGGACCGACCAGCGTCGGTACCGTGCGACCCCGGGTCCGGGGTGGTGGGTTCAGGCCGTCGGCCCGTCCTCCACCGGGGCGTCCTCCACCGAGGTGTCCTCCGTCGGGCTGCCCGACGGCGCACGGTCGCCCGCGGCGGTCGTCGTGGCACCCGGCGCAGCGCCGGGCGAGGTGCCGGGCACGGCCGGGCCCGCGAGGATCAGGTAGAGCTCGCGACGCGTGCGCTCCAGGAGCTCCGCAGCGGCCGTCGTCTGCTCGTCGGTGCCGGTGCGGGCGACCTGGTGGACCGCCGCCGCCACGGCCTCGACGCCTGCGCGCAGCTCGCGCCGCGGGCGGCCGCCGCGACCGGCGGCGTCGGCGAACGGGTCGCCCAGCTCGTCGGCGTGCTCCGCGACGTACGCGGTGCCCGCCTCGGTGAGCGTCGCGAGGCGGCGCCCGCCGTCGGCCGAGAGCTCGACGAGCCCCTCGTCCTGGAGCAGGTTCAGGGCCGGGTAGACCGCGCCGGGGCTCGGGCGCCACTGGCCCTCGCTGCGCTCCGCGATCTCCTGGATGACCTGGTACCCGTGCATGGGCTGCTCGGCGAGGAGCAGCAGGACGGCGGCGCGGACGTCGCCGCGGCCGGCGCGCCCGGGGCCGCGACCGCGGCCCCCGTGCCGGCGACCGCCGTGACCGGGGCCGAAGCCGGGCCCGCCCGGGCCGAACCCGGGGCCTCCCGGGCCGAACCCGCGACGGTCGTCGGCCGGACCGCCGGGGCCGAAGCCCCGGCCGCCGTCGGCCGGTCCGCCGAACCCGCGTCCGCCACCGCGGCGGGCTCCGCCGCGGCCACGGGGGCCGTCGCCGCGGAACCAGCCCGCGTCGTCGGGCACGGGCGGGAAGCCGTCGCGACGACGGCGGTCCGGGCGCGGCCCGGGTCGCTCGCCGAACGGCTGGGACATGTTCTGGACGTTCTCCGGGGTCCTGCCCCGGTGCTGGTGTGCGTGGTGCATGAGAGGTGTCTCCTGTACGTGGATGTTCGAGGGCTTCGGGTGATCCGCGGAGCGTGGCGGGCCGGTCCGGCCGCGCGGTCGTCGCGAGCCGCGTCTCGGGCTCAGCGATACGGTAACGATATATCGATAGAATATCGCTGTCAACACCCCCGCCGCTCGCGTGCCGTCCCAGGACGCGCCCACCTCCCGGACGTACGCTGACTTCCAGCAGCCAACCGGCAGCCACCAGCAGCACCGGACGCATCCCCCGTCCGGCACCCACCCGGGCCGCACCACCCCGGCGGCCCGGCTCCCGCGAGGAGGCGGCGATGCGCCCAGGCCAGCCCCGGCACTACCTGATGTGCCGGCCGACGTACTTCACCGTCAGCTACGAGATCAACCCCTGGATGGACCGGCGCACACCGGTCGACACCGCGCTCGCGGTCGCGCAGTGGGAACGCCTGCGCGACACCTTTCGCGACCTCGGCCACACCGTCGAGACGATCGACCCCGTCCCCGGCCTGCCGGACATGGTCTACGCGGCCAACGGCGCGACCGTCGTCGACGGCCTCGTCTACTCCGCGCGCTTCACCCACCCCGAGCGCGGGCCCGAGGGCGCCGCCTACCTCAAGTGGTTCGCCGACCACGGGTACGTCACGCACCTCGCGGAGCACGTCAACGAGGGCGAGGGCGACCTGCTGCTGGCCGGCGACGTCGTGCTCGCCGGCACCGGCTTCCGCACCGAGCGCGCCGCGCACGCCGAGGCCGCGGCCCTGTGGGGCCGGGAGGTCGTGACGCTCGAGCTCGTGGACCCGCGGTTCTACCACCTGGACACGGCGCTCACCGTGCTGCGCGGCAACGAGGGCACCGCCGGCACCCCGGGGGCCGACGACGGCGCGCACCTCGACGACGCCGCCCACCCCGCGCTCACCGGCCCGCCGGCCGTCGACGTCGTCTACCTGCCCGCCGCGTTCTCCCCCGCCGCGCAGGAGGTGCTGCGCGAGCGCTACCCCGACGCGCTCCTCGCGACCGAGGAGGACGCCGCCGTGCTCGGCCTCAACGCCGTGAGCGACGGGACGCACGTCGTGCACTCGCCGCGTGCGGGCCGGCTCGCCGCGGCGCTGCGCGAGCGCGGCTACGAGACGGTCGCGGTGGACACGTCGGAGCTCCTGCGCGGCGGCGGCGGGGCGAAGTGCTGCACGCTCGAGATCCGCGAGCCCGCCGTCCACGCCGCGGCGCCGGCCGGGAGCGCGTCGTGACCGCCCAGGAGGTCCGCGCGTCGGACGGCGGCACGGGCGCAAGCAGCCCCAGCGACCCGCTCGACAGCGGCCGGTCGGCCGACGGCAGCGGCGGCGGCGCGCTCGCGCACAACTACCACCCGCTGCCCGTGACGGTCGCGAGCGCCGAGGGGTCGTGGGTCACCGACGTGACCGGTCGCCGCTACCTCGACCTCCTCGCGGGGTACTCGGCGCTCAACTTCGGGCACCGGCACCCCGCGCTCGTCGACGCCGCCACGCGCCAGCTCGGTCGCGTCACGCTCACGTCGCGCGCGTTCGACCACGACCTCCTGCACCCGTTCGCCGAGGCGCTCGCCGCGCTCGTCGGGCCGCTCACCACGGGCGGGGCCGACTCCCTCGTGCTCCCGATGAACACGGGCGCGGAGGCCGTCGAGACCGCGATCAAGACGGCGCGCAAGTGGGGCTACGACGTCAAGGGCGTTCCCCCGGGCGAGGCGACGGTCGTCGTCGGCTCCGGCAACTTCCACGGCCGCACGACGACGATCGTGTCGTTCTCCGACGACCCCGACGCCCGGCGCGGGTTCGACCCGTACACGCCGGGGTTCCGCCTCGTGCCGTACGGCGACGCCGACGCGGTCGCCGCCGCGATCGACGACACGACCGTCGCGGTACTCCTGGAGCCGGTGCAGGGCGAGTCGGGCGTCGTCGTGCCGCCCGACGACTACTGGCCGCGCCTGCGCGCGATCACGACCGCGCGGGACGTGCTCCTCGTGGCCGACGAGATCCAGTCCGGCCTCGGGCGCGCCGGGGCGACGCTCGCGACCGAGACGTGGGGCGTGCGGCCCGACCTCGTGACCCTCGGCAAGGCGCTCGGCGGCGGGATCGTGCCGGTCTCGGCCGTCGTCGGGCGGCGCGACGTGCTCGAGGTGCTCACGCCCGGGACGCACGGCAGCACGTTCGGCGGCAACCCGCTCGCGTGCGCGGTCGGGCTCGCGGTCCTCGAGCTGCTGCGCACGGGCGAGCCGCAGCGACGCGCGCGCGAGCTCGGCGCCGGGTTCCAGGACCGGCTCACCGGGCTCGTCGACGCGGGCCTGCTCGACGGCGTCCGCGGCCTCGGCCTGTGGGCGGGCCTCGACCTCGACCCGGCGCGCGGGACGGGCCGCGACCTCTGCGAGGCGCTGCTCGCGCGCGGCGTCCTCGCCAAGGACACGCACGGCTCGACCATCCGCCTCGCTCCCCCGCTCACCATCGCGGCCGAGGACCTCGAGACCGGGCTGTCCGCCCTGGAGGACGCCCTGACGGACCTGGCGCGGGGTCGGTAGAGTCCGGAGGGTGACCACGCCCGAGCCCACCGCACCCGGTACCACCACCCTCGCGTCGTCCCTCGACGACCTGCGTCGCGCGTACGCCGACCTGCAGGCGCTGGGGCTGAAGCTCGACCTCACGCGGGGCAAGCCCTCGGCCGAGCAGCTCGACCTCTCCGAGGCCCTGCTCGCGCTCCCGGGCGAGGGCGTGCACACGGACGCCGACGGCACGGACGTGCGCAACTACGGCGGCCTCGAGGGGCTGCCCCAGCTCCGGCGCATCTTCGCCGAGCTGCTCGGCGTGCCCGTCGAGCAGCTCCTCGCCGGCGGCAACGCGAGCCTCACGCTCATGTACGACACGCTCGTGTACGCGACGCTCTTCGGCGTCCCCGGGTCCGAGCGCCCGTGGGGCCGCGAGGAGAAGGTCCGCTGGATCTGCCCCGTGCCCGGCTACGACCGCCACTTCTCCGTGTGCGAGGCGCTCGGCATCGAGATGGTCACCGTCCCCATGACGGCGGACGGCCCCGACGCCGCGGCCGTCGCCGCGCTCGTCGCCGACGACCCGACGATCAAGGGCATGTGGGTCGTGCCGACGTACGCGAACCCCGACGGCTCGGTCGTCACGGAGGAGGTCGCGCGGGCACTCGTGTCCGTGCCCGCCGCCGCCCCCGACTTCCGCATCCTGTGGGACAACGCGTACGCCCTGCACCACCTCACCGACGACGAGGTCCGCAGCGCCGACGCGATCGCGCTCGCCGCCGAGGCCGGCCACCCGGACCGCGTGATCCTCTACGCCTCGACGTCGAAGATCACGTTCGCCGGCGCGGGCGTCGCGTTCCTCGCGTCGTCCCCCGCGAACGTCGCCTGGTACAAGAAGCACCTGTCCGCCCAGTCCATCGGCCCGGACAAGGTCAACCAGCTCCGGCACGCGCTGTTCTTCGGCGACGCCGACGGCGTGCGGGCCCACATGCGCAAGCACCGCGACATCATCGCCCCCAAGTTCGACGCCGTGACGAGCATCCTCGCCGACCGCCTCGGCGGCACGGGCGTGGCGTCGTGGACCGAGCCGAAGGGCGGCTACTTCGTCAGCCTCGAGGTCGTGCCGGGCACCGCGTCGCGCGTCGTCGAGCTCGCGAAGGCCGCCGGCATTGCGCTCACGCCCGCGGGCGCCCCGTTCCCCTACGGCAAGGACCCGGAGGACAAGGTCCTCCGCCTCGCCCCGACCCTCCCCCCGATCGAGGAGGTCCGCGTCGCGATGGACGGCGTCGCGACGTGCGTCCTCCTCGCGGCCGCGGAGCACGCCGCGGAGTAGAGGGCCCCGGACCCGCGAGGTAGAGCCTCCGGTCGCGACGTAGAGCCCCCCGGGCTCTCCCTCGCGGCCGGAGGCTCTACCTCGTTCCGGCGCGTCTCTTGGCTCCTGGCGCATCGCGCTGGTCAGCCTCCCCTCGTCCGGCGCACGATGAGGGAGGGTGCACGACCGATGAGTTCTGCCGGCCCGGGCGGTCGGTGGGTGCGTGGGTGGCCCGGACGCTCCGGGCGGCCCGTCGGCAACGGCCAGGAGGGGACATGACCGAACCTGCACGCGGCGACCTCGCCGTCGAGGCGCGCGGCCTCGTCAAGCACTTCACGACCGGGAAGTCGGTGACCAAGGCGGTCGACGGCATCGACCTCCTCATCCCCGAGGGCACCGTGTTCGGCGTCCTCGGGCCGAACGGCGCGGGCAAGACGACCGCCGTCCGCATGCTCGCGACGCTCCTGCGCCCCGACGCGGGCACGGCGCGCGTCCTCGGCCACGACGTCGTGCACGACGCCGACAAGGTGCGTTCCGTCGTCGGGCTCACCGGGCAGTACGCGTCGGTGGACGAGGACCTCACGGGCACGGAGAACCTCGTCATGCTCGCGCGGCTGTACGGGTTCCTGGGTGGCACGGCACGCGGTCGCTCGGCCGAGCTGCTCGACGCGTTCGGGCTCGGGGACGCGGGCGACCGCCAGGTGAAGACGTACTCGGGCGGCATGCGGCGGCGCATCGACCTGGCGGCCAGCCTCGTCATGAGCCCCCGCGTCATCTTCCTCGACGAGCCGACCACCGGGCTCGACCCGCGCAGCCGCAACCAGGTGTGGGACATCGTGCGCGTGCTCGTCGCCGACGGCGCGACCGTGCTGCTCACGACCCAGTACCTCGAGGAGGCGGACCAGCTCGCCGACCGCATCGCCGTGATCGACCACGGCAAGGTCATCGCGGAGGGCACCGCGACCGAGCTCAAGCGGTCGGTGGGCGAGGGCGCGGTCCACCTGCGCCTCGCCGACGCGACGCAGCGGGGCCGGGCCGCGGAGGTCGTGGGCGCGCTGCTCGGCACGGACATCACGCTCGCGAACGACCCGTACGCCTTCACCGCGCGCGTGCCCGACGACGGCGCGGCGGACGTCGCGCGGATCCTGCCCGCCCTCGGCGACGAGGGGATCGTGGTGCCCGAGTTCACGCTGGGCCAGCCGAGCCTCGACGAGGTGTTCCTCGCGCTCACCGGTCAGCCCATGGACGACGACGAGACGATCGAGGAGGTGGCCTGATGGCCGCGGACCCCACGACCACCGCCGCGGAGCTGCGCGCCCCGGAGGCGAACGCGCTGCGCGCGGCGGTCGCGCTCGACCGGCGGCCGGACCGGCCGTCGCCCGTCTCGGCGACCCTGACGTACACGTGGCGCGCGCTGCTCAAGATCAAGCACGTGCCCGAGCAGCTGTTCGACGTCACGGTCTCGCCGATCATCTTCACGCTGATGTTCACGTACCTGTTCGGCGGCGCGCTGGCCGGCGACGTGCAGAGCTACCTGCAGTTCCTGCTGCCCGGCATCCTCGTGCAGGCGGTGCTCTTCACGACGATCTACACGGGCTACACGATGAACACGGACATCAGCAAGGGCGTGTTCGACCGGTTCCGGTCGCTGCCCGTGTGGCGGCCCGCGCCGATCGTCGGCGCGCTGCTCGGCGACACCGTGCGCTACACGATCGCCTCGGTCGTGACCCTCGCGCTCGGCCTCGTGCTGGGCTTCCGCCCGCCGGGCGGCGTCGTCGGCGTGGTCCTGGGGATCGTGCTGCTGCTCGTGTTCGCGTTCGCGCTCAGCTGGGTGTTCACGGCCCTCGGGCTCGTGCTGCGCTCCCCCAACGCCGTCATGGGCACGTCGATGCTCGTGCTCATGCCGCTCACGTTCGCGTCGAACATCTTCGTCGACCCGTCGACGATGCCCGTCGTGCTGCAGCGTTTCGTCGACGTCAACCCGGTCACGCAACTCGTCACCGCGGTGCGCGGGCTCATGGCGGGCGAGCCCGCGACGGAGGGGATCGTGTGGGTCCTCGTGGCGTCCGTCGTCCTCACCGCGATCCTCGCCCCGATCACCATGCGGCTGTACCGCAACCGGAGCTGACCGCGCGCCTGGGCACCTGGCGCCGTGGTGCCCAGGCGTGCCGGCGGCTCAGCCCTCCTGGGCCGCCGGCTCGTCGTCCTCGCACTTCTTGGTCACGACCATGACGGGGCACGCGGAGTGGTGCAGCACTGCCTGGCTCGTGGAGCCCAGCAGCAGGCCGCGGAACCCGCCCCGCCCGCGCGAGCCCACGACGATGAGGTCGGACGCCGTGGAGAACTCCGTGAGGAGCTCCGCACCCGTGCCGTCGAGCACGATGCGCTTGATCGTGAGCCCGGGGTGCTCCGCCTCGTGGCGGTCGATGATGACGTTCAGCCCCTCGGTGACGTCGGCCAGGACCTGCTCGTGGTCGATCGACGCGGGGAGCCACGCGAGGAGTCCCGCACCGGCGCCGACGGGGACGCCGGCGACCGCGACGAGCTCGGCGTCCCAGGCCCGGGCCTGACGGATCGCGTGCCGCAGCGCGATCTCGGCGGACGGCGACCCGTCCACCCCGACGACGATCCGGCGCAGGTCCCGCACCGGCGGCAGCTCCTGCGCGCCACCCTCGTCGTCCTTCCCGCCCGCGCGGTACGGCACGACGACCGTCGGGCAGTGCGCGTGCGCGGGCAGCGCCGAGGAGACGGTGCCGAGCAGCCGCTCGGTGAAGCCGCCGCGCCCCCGCGTGCCGACGACGACGAGCGCGTGCTCGCGCGACATCTCGACGAGGACCCCCGCGGCGTCGCCGGTCGTGACCGTCGCCGTCGTGCGGACCCCGGCGCCCTCGGCGCGGGCGCGAGCCTCTTCCAGGACGGCGCGCGCGCCCTCCTGGATGGCCGAGTCGTCGAGGGCCGCGTAGCCGCCGTCGAGCGACGCCGCCGTGAACGACGGCAACGAGTAGGTGCACACGATGTGGAGGGGCCACCCCACGCGCAGCGCGTACGCCGCGGCCCAGTCCAGGGCGTGGAGGCTCGGCGCCGAGCCGTCGACACCGACGAGGACGGATTCCGTGCGGGTCATGAGCGACTCTCCTCTCGACGGCCCGGTGCCATCGGACGACCAACCTAGCCGAGACCAGGCCCGGCCGTCCGTCTGCCACGAGTCACGAACACGTCAAGAATGCCACGAACCCCGCCCGCTCGCGCAGAGTGCGAGCGGACGGGGTTCGTCCAGCCAGTGACCGCGGGGGTCCTGATCGGGTGAGCGATCAGGCCACGCGGATGAAGGTGGGGTTCGACTGCCAGATCTGGCGGAACTGGACCGACTTCCCGGGACGCGGGGCGTCGATCATCATGTTGTCGCCCGCGTAGATGGCGATGTGGCCCGGCGTCCAGATGAGGTCGCCCGGCTGCGCCTGGTCGCGCGACACCTTGGTGCCGACCGAACCCTGGGCGCCCGACGTGCGCGGCAGGTTGATGCCGACCTGCGCGTAGACGTAGCTGGTGAAGCCCGAGCAGTCGAAGCCGTCGGGGGTGGTACCGCCGTAGACGTACGGGACGCCCACGTAGCGGGCCGCGATCGAGACGATCGACGAGCCGTGCGCCGACGCGGGGGCGCCGACGGACGCCTCCTGCTGGGCCGGAGCCTGCGACTCGTCGGACGACGACGACTGCGTGGACTGGCGCTCCTGCGTGCGGCTCGTCTGCGTGGTGCGGACGGGCTCGGGCTCGGGCTCCGGCTCCGGCTCCGGCTCGGGGGCCGGGGTCACGGTGACCGGGGCCTCCTCGATGGTGAACGCCGCGTCGGCCGCGACGGTCACGGCCGGGGCGGCCTCGAGGGCCTGGCGGGCCTGCGCGGTGAGGGCGCTGAGGTCGACGGCGTTGAGCTTGCCGGACTCGTTGTCGACCGGGGCGGCCGTCGCGGGGGCGGCGGCGCCGATCATCGAGACGATGAGGCCGGAGGACGCGGCGACGACGGCGGTACGACGACCGACGCTCGACATCTGGTCCGATGCGGCCTGGGCGATGGTGCTGAGTGGCGTCACGGGACGCCGCGCCGCGCGGTGGCGGGCGCGAGTCGTGCTCACGGTCACTGTTGCCTCTCCTGGACGCCTGCGAGGTCAGCTGTCGGGTTCGGGTGGAAGAGTCACCCGGCCCGGCGGACCGGAGTCCGTCGGGCTTCACCCCAAGGGCGCTGTCTCCAGCACCCGGAAGTGGGTCCCCCGTCCCTGTCATCGGGTCGTCGTGGGCCTCTCGCGGTGACAGGGTTAGGCGTTCCGCGCGAGGTCTCCGCCAGATGGGTATCCCGACGGAGCAGGACGACCGTACAGGACCCCTCGGCAAAAGTCACGTTCCCATCACGACGGAACGCGGCTCCACGCATCGCCGCAGGTCACAGCGTTTCCCCCGGTGAACGGGCGGCTATCCGCGGGCGACGAAGAGGTGGCGCGCGACGTCGTCGGGCAGGTCGAGGACGACCGGCGCACCCTCTCCCTGCACGGTGACCCCGCCGGCCGGCGCCGGGCGCACCACGAGCGTGCGGCGCGGCAGCACCCCGGCCTGGGCGAACCGCGCGAGGAGCTCGACGTCGACCTGGACCGGCTCGGCGATCCGCTGGAGCACGACGCGCACCTCGCCGCCGCCGAGACCGTGCTGGGCGAGGTGGACGGGGAGCGACACGACGCCGTCGAGGAAGTCGACCTCCTCGAGCTGCTCCCCGAGCTCCGGCAGGCCCGGGATGGGGTTGCCGTACGGGTCGAAGTGCGGGTGGTCGAGCAGCCCGAGGAGCCGCTCCTCCACGAGCTCGCTCATCACGTGCTCCCAGCGGCACGCCTCGGTGTGCACGTACTCCCAGTCGAGCTTGATGACGTCCGTCAGGAGCCGCTCGGCGAGCCGGTGCTTGCGCATGACGCGCGTCGCCTTCTCGTGGCCCGCGGGCGTGAGCTCGAGGTGGCGGTCCCCCGTGACGACGACGAGCCCGTCGCGCTCCATGCGCGCGACCGTCTGCGACACCGTGGGCCCCGAGTGGCCGAGGCGCTCCGCGATGCGCGCGCGCAGGGGGACGATGCCCTCCTCCACGAGCTCGTAGATCGTCTTCAGATACATCTCGGTGGTATCGATCAGATCGGTCACGTCACGCTCCCAGTCGCTCGTCGGCTCGGGGCGCCCGGTCGTCGCTCCACGGGGCGCCTGCCCGCACCGGCGGGCCGCTGGGGGTCAGTCTATGGCGATCCCGTGACCCGACCGGGGTGCCGCCCGGGGCCACCCGTGGTGCTCGCGGCCCGCGCCTCCCCGCGGGCCCCCGGCGCGGGCCGTGCGGTGACGCACGGCCTGTGGACGAGGCTCCCGGGGCGCGCCGCGCGCGCGTAGGGTGACGCCGTGCCCGATCTCGCGAACACCTCGATCACGATCCCCTCGGACCTCCTGCCGGCCGACGGCCGCTTCGGGTCCGGGCCGTCCAAGGTCCGCGCCGCGCAGGTCCGGGCGCTGTCCGACGCCGGCACCTCCCTGCTGGGGACATCCCACCGGCAGGCGCCGGTCCGGTCGCTCGTGCGCCGCACGCGCGAGGGCCTGGCCACGCTGTTCGCGCTGCCCGACGGCTACGAGGTCGTGCTGGGCAACGGCGGCTCCACGACGTTCTGGGACGTCGCGACGGCGTGCCTCGTCCGCTCGAGGGCGCAGCACGCGGCGTTCGGCGAGTTCGGCGCGAAGTTCGCCGCCGCGACCACCGCCGCGCCGTTCCTCGAGCCGTCCCAGGTGATCTCGGCCCCTGCGGGGACCGTCGCGCTCCCGGAGCCCGCCGACGACGTCGACGTGCACGCGTGGCCGCACAACGAGACCTCGACCGGCGCGATGGCACCCGTGCGCCGCGTCCCCGGCTCGCGCGAGCGCGGCGCGCTCACGCTCGTGGACGCCACGTCCGGCGCGGGCGCGATCCCCGTGGACGTCGCGGAGACCGACGTCTACTACTTCGCACCGCAGAAGGTCTTCGGGTCGGACGGCGGCCTGTGGCTCGCGCTGTGCTCGCCCGACGCGCTCGCGCGCGCGGACGAGGTCGAGAGCAGCGGCACGCGCTGGGTCCCGGAGTCGCTGTCGCTGCGCACGGCGGCGGCGAACTCGCGCCAGGACCAGACGCTCAACACGCCCGCGATCGCGACGCTCGTCATGCTCGCGGAGCAGGTGGAGTGGCTCCTGGGCAACGGGGGTCTGGAGTGGGCCGCCGCCCGGTCCGCCGAGTCGGCCGCGCACCTCTACGGGTGGGCGGACTCGCGCGAGTGGGCGACGCCCTTCGTCGCGAACCCGGCGGAGCGGTCGACGGTCGTCGGCACGATCGACCTGGACGACGCGATCGACGCGACGGCAGTCGTCGCCGCGCTGCGCGAGAACGGCGTGCTCGACGTCTTCCCGTACCGCAAGCTCGGCCGCAACCAGCTGCGTGTCGCCATGTTCCCGGCGATCGAGCCCGACGACGTCCGCGCCCTCACCGCGTGCGTGGACCACGTCGTCGACCACCTCGGCTGACGAGCGTGACCGAGGTCCGCGCCCAGCACGAGGCCGGTGCCGCCCACGAGACCGGGGCGGCACCGGCCTCGTGGCTCGGCGGGAGGGGCGGCGTCAGGCCGCCCGGGCGGCCTCCTGCGCGTCCTCGGCCTCGATCCGGCGCCGCGCCTCGGCGCGGGCGGAACGGTCGGTCGGGGTCCCGGCGTCGAGGTAGCGCACCACGAGGTGCGGGCGCTGGAGGACGCGGTACCGGACCTCGAGGTGCCAGTTGCGCACGGCCCAGACGGCGGCGCCCACCGCGACGAGCGCGGCGGTGATCGACCCGACGCCGATCGCCCAGCGCGGGCCCCACGCCTCGGCGATCCAGCCGACGAGCGGGGAGCCGACGGGCGTCGCACCGAGGAACACGATCATGTAGAGCGACATGACGCGCCCGCGCATGACGGGGTCCACGGACATCTGGATGGTCGAGTTGGCCGCGGTCATCATGGTGAGCGACGCGAGCCCCACGGGGATGCACGCGACGGCGAAGCTCGCGTACGTGGGCATGAGCGCCATGACCCCCGTGGCGACGGCGAACCCGAACGCGGACCCGATGACGAGCCGGACGCGCGGGCGCTCCCGGCGCGCGGCGAGCAGGGCCCCGGTGAGCGACCCGATCGCGAGGATGGACCCGAGGATCCCGTACTCCCCCGGCCCCATGCCGAACTCGACCTTCGCCATCATCGCGGACGTGAGCTGGAAGTTGAGCCCGAACGTCGACACGACGCCGACGACGACCATGATGACGATGATGTCCGTCCGTCCGCGCACGTACCGGACGCCCTCGCGGATCTGACCCTTCTCGCGCGGCGCGCTCGGCAGCACGTGGAGCTCGCGCGTGCGCATGTACAGCAGCGCGAGGATGGTCGCCCCGAACGTCACGCCGTTGATGATGAACAGCCAGCCGGAGCCGACGGCCGCGATGAGCAGGCCCGCGACGCCCGGCCCGACGAGGCGCGCCGCGTTGAACGACGCGCTGTTGAGCCCGACGGCGTTGGAGAGCTTGTCGGCGGGCACCATCTCGGCGACGAACGTCTGGCGGACGGGGTTGTCGAACGCCGAGACGACGCCGAGCAGGCCGGCGAACACGTAGACGTGCCACAGCTCGACGTTCCCGGACAGCACGAGCGCGCCGAGGCCGAGCGCGAGCAGCCCCATCGCGCCCTGGGTGGCCATGAGGAGCCGACGGCGCGGGAGCCGGTCGGCGAGCAGGCCCGCCCACGCGGACAGGGCGAGCACGGGCGCGAACTGCAGCGCGGTGACGACGCCGACGGCGACGCCGGAGTTGTCGGTGAGGTCGCTGAGGACGAGCCAGTCCTGCGCGACGCGCTGCATCCAGGTGCCGACGTTCGCGACGAGCGCGGCGCCGAACCAGACGCGGTAGTTGTAGTACTGGAGGGAGGAGAACGTGGTGCTCATCGGGCGGCGATCCGGGTCAACAGCTCACTGGCGCGGGCCAAGGTCTCTCTTTCGTCAGGGGTGAGGGAGGACAGCTGCTGCGTGAGCCACGCGTCCCGGCGGCGCCGCGTCTCCTTGACCTCGCGCACGCCGGCGTCCGTGAGGCGCACGACGACCTGACGGCGGTCGCTCGCGTGCTCCCCCTTCTCGACGAGACCCATCTCGACGAGGGCGTTGACGGCGCGGGTCATCGACGGCGGCCGGACGCGCTCGTGCTCCGCGAGCTCGCTGGGCGACATGGCGCCGTGCTTGTGCAGGACGGTGAGGACGCCGAACCGCCCCTCGGGGAGGTCCGCCTCGCCGCGCTGGGCACGCAGCCGCCGGGAGATCCGGGTGAGCGCGACCCGCAGGTCGCCGCCGAGCGTCGCGGGCCGGTACTGGTTCCGGGTAGGAGCAGTGAGGTCCGCAGCAGGCATGATAGTTACCCTAACTCATTACCTTGGGTAAGAAAAGGCCTGCGGGTGGAGACGCCCGTCACGACCAGGCGTCCGAGACGTCCCGCACGTCCGCTATGGTGTGCGCCGTGCACCAGGAACTGACCCTCGCCGAGACGCTCCACCTGCTCGGCCTCATGGGCCGCAAGCTCCCCTCGTTCGTCACGTCCGTGTCGGGACGCGGGGACGCGCTCGACGTCGTCGCCGACCCGCGCCAGGTGAAGCGCCTGCCCGCACCGCTCCGGCTCGCGACGCGCCTCGCCCCCACGGTCCGCGCCACGCTGCGCGTGGTCGACGTGCAGGACGGCGTCGCGACGATCTCCGTCGACGCGAGCGCCGGCGGCCTGCCCGCGCACAAGCTCCTCGGTCTCGCGGCGAGCCGGATCGAGTCCGTCGTCGCGGCGAAGGGCCTCCCCGCCGGGTCCGTGCGGGTGCTCCCGGACGCGCGCGTCGCGCTCGACGTCCAGCGTCTCCTCCAGGCACGCACCCCGGGCGCGCGGGTGAGCGGCGTGGCGTTCAAGGACGGCGTCGTCGTCCTCGACGGCGTCGCCTGACCCTTCCCGCGAGAGCCCGGCTCCGCGGGGCCGCGTCCCCTCGGCGGCCCCGCGGCCTGCCGGGACCTGCGTCAGACGGCGGCGCGCGTCGCCTCGTCGAGGAGGTCGAGGAAGGCGCGGTAGTAGTCCTCGACGTAGTGGACCGGCGACGGTCCCCACCGGTGGGCCGGGTCGCCGACCACGAGCCGGTCCGGGACCCGGAGGAAGCGCGCCTCGGGCAGGTCCTTGCGCATGCGCGCGTAGAGATAGGTGAGCGTGCGGTTCGCCGCCTCGACGCGCTGCTGGTCGAACGCCCCGCCCGCCGCGTCGCCCCGCGCCCAGTACGCCTCGTGCACGACGACGCGGCCCAGTCGGCCCTGCCGGCGTGCCGTGGCCACGAGCGCAGCCCAGCCGGCCTCCCACCGGACGAGGAACTCCGGCGACCCCGACGCGACGCGACGCGACGGCACGCCGTCGCCGCCGGCCCGCAGGAACTCCATGGAGCGCGTCGCCACCCCGCCGTCCGACCCGACCACGAGGTCGTACTGCTCGTCGACGAGGTCCAGCACGACGACGTCCGCGTCCGTCGTCCCGAGCCGCGCCGCGAAGTCCTTCCCCAGGTCCCGTTCGACCATGCGGCGCTGGAACGGGGACTCGACGCGGGCGACGTCGACCCCGGAGAGCCCCTCGGACGCGAACGCGGACGCCAGCGAGCTGCGTGCGTAGTAGTCGGCGAGGCGGAACCGCGTCTCCTCCGGCAGCGCGAACGCGTCGCGGGTGACGCAGCTCCCGTGGACGAGGACGCTGCGCTGCGGGCTGCTGGAGCGGTCGGTCACCGGCGCCCGATCACTTGACCGTGGGCGGCAGGACCTCGAGCGCCTCGGCGTTCTGGACGAGGTAGTCCCCGACGGAGTCGTTCGCGATCGACGCCATGAGCGGGTCGAACCGGGCACGGTCGAGCACGACGATCGACTGCCCGTCGGCGCTGCGGCCGGTCCCGGAGTTGGGCGCCGTCATGAACGTGACGTCGTTCGTGCTCAGGCCGCGAGCGCTCATGTAGAGGTTCCGCATCTCGTCGATGGTCAGGCCGTCGTCGGTCGCCACCGACTCGCTCACCGCGGTGAAGAAGCGCGTCATCATCGCGACGTCGTTGCGGTTGTTGTTGATCTTGCCGAGCATCGCGCGCATCCAGTTCTGCTGGCGCTGCACGCGGCCGAAGTCGCCGTTCGCCAGGCCGTGGCGCTGACGCGTGTAGGTGAGGGCCTCCTCGCCCGTCATCTGGTGCACGCCCGCCTCGAAGAACACCTTCTTGCCGTCGCCGATGTCCTCCGGGATGCGGATCTGCACGCCGCCCAGCGCGTCGGTGAGGGTCGTGAAGGACTCGAAGTCGGTCACGGCGAAGTGGTCGATCCGCACTCCGGTGAGGTCCTCGACCGTCTGGATCATGAGGGGCGGGCCACCGTAGGAGAAGGCGGCGTTGATCTTCGCCTCCCCGTGCCCGGGGATCGGGACCCACGCGTCGCGCGGGATGGAGACGACCTGCGCCGTCTGCCGGTCGGCCGGAAGGTGCACGAGCATGATCGCGTCCGTGCGCTGCGCGCCCGCCTCCCACTGGGAGGGGTCCCCGGCCGAGATGCGGCTGTCGGAGCCGAGCACCAGGAAGTTCACGGCCTCCGTCGCGACCGCCGGGTCGCTCGGCGCCGGGTCGGGGCGGTTCTCCAGGCCCTCGAACGGGTCGGCGAGCTTCTCGATGTTGCCGTCGAGCTGGCGCTGGAACCACCAGGCGCCCCCGACGCCGGCCAGGACGAGCACGGCGAGGAGCGACACGAGCACGACGAGCGCCGTCCGGCCTCCACGACGACGGCGCGCGTGCCGCCGGTCGGCACGCGGCTCGGGCGAGGGGTCCGGGAACAGGGTGTCGGCCACGGCAGGCATCCTACGGCGCGCGACCTGCTTCGACGGCTGTTTCGAGCGCCTGCGCCGGCCTCTTCACCCTCGGTGCTCGGCCGTCTCACGACTTCACCACGTTCCAGAGCGGTACTCTCGTACCGCTCAGTTCCAGGAAGGCACCGGCGGAGGGCGCGCCCCGGAGAGCCGTCGATCGCAGGGGGCGACATGTCTACGAGTGCGGCACGGCACGCTCGCGCGCGCCGTCGACCGGCGCCCCGACCGCGGCGCCGGGACCGGCACGACCACCTCCTCCTGGTCACCCACCACTACGAGCCCGAGACGGGCGCGCCGCAGCGCCGCTGGGGTGCACTCGTGCCCCGCCTGGTCGGCGCGGGCTTCCGCGTGACCGTCCTCGCTCCGCCCCCGCACTACCCGGCCGGCGTGCTCGACCCCGAGCACGCGCACCTGCGCCCCGGGCTCGTCCAGCGCGGCCGCCACGGCGAGCGGATCCTGCGCGTGCGCTACCGCGAGCACTCGTCCTCGCTCGTCTCCCGCACGGCCGACCACGTCGTCGCCGCTGCCCACTCGGTCGTCCTCGGGTGGCGGCACCTGCGCGCTCGGGCGCACCGCCCGACCGTCGTCGTCGGCACCGTGCCCGGCATCCCCAGCATGTTCGCCGCGTGGGCCCTGGCCCGGCTCTTCCGCGCCCGCTTCGTCGTCGAGATGCGCGACGCGTGGCCCGACCTCATCCGCCCGGCCGGCGTCGTCGCCGACGGCTCCGGCCGTCGGGCGCGGTCCGCGGTGGTCGCGCTCGCGCACCGCGCGATCGTCCGGCTGCAGACCCGCAGCGACCTCGTCGTGACGACGACGGAGACGTTCGCCGGGGTCGTCGAGAGCCGGGGCGCCCCGAACGTCGGGGTCGTGCGCAACGGCACCGCGTTCACCGACCGCCTCGCCGACAAGGTGGACGACGAGGTCGACGCCCTGCCCGACGACGACGCCCACCCCCTGGGCCCGGACCGGCCGCTGCGCGCCGTCTACGTGGGGACGATCGGCCGGTCGCAGGGTCTCGAGGTCGTCGTGGAGGCCGCCGCCGCGCTCGCCGCGCGGGGCGTGCCGCTCGAGGTGCACCTCGCCGGCGCGGGGGCCGACATCCCCCACCTCAAGGCCCTCGCCTCGACGCTCCGCGCACCGGTGACGTTCCTCGGTCGTGTGCCGCACACGGACGTCCCCGCGCTGTACGCGTGGGCCGACACCGTGCTCGTGTCGCTGCGCGACTGGGAGCCGTTCCAGTGGACGGTGCCCTCGAAGCTCTACGAGACGATGGCGACGCGTCGGCACGTCACGGCGTGCCTCGCGGGCGAGGCCGCGGAGCTCGTGCTCTCGCTCGAGGCGGGCGACGTCGTCCCGCCCGGGGACGTCGAGGCGCTGGCCGCGCTCTGGGCCGGCTTCGTGGCCGCGGGCTCGGTCCCGGAGATCGGTCCCGCCGCCCAGGAGTGGGTCGCGCTCAACGCGGACGACGACGCGCTCGCCGCCCGCTACGTCGAGCTGCTCGACGGGCTGCGTCGATGAGGGCGGCGGCACCGCGCGACGCCGTCCGCGCCCTCGTCCTCGCGCTGTCCTTCGGGGCGCGCGCCGTCGTCGACGACCCGGTGTGGCTCGGGATCCAGGCCGCACGGCGCGCGCCCGCCCCGGTCCGGAGCGGCGTCGTCCGCCTGCTCCTCGTGGCGCGCGACCCGTCCGCGCGCCGTGCGCTCGGCCTCTTCCTCGACGGCTCCCCCGACGACGCGGCCCGCACCGTCGCCGCGGTGCTCCGCGCGCCAGGGTCGCGGCTCGCGCGCCGCGTGGCCGCCGAGGTCGCCGTCGCGGTCGGCCACCCCGAGCTGCTCGACGGCGTCCCCCACCCCGGCCCCGCCCGACTGCGCGCGCTCTGGCAGGCGGGCGACGTGGACGCGCTCGATCGCGCGACCGTGTCGGGCCGCGGCGAGCGCCGGACCCTCCGCGCGATCCGCGCCCAGGTCGACGCGCTCCGGCCCGACCCCCCGGCCACCGGGACCTCGCAGCGCGCGGTGCGGGGCGACGTCGGGCAGCCGCGGGTGCTCCACCACCTGACGAACTCGCTCCCCCACACGCAGAGCGGGTACACGTTGCGCAGCCACGCGATACTCCGCGCGCAGCACGAGGACGGGCTGGCGGTGGCGGCGACGACGCGCGGCGCTTACCCGGTGACGATCGGCGTGCTCGGCGCACGCGCCGCGGACGTCGTGGACGGCGTGCGGTACGAGCGGCTGCTGCCGTGGGTGCTGCGCGGCGACCCGGCGCGGCGCGCCGAGGTCGAGGTCGACCTGCTGGTGCGTGCGGCGCGGAGGTTCGCGCCCGACGTCGTGCACGCCACCACCCCGCACACGACCGGCGCGACGGCGCGCGCGGCCGCCCGACGCCTCGGTGTGCCGTGGGTGTACGAGGTGCGCGGCCTGCCCGAGGAGACCTGGGCCGCGTCGCACCGCACGCCCGAGGCGCGGCGCGCCGCCGAGGCCTCGGGCCGTTACGCCCTCGTCCGGGCGAAGGAGACCGAGCTCGCGCTCGCCGCGGACCACGTGGTGACGCTCAGCGAGACCATGCGGGCCGAGCTCGTCGGCCGCGGCGTGCCGGGCTCCCGCGTCACGGTGGTCCCCAACGCCGTGCCGACGTCGCTCCTGGACGCGGCGCACCCCACGCCCGACGCCGCCCGCGAGCGCCTCGGCATCCCGGCGAGCGGGCCCGTGGTCGGCACGGTGAGCAGCGTCGTCGACTACGAGGGCCTCGACACGGTCCTGCGCACGGTCGCCGCGCTCCGGGCGGACGGCGTCGACGCGACCGCGCTCGTGGTGGGCGACGGCGTCGCCCGCCCCGGCCTCCTCCGCCTCGCCGACGAGCTGGGGCTCGGCGAGCACGCGATCCTGCCGGGGCGCGTGCCGCGCGCCCTCGCCACGACGTACCTCGCGGCGCTCGACGTCGTCCTCGTCCCGCGCCGCGACGACCGCGTGACGCGCCTCGTCACCCCGCTCAAGCCGGTCGAGGCGATGGCCGTGGGCCGGCCGGTGGTCGCGAGCGACCTGCCCGCGCTGCGCGAGGCCGTCGGGGCCGCGGGACGCCTCGTGCCCGCGGGCGACGTCGCCGCGTGGACCACCGCCGTGGCGGACGTGCTGGGCGACGACGACGCGCGTCGTGGCATGCTGACGCGCGGTCGCGAGCTCGCGGCCACCAGGACGTGGGCCGCGAACACGGCCCGGTACCGCGAGGTGTACGCCCGAGCACTGGCAGGAGGAACCCGATGAGCTCCGCTCTGCTACGTCGTCCCCTCGGTGCCCTCGTCGCGACGGCACTGCTCGCCGGCTGCACGACGGCAGCGCCGGAGCCAGCGCCGTCGGCGACGAGCGCGTCCCCCGCGCCGACGCGCTCCGCGGCTCCCAGCCCGACGCCCACGCCGACAGGACCGGCGGACCCGCTGCCCGAGGGGCCGGTGAACGCGCTCCTCGTCGGCACGGACTCACGAGACCCGGCCGACCTCACGGGCAACGCCGACACGATCCTGCTGATCCACGTGCCCGCCGACCGGCAGAACCTGTACCTCGTGTCCTTCACACGGGACATGTGGGTCGACATCCCGGGGCTCGGCGAGGGCAAGATCAACGCGGCGTTCTCGCGCGGCGGGACGGACACGCTCGTCCAGACGGTGTCCGGCCTGCTCGGCGGCGCGGAGATCGACTACGTCGTCCAGTCGAACTTCGCGGGGTTCATCGCCCTCACGCGCGCCCTCGACGGGTTCGAGGTGGACAACCAGCACGCGAGCACGGTGACCGTGCAGAGCACGGGACGCGTCGTCGACTTCCCCGAGGGGCGCATCACGCTGTCCGGCACGGACGGTCTCATCTACGTGCGCGAGCGCAAGCGGCTTCCCCTCGGCGACCTCGACCGCACCGAGCGCCAGCGCGCCGCGGTCGTCGGGATGCTCGACCGCATCGCCGAGCGGGCGGACGAGCCGGAGGTGCTCGCCGAGCTCGTGCCGATGCTCGTGCGCAACGTCAAGATCACCGGCGACCTCGACGTGGACGACGCGCTCGCGCTCGTCCCGCTCGCGGCCGAGCTCGAGCGCGAGGACGTCGTCGGGCTCATGGTGCCGATCACCGGGTTCGGCGAGAGGGGCGGCGCGTCGGTCAACCTCGTGGACGCGGAGCAGACCGCCGCGCTCGGTGACGCGGTGCGCACGGACACGCTCGACGCCTACGTCGCGACGTACGGCACGGCGTACGCGCCGACGGGATCCTAGGATGCCGCGATGACCGGAGAGACGAGCACCACCGAGAGCAGGTCCCCTCGCGGGGACCTGTACTCGATGCTGTTCGCAGGCCCGCCGTCGACGACGGAGGTCGTCTCCGCGGGTCGGCTCACCCGCGTCGGGGCACGTCCGCCGCTCGGGGTGTACCTCGGGCAGCTGTGGAACCGTCGGCACTTCCTGTGGGCCGAGGCCCGCGCGAAGGTGACGAGCGGGACGCGCGAGAACCTGCTCGGCACCGTGTGGCTCGTGCTCAGGCCCGTGCTCGACGGGCTGACCTACTTCCTCATCTTCGGCCTGCTGCTGCAGTCCTCGCGGGGGATCGACAACTTCCTCGGCTACCTCATCGTCGGCGTGTTCCTCTTCTCGTTCACGACGAAGGCAGTCACCGCCGGGGCGAACTCGATCAGGGGCGGGCGGAACCTCATCCGCGCGTTCGCCTTCCCCCGGGCGTCCCTGCCCATCTCGGTGATCTTGCGCGGGATGCTCGACATGATCCCCGTCCTCGCCGCGATGGTCGTGATCCTCGCCGTCCTTCCGCCCGCAGAGGTGTTCACCTGGCGCGTGGCACTCGTCCCGGGAGTGCTCGCGCTCCAGGTGCTGTTCACGACCGGCCTAGCGTTGTTCCTCGCACGCTGCGTCACCGTGGTGCCGGACCTCAACCAACTCATCAGCTTCGCCATGCGGCTCTGGCTCTACGGGTCGGGCGTCTTCTTCTCGTACGACCAGTTCATCGACCACCCGACGGCTCTCGCCCTCATGGAGGCGAACCCGATGTTCATGGTCCTGAGCATGTCCCGGGACTGTCTGCTGTACGGCGTGACGCCGGCGCTGTCGTCGTGGCTCGGGCTGGGCGCCTGGGCGGTCGGGACGCTCGTCGTGGGCTTCCTCTTCTTCTACCAGGGGGAGGAGTCGTATGGCCGAGCCTGACCCCTTCGCGTCCGCGACGGTCGCCGTCCAGGACGTGCACGTGCGCTACCGCGTCCCGTCGACGGACGCGGCCGAGCGTCGGCGCTCGAACCGGCTCGTCCGGGCCGCGAAGACCGTGCTCGGTCAGCAGCCCATGGTGCTCGTGCGGGCGCTCTCCGGGATCTCGTTCGTCGCGCGCTCGGGCGAGCAGATCGGCCTCGTCGGCCAGAACGGCTCCGGCAAGAGCACGCTCCTGCGGATCATCGCCGGGCTCGAGCGACCCGCCCGCGGGCGGGTGCTCGCCGAGAGCACGCCGGTCCTCATCGGGGTCAATGCCGCGCTCGTCCCTGACCTCTCGGGAGAGCAGAACGTCCGGCTCGGCTGCCTCGCCATGGGGCTCACCCCGGAGCAGACGGAGAAGGCGATCCCCGACGTCGTCGAGCTCGCCGGACTCGGCAAGTCGATCTACCTGCCGATGAAGACGTACTCGTCCGGCATGGGGGCACGGCTGCGGTTCGCCATCGCGACCGCCGCGAACCCGCACATCATGCTCATCGACGAAGCCCTCGCCACCGGCGACGCCGCGTTCAAGGAACGCAGCGAGGCCCGCATGAACAGGCTGCGGGAGAACGCCGGAACAGTGTTCCTCGTGAGCCACGCGGCGAAGACCATCGAGGAGACGTGCACGCGCGCGATCTGGCTCAACTACGGCCGTCTCGTGCTCGACGGCCCGGCCGAGGACGTCGCGCTGCGCTACCGCAAGTGGGCCTGGGCGATCGCCAAGGAGAAGCCCGACGAGGCGAAGAAGATCATCGAGGACGCCCTCGCGGAGAAGACCGAGACGCACGTGCAGGTGGAGGAGTCCCCTGGGCGCAACTACCGCGCCCGGCACGTCCGGGGACACGGCCGAGATGCGGCCGCAGCAGAGAAGAGAGAAGCATGACCGCTCGCATCATGACCGTCTACGGCACCCGACCGGAGGCGATCAAGGTCGCGCCCGTCATCAAGGCGCTCGAGGAGAGCCCCGACTTCGAGTCGGTGACCGTCGTGACCGGCCAGCACCGCGAGATGCTCGACCAGGTGAACGAGCTCTTCGACATCGTCCCCGACCACGACCTCGACATCATGAGCCACGGGCAGACGCTGGCGCAGATCTTCGCGCGGGTGATCGAGGGCCTCGACCCGATCCTCGAGAAGGAGAACCCCACCGCCGTCGTCGTCCAGGGCGACACCTCGACCTCGACGGCCGCCGCCCTCGCCGCGTTCTACCGGCAGGTCCCCGTCGTGCACCTGGAGGCAGGCCTGCGCTCCGGGAACATCCACTCTCCGTTCCCCGAGGAGGCGAACCGGAAGATCACGACCCAGCTCGCCGCCCTTCACCTCGCCCCCACCGAGACCAGCCGGGCGAACCTTCTCGCCGAGGGAGTGGACGGCTCCACGATCGTCGTCACCGGCAACACCGTCATCGACGCGCTGCTCGCCACGGTCGGCAAGGAGATCCCCTTCACCGACCCGCGCCTCGAAGACCTCGCCGCGTCGGGGCGGCGCGTCCTCCTCGTGACCACCCACCGCCGCGAGAACTGGGGTGGCGCGATGGAAGGCGTAGGGCGAGCGCTGGCACGCATCGCACGGTCGTTCCCCGACGTGGAGATCGTCCTCCCGGCGCACCGCAACCCCGTCGTGCGGGAGGCCGTCCTCCCCCAGCTCGAAGGCATCGGGAACGTGACCGTCACCGAGCCCCTCCCCTACGGCGAGTTCGCGCGCCTAATGGCGCTCAGCACCGTCATCCTCTCCGACTCGGGCGGCGTCCAGGAGGAAGCCCCGAGCCTCGGCAAGCCGGTACTGGTCATGCGGGAGAACACCGAGCGCCCTGAAGCGGTGGAGGCCGGCACCGTGAAGCTCATCGGGACCGACGAGGATCGCTGCGTGACCGAGGTCAGCAGGTTGCTGACCGACGACCGCGCGTACCGTGCCATGTCCACCGCGAGCAATCCCTTCGGCACTGGTGCAGCGGCGGCATCGACGCTCAGGGCGCTCACCACTCTCCGCCCGTGCCCGCAGGCAGGCGACACGGGGCGCGACCGGTGAACGTCTTCGCCTATGGGAGCAGCACAGCGCTCGAGACAGCACGCCACCTCTCGTCGGCAGACGCTCGGGTGATCGCCCACGTGGAGCGTCAGTCTCTTGTGAGCGCGTACAGCCCTCCGATCCCCAGCATCGACGACGGCGCCGAACCGCTCGCCGACCACGTCCTCGGCGACAGGCGCTCAAGCCTCATGCCTACCATCGCCGAGCACGCTTCCGACCTCTCCATCCTCCTGTGGGATCTCCACGACGAGATCTGGGGGGTGGCCAGAAGCGCCGGATCCACCACGACGCTGAACGAGATCCCTCCGGATGCCGGCGGCGCGGACGGGACGGTCCTCCGTTTCGGTGCGGAAGACCATTTCGTCGCGTGGCGGACGGCGGCGGAGTCCTTCGTCCGCGACCTCCGGGCTCTCGGAGTACTCTCTCGAGTTCGCGTCCTCGCCGTGGGACTCGCGCGCCGACGGGAAGACGGCCATCCCACGCTCGCACCCGAAAGCCTCGACATCGAGGCGGTCAACACGCACCTGAGTCGGTACCACGAGCATCTTCGCGCCCTCGATCTCGCGGTGATCACCGTTCCGGAGGTCGTCGTCCGGTCGTCCTCGCAGCACCCACGAGGTGACGGACCGACGAGCTATGCACCGGCCGTCTATGCCCATCTCGCCCGCCAGGTCGAGGCTCTTTCGGCAGCGCCCGGCCCGCGGCCTCACGGATGGGACTCACTGGTCGATCCTTGGGTCGACGCCTTGCCGATCAAAGCCGAGAAGCTGCCGAGCGCCTATCGCATCTGGCAGTCCGCGCACCGGTACTTCTTGGCCGGGGACCTGGAGCGGGCGGAGCATTGTGTGCAGCTCAACAAGCTCATTCACAACTCCCAGGTGCCCGCGGAACTCCGACTGGGCAAGGATGTGCTGTTCGGGTACGGGGGTATGGGAGTCGTGCTCCACAAGGACTGCGAGATCGAGGACGGCGTGACCATCGCCTCCCAGGTGACCCTGGGAGGCAACGGCCATCCCACGCGGTGGGACGAGCGCCTCGGACGCAGAAGCACCGTCCCGTCGATCGGCAGGTACGCCGTCCTCTCGGCGGGAGCCCGAGTTCTCGGAGGGGTTCGGGTCGGCGCGTTCGCCATCGTGGCGCCGAACTCCGTCGTGACGCGTGACGTCGCAGCGGGGTCCATCGTCGCGGGTGCTCCGGCACGGGAGATCGGCAGAGTCGATGCTTCGAACGCCCTCCGGTATCGCGCCAAGTATCTCCCTCTGCGGCGGACGGACGACGCCACGTTCATGTCGCTCTTCTCGGCAGAAACGCAGGGTACCGAGCTTGCAGACGGGGACGAGCCCACCTGAGCTCGTCATTGCCGGGCCTGGTGCGTCTCGGCTCAGACGAATCCATCGATCGACGACCCGGTCCGACGACGGCGAGCGCTCTCGGCACGCCTTCGGACGAACCAAGGAGAATCCGCATGACGGGACTGCCGTTCGTTCCGCACTACGACCCTCAGTCCGACTTCCTGATCACGCGCAGCGATTCCCCGGAGATCCGGGAGCGGATGCTGTCACTCGGTGCCACAGCGGCCGTGCGCGACGGGTTCACCGCCTACCTCTGGAACAGCCGGCTCGGCGACCGGTTCCTCCTCGGGGTCGGGGTCCTGGACGGTCAGCTCCTGCTGGGTCCGAGGCGCCTCGGCGTCTTCCCCGCACGCCTCGGTGCAGGGAACTACACCGTCGTCGAGCTGTCCGAGAGCGGCGCCGTCGTCCAGCCCGATCTCTTCGGGATGAACACGGTCTACTACTCCGAGTCCCTGGTCACGAACCGGCTGCATCTCGCGGCCATGGTGGCACGGCGTGTCGACGCGGACAACGCATTGTCGTCGACATACAACGACGGCGGCTTCTCGTTCAGCTTCAACACCTTCAAGACGCCTGTCCAAGGAGTCTCCCTGCTGCCTGCGGGCGCCCGGGTCGCCGTGTCTCGCGCTGCGCTGAGCGTTACTCGAACGGATTCGAGCGATGAGTTCGTCACCTGCGAGCCGGAGGACTACTGGGCGCTGATCGAACGCGGGGCCCAGGAAGTCGTCGACAACGTCGTGGCGGTCGTTGACTCCGGGCTCCCGGTGTTCGCCGACATCACCGGAGGCCGGGACAGCCGGGTGGTCTTCGGCGCGCTCGTCGCTGCGGGGAAGCAGCGGGAAGTCGTGTTCAACACGATCGCCAACCCTGCCACGGAAGGGCTCCGAGCGGATCTCGAGATCGGAACGGGCCTGGTCTCGCACTACGGCGGCACCTACTCGGAGCGACCGCGGGCGGCCGGGTATGCCGAGCACAGCGTCGACCAACAGCTCCAGCGCAGAAGGAGTCAGGTCTTCGGGGCATACCACTGGATCGTCCCGACGGATCTCCGCACCGTGACCTCGCTCGGCACATCACGGACGATACGAATGCTCGGCGGTGGCGGCGAGCTCTACCGCGACTACTGGAGGCCGATGCTCTTCACGTCGGTCGACCCCGATGAGCGCGCGAACGATGAGAACGTGTACGCGATGCTCTCTCGGCATCGGACCGGGGCACTAGGGCTACGGCACTTCGACAGATACTCCCGAGACCTCGTGGAGACCTTCCGAGATCTTCCGGGCGAGACGATGGGCCACAAGCTAGACGCTCACTACCTCAACTTCCGCAACCGTTTCCACTTCGGAAGCCGTCAAACCTCTGCCGAGTCGATGAGCACGCTCAACGTCGCGACATCTCCCGCCCTGCTGGCGGCCTCTCGGGCTCTCCCTGCCCGCGAGCGGGCGTCCGGGCGGGTGCTCTTCGACGTGATCAAGGAACTCGACGAGGAGTTGGCCTACCTGCCGTTCGACAAGCCCGAGGATCCAGCGATCCGCTCATCACGATTCCATCGACGATCGCGCTACGACACGACCGTGCTAGATCTCGCACCGGCAGTCCACCTGGCCAAGGACGTCGCCGACCGGCGTGGATTCCTGCGTCCTCGCCATCCGAACGTGGAGCCGTTGGACTTCGAGAGTGTGCTCGATTCCGAGATCACGGCGGCCGTCGGCATCATCTCCGACCCGGCGTCACCATTCTCGTTCGTCGTGGACGAAGAACTCGAGTCCTCTATCGAGTGGGCGAGGGCATACAGCCCTCGAAACCGCTCGTCGTTCGCTTCAAAGCTCAGGGCGTTCGCCGACTTCAGCCTTCTCTGACGGAGGGCGTGGGTCTCCACGCAACTTCGACCGCCGGGCGGCTCAAGACACCCACGGCGAACCGCCCGAGTCGCTCTCGTCAGCACCAGGCGGCGGTAGATCCACGGGGAGGATCGGTCACCGCCGGGAGAAAGACGCTGCGGACGGGATCCATGGCGATGCCCTCGCGCGATGTGCGGACCACCCAGCGGACCCGCGGCTCGGGGCAGATCCCGTCCGAGCCGCAGGCGCGGCCGCTGAGCGGGCGTCGCCGCCCCGCCACGTCCTGGCGGGTCGGGCGGCTACTCCATGGTCCCGAACCGGATCTCGACGGCCATCACCGTCTCACCCTCGCGAGGAAGGATCTCGAGCGTGCGGCACTGCTCGATCTGGTTCCACGCTCGAGACACCCAACCTCGAAGAGGATCGCGCGCACCGCAGAATTCTCGTGCAGCGCGTGCCGGGTCGTAGCCGATCTCCATCCATGCCCGACCATCAGCCGTCTCCACGCGGATGCGTCCGGCCGAGATCTCCAGCGATGCGCCGAGTGGTACGAGAAACCTCTGCAGGGCCCGCTCACCGTTCGGCGCACGGAACGTGTCGACGACGCTGAGCTGGCCTTCCTTGACGGCGACGACACGTTCGACCACATGAGATCCGTCGATCTCGACGGAGCACTTGATCCGATCCTCCTCAGCGCCACCCTCGAGTCGCTCCATCGTGCTGCGGACGCGTTCCGCCCCAGGACGGTAGAGAGTAGCCGGATAGAATCGGTCGAAACGCTCGAAGAAGACGCCGGAATGCCCGCGCTGCGACTTTACTACGGCAGTCCTCTCGTCCTTCCAGTCATAGTTGTACATGCCGCCGTCCAGGAGCAGCTCGCTTCCCGCGACCCTCAGGGTGAGGGCAGTATCGTCGCAGTGCTTGTGCACGATGCTCGAGTAGCCTCCACGAATCGAGAGGTATACCTCGTCCTCTTTCTTCACGAAGATCCCCGCGTCCGGCGCGAAGAGCACCCCGTCACGAGAACGCACCGAGCTCTTCTCCGCCCCGGAGTCGCCGATGGGCGGCAGCGTCCCGTCCTGCCACACCAGCAGCTCGATCACCTCGCTGGCCTTGGTCATGAGCGGGGCCAGCAAAGAATGTAGTGACCCGGCGGGGTAGTACTCTGCGGCGAACGGCAGCAGGTCGCGCATGAACCGCAGGTAGAACGCGTGATAAGAAGGCGTGTTCTCGAGACATACGCCCTGGTCGTCGAACGCACCCAGGATGATTCGGGCCAGGTCGTCCTCGGCCAAGCCGCTCTGTTCCTCGTCAACGAATCCTGGGAAGACGACACCCGCATGCAGCACCGCAGCGCACAGCATCATCCCGTGATTGTTGTTCTTGACGTGCCCGGGCTGACGGGCCCACTCCAGATCGGTCCGAACGAGTCGCAGAAGCTCCGGTGGTACGCCTCGGCCCGCGCGCTCCAGCATCACCGCAACCATGCACGAGGTTCGGAGCCGGACTGCGACGCAGTGGTCGTACGAGGTCATGAAATCGCGGACGTCCTTCGACACTGCACTCGTCATGAACGCCCAGTACGAGCTCAGCAGTGCGACGGCCTCTTCCGCGGCACCGTCGCGCTCGATCATCGACGGCAAGAACCCGAGGGAGTGCAACCACAGCAGCGAGCTCTGCGCCTGCTCACGGTCGGTTCGTCTCCAGCCCTCAGCATTCGCGGGGAGCTCCACCGTGACACGGTTGGGCAGCGTCACCTCACCGCGAGAACTGTCGATCACCCAACGTCCCGGTGCTGCACGAAGGGTGGGATCGCCGTGCCGCTCGAGGAAGTCGACTCCGAGGGGACGCAGCGCGAGCCCCTGGGTTCCCCGAACGGTCGCCGCAGCGTGCGCTGTCAGACCGAGCAGTACTGCGGAACCCGCAAGGTTCGCGAACCGTCGATATGTCGTCGTCACCGGTGTTCTGTCGGGGCGCTTCGACGTCTCGCCAGGATCTCCGACCGGGTCGATCCCTTCGAGGTGGTCGAGGGCCGCGTCGATCCCGCTCTCTGGGTGCCTACGGGGAAGAGCCCACGCGATCTCAGGTATCCGCACCCAGTCGCGCGACCACGACGGGGTCTCGAGGCGCTCGTCGAAGTCGGCGCTGAACGCGGTCGCGACCTGTTCAGAGGCCGCAAGGAGCACACCGGCGAGACGGTCTCGTCTCGTGTCGTCGACGTGAGGCAGGAGGAGGAGTCCGCACCCGACGATGGTCGCCTGGTAGGCCAGGCTCGTGCCCACGGCGTCCGATGTCGAGCCGAGTCCGACGCTGTAGGGCCACCAACCGGCAGAGGCGATCCCGAACTGCTGGATGAGACGTTCCACAGCAGCCTCGATCGGCTCACGCCGATCTGACGTCGGCGACACCTCCGCCGCACACGCGAGGGCAAGTGCCGCGTACGCGTCGGCGTTGAGGATGTCCTGCTCGAGCGCGTCGGCGTTCTTCATGAACGACCCCGGGACATCGCCACGTTCCTTGGCGCGGACGAAGTCAGCTCCCCGGAGGAGCGCGCCTCGAGCGACCTCGATCCCTGACCTTGCTGCCAGCAGCAAGGCAGGCGCAGCGGCGCCTACCTCGGCCAGGTCCCACCACTCCACCTCTTGCGGAGCCCGGTTGTACGGCAGGGCGAAGTGCCCGTCGGTGCCGACCGCGTCGCCCAGCGCTGAGGCCAGACGAGGCTGGAGAACACTCTTCACGTCGGCTGGCAGGCTCGGCGTTGAGACGACGTACCCGAGGAGTTGCGCCAAGGAGCAGGCGCTGGCGGGTCCGTCCAGCTCCTCGTCGTACGCGGCGTCCATACCTGACGCGGCTGTTCGCAGAAGCCACGCATCAAGCCTGGGCACCGGCCGCGTGGTGCCCAGGTCCGCCGGCTCGGGCGCCACCTGCGCCCACTGCGACGTCGTCACGAGCGCGTGCCCTGCGCTTCGAGCACGATGCGCCGAAGAACCCGGGCCGCACTCGCGCTGTTACCGAGCTCGCTCTTGTAGGCCACCTGCTGGCCGTCGAGAGCCGAGCCTGCCTCGACGAGCGCCCACACGGGGACACCCGCACCGCGGTAGTCCGAGATCTTCGAGGGAAGGAAGACGTTGCGACTCCCGTTCTCTGTCTGCACGTCGCTGACCACCAGAGCATCGAACTGTCGGGACAGGTCCAGGAACTCGGCATACGGGACGTAGTTCCTCGAGTGGACGTTCGACGTCAGGCCGAGCTCGGCCACCCGCTCCGTCACAGCGTCCTTCGCGTTGCTGAAGACGTGCACCCTGACCTTCCTGCGCAGGTCGCCGCCTAGATTGGCGAGTCCCACGAAAACCTCGTCGATGCCCCTGTTGGGATAGAAGGCTCCGAAGTACCCGATGTTCGTCTTGTCGGAGGGCAGCTCCACCGAAGACGTCGCGAGCTTGTATGCGTGCGGCGGAGGAGCCGGGTGTGGACGGACGGTCGACTTCGCGTGCGCTGCCGCTCGCAGCTTTCGGTCGGGGACCGCGTCCAGCATCGTGTCGCGCTGATTCACGTTCGTGAAGATCAGTTCGTCGGCGACCGCGTAGGTCGCGAACTCCACGAGATCGAACAGCGTGCTGACACCGCTGGTGGAGTAGCCACGCCGCTCGATGGCGCTCAGTAGCGTGGCACTGACGTCGTCCGGCACGATCTCGCCTGCGCGCGGGCTTCCGTCGACCCCGGTCCGCAGCGGGTCGGAGAACTCTGCCGACCATCGAACGGGCCAGTGTCTCGACTTGAAGAGCAGGGCAGCGACATGGGAGCCGACCCACAGTGCACGCGAGTAGAGCGATTCGTAGCCACCACGTCTCGCATGCATCTTCTCGGCCTCGGCCAGGGCTTCGGTCCCGAACTGGGCGATCCGCCGCCAGTCGTTGAATGCCACGGGAACAGAAAGCTCGTGGAACTCGTCGACCCACTCGGCTGCGATCCCCCAGAGCCGTGGGTCTGCGGAGCGCACCTTTGCCATGTCGTTCGAGATGACGTCGACCATCCGCGCACGGTCCGCCACGATCTTGGTCGCGACCACGGCGCTGGTGTCCATGTACGGCGCGAAGCAGTAGCAGATCACCAGCTCGCGCGCCGGGCCCCGTTGCAGCATGCCCCACGGAAAAGAGCTCACCCCGGATTCGTGCACGGCCGCCTTGACATCCGACAGCCGGTCCGGCATCTGCTCCAGATACCGCGAGACAAAACCCGCCTGCGCGCGGACGAGCTGGCTCCGCGCCTGTACGGCAGCCTTGTCGGTGAGGGAGAGCTTCTCGAGCTCGGCGATGACCGCCAGCCGCTGGACGACGTCGAAGTCGAAGCTCCCCACCCTCCGTGATACGGAACCTGGCCTGACCGTTCGCAGATAGGTCGCTCCCGGCGACTCGGCAGCACGAGCGACCTTGACGTCAGCATGCTGCAAGAGGTGGGCGAAGAATGCGACGTCCTCGCCGCTGCGCAGGTGGGTCTGATAGCGCGCATCGCGCAGGAGATCCCGGTGCACGAGCTTGCAGGCGTTGAAGCCGAGGACCCATGGGAACTGGTTCAGCGCGGTCGGCACCTCGGCAGGTAAGGCATCGATCCGGGCCTCGAGGGCGCTCTGCTCCACAGGCTGACCTTCCGCGTCGACAGAGCGGAGCTGGGCGAGCGCGATCGTCCTCGGAGTCGCCTGGTCGAGCAGCGCCTCCAGGAAGTGCGGCGTGACCCGGTCGTCATCGTCCACGAAGGTGATGTAGTCGTACTTCGCCGCGAGCAGGCCGATGTTGCGCGCACGCCCGGCGCCCGGTCGATCCGTCCGGACGACGCGCACGTCCACGTGACGGAGTGTGGCGCTTCGCGCGGCATCGATCGCCTTCGTCGTCCCGTCGTCCGGGCCGTTGGCGATGACGATGACCTCGAAGAGCTCACGTGCGAGGGACTGGAGGGCGAGAGCGTCCAGGCAGGCGATGATCCGGTCGTGGCCGCCGAACGTCGGCACGACGACAGTGACACCGAACCGGCCAGGGCGCGACGGTGGGGCGACGGGTTGCGAGAGCCTGGCGCGTTCCTCGGCCAGCGCCTCCGGGTCCTCGAGCAGCGATCGCGCAAAGTCGGCGTAGTTCTCGGGCTCAACGGTCTTCATCGTGCTCCTCGCCCGAGCTTCTTTCGTGCGCGCCAGTACGTTCGTGTGAGCCTGCCGAGATGTGAGCTGGCCAACGCCTCGTGCCGACGCTGAACCACCTGAAGCTCGCGACGCGTCGCGTCGAGCTCTGCCTGCGTCCGGGCCAGTCCAGAACTCGCGCTGTCCTGCGACGCCGTCACGGCGCGGATGCCGCCGTACAACTCCTCGAGCAGGTCGAGGAGGGACAACACCTTCTCGCGCAGCACGGCCTGCTCGTCAGGGTCTCGGCGGTTCCCACCGTCTCCGCCCCGCCCGCCGCCGAGCCGCGCACCCAGAGCCATCCCTTCCATGAAGACGGAAGCCGGGAGCCCTTCCGACGAGGGTCGCCGGAGGCGCATCCCGTGCAGGCCCTCTTCTCCCCACCACACCAGGTCGAGCATCACGCGAGAGTCGTGGAGAACAACCTCGAGAAGTGCCTGGAACGACGGAGCGTCGGTAACGACGGTGATCGTCGTCGTCCCGATCGCCGAGACCGAGCCGTCGATGAGGCCCAGCAGCTGTTCAGGCACCGTGGTGAGGATCGAGACCGGGACGTCCGCCTGAGGGTCGTACCGATCTACCGCATCGATGAGCGCCACACTGTCTCCTAGCGACCCCAGGCCCAGTCGCTGAGCGTGCCACTCGTCGCAGATCACCACCCCGTCGGCACGGGGCGCGCCGACGACGACACGGAGATTCGGCGACACGCACGAACGGTCCAGAGTCATCGCCAGACGCCCTTGGTGTCGATGACGATCTTCTCCCGCAGACGGAGCGGCTTGCGGTCCGCCTGCTTGAACTCGGTGTGGTCGACGAGCACCAGGACGATGTCGGCGTCGTCGACGGCGCTGTTGAGGTTCGTCAACCGGACGTCAGCTCGGTTTGCGAGCACGCGCGGCAGCTCAAGGATGTGCGGTTCGACCGCGTAGATCGTCGCGCCCTCGATCTCGTCGGCCAGGCGGGTCGTGATCGCGAGCGCGGGCGACTCGCGAAGGTCGTCGATGTCCGGCTTGAAGGCCAGGCCGAGCACCGCGATGCGCGGCGCCTTGAACCTGTCGGCGTGCGCCTTGACCCGCGAGATCACGTACTCGGGCTTGGCGTCGTTGACCTCGCGCGCCGTCCGGATGAGCTGTGCTCGCTCGGGGGCGGCGTCGACGATGAACCACGGGTCGACCGCGATGCAGTGGCCGCCCACGCCCGGGCCGGGCTGGAGGATGTTCACGCGCGGGTGGTGGTTGGCGAGGCGGATCAGCTCCCACACGTCGATGCCGAGGTCGGCGGAGATGAGGGAGAGCTCGTTGGCGAACGCGATGTTGATGTCGCGGTACGAGTTCTCCACGAGCTTCGCCATCTCGGCGGTGACCGCGTCGGTGAGCAGGATCTCGCCCTGGCAGAAGACCTGGTAGAGCTCCTTGGCCCGCTCGGCGGCGTCTGCCGTCAGACCGCCGACGATGCGGTCGTTCGTGACGAGCTCGATCATGACCCGGCCCGGGAGCACGCGCTCGGGGCAGTGCGCCACGTGGATGCGCGCGCGTCCCTCGGACCCGTCGAGCGACAGGTCGGGGCGCGCCGCGAGGATCCGCTCCGCCATCTGCTGCGTCGCCTGGGGCGGGGACGTCGACTCGAGGATCACGAGGGCCTCGGCGGACAGGTGCGGCGCGATCGCCTCGGCCGCGGCCTGGATGTAGGAGAGGTCCGGCTTGTGCCCGTCGGTGAACGGGGTCGGCACGGCGACGATGAAGGCGTCGGCCGGCTCGGGCTTCGTCGTCGCACGCAGCGTGCCCTGGGTGACGGCGCCGGCGACGTAGGTCGCGAGGTCGGGCTCCACGAAGGGCACGTCGCCACGGTTCACCGCCTCGACGGTGCGCTCGTTGATGTCGACCCCGATGACCTCCACGCCGTTCGACGCAAGGATCGCTGCGGTCGGGAGCCCGATGTAGCCGAGCCCGACGACGCACACGCTGGTGCTGCTCATGTTTCCCCTTAGATCAGGGCGTGCTGGTCGGCACGCCCGTAGAACTGGACCTCACCGCTCGCGAGCAGCTCGGCGTCGGACACGTCCCAGGTGTGCGCCGCTCCCGCGCGCACCTGCACGAAGTTGTACCGGTCGGCGGAGAAGACCCGCGCCCCGGCGTCGATCGCCGACCGGAGGAACCCGGTGTCCTCGCCCCGGCCGACGGACGCGAACGGCACCCGCTCGGCGAGACCGCGGGCCGCGACGATCGTCGGGCCCATGACGAAGTCCGTGTACCGGTGCTCCCGCTCGGCGAAGCGCAGCAGCGTCGCGTCGAGCGACGCCACGTACAGGTAGTGCGCCTGCTTGCCCACCACGTCGGCGTCGGAGTAGGCCAGGGCGTCGAGCTGGTCGGACAGGTAGTGCTCGCCGTACAGGTCGTCGTCGTCCATCTTCGCGACGACGTCGCCCTCCGACGCCGCGACGAGGCGGTTGAGGCACTCCCCCAGCGGCACGTCCTCACCTGCCGTGAGGAGGACGAGGTCCTCGACCCCGGCCTCCTTGGCGCGCAGCCGCACGTCCGCCTCGTCCACGGCGAACCCGTGCGTGAGGAGCGCGAGCTGCACGTCCACGTCGCGCTGCGCGCCGACGGTCCGCAGCACGTGGTCGAGCTGGCCCGGGCGGTTGGTCGAGACCAGGGCCGACACGCTCGGGCGGGCGACCGTCGCCGAGTCGGCCAGCCCGACGTCGTGCAGCACGCGCTGGACCCGCGCCCCGTACGTGTGCTCGCGCCAGATGCGGCGCTGCCCCCGGTGCGTGGCGCGGTCGCGCAGCTCGCGCGAGCGGACGAGCGCACGGATCGTGTGCGCCGCCTCGGCGCGCTCCCCGACGACGAACACCTCGTCGGGCGGGAAGAACTCGCGGATGGCAGCGCTCGGCGTCGTCACCACGGGCGTGCCGCACGCCGTGATCTCGAAGACGCGGCGAGCGCACATGCTGGGCGAGTCGACGACCGAGTTCACGTTGAGGAACACCTTGTACTCGCGGTACGCGGTGAGCATCCGGTCGTAGTCGAGCGACCCGACGACGCGCGACCCGAACGGCTCCGGAAACTGGTACCGCTCGTCCCCGCCCTGGAACCGGGAGAAGATCTCGAGACCGTGCTCCATGCGCGGCGAGACGTCGACGGCCGCGCCCAGCAGCAGGTCCATCTGCGCCCGACGCTTCCGGTACTTGTGCGCGAAGTACATGCCGCCGAACGCGACGTCGCCGGACGGCCCGTCTCCGTGCGCTCGCACCGGGTTGTGGATGGCGGGCTGCGCCCCGAACGCGAGGACGCCCACGCGGTCGTGGCCCAGCCGCTCGCGGTACGCGTCGACCCGCCCGACGTCGGTCGTGTACACGTGGTCGAACAGCGCCGCCGCGTCGAGGAAGTCCTCGAAGTGCGCGGGGTCCTCCTTGTTCCAGAAGACCGTGGGCACGCCGAGCTCGCGGCACGCGGCGACGAGCTCGACGAACGCGGGGCGGGGGGCCGAGGTCCCCGTGAGGTGGTACTGCCAGGCGCCCCCGTTCCCGTTCCACGCGGACTCGACGAACAGCAGGTCGAGCCCAGGGCGGCCGCCGCGGTCGCGGTCGAGCTCGTCGCGCCACGACGTCGGGGTGAGGGCGACCTGGTCCCACTCGAACCCGAAGGCGAGCCGGGAGAAGTCGTCGAGGATCACCCCGACCCGCAGGGTCGGGCGCGCGGTCGCGCGGTGCGAGACGGTCCAGGGCTCGAAGGTCACCCCGTGGTCGGAGCGGATCGCCCCCGAGGAGCCCGCGGGACGCGGCACGCCACGACGGCGGAGATACGTACGGAACTGGGACAAACCACCCCGGCGAAGGTGCCAGAGGGCTCTGCGTGCGTCATCGAGGCGAGAGCCCCCCCGTGCGTCCATGCCACCGTCTCGTCCGTTCTCAGCCGGCGCTCACATCGCACTCCGGCCGCGCACATGGTACGCCACCCGGTCCGCTTCGGTCCCGATCTACGGTGCCCTGCCATAGCCGCAACCACGCGCCGCGACACCTCGGGCACGGTCGCGCGCGCTCACGGGCGGCGCGAGTGCCACGACGGCGATGGCGTGCTCCGGCAGCAGCGCACCCCCTTCGCGGCATGCTCGAACGGCTCACCAACGCCACGAGGCTGTGTCGAGCACATGAGACACGCGACGAGAGGCGCGCCGCGACCGACCGCGTCGCGCGGACACGTGGAGCCTGCTCCTCCGAGGTGCGAATCGGCACGGCTGCTCTTCCCCCACGGGCTCGGTCGGTGACCCGCTCACGTCGCAGGCGTGTGCGGGACGCGCGGCGCGGAGCCTCACCACCTGAGCGCCTGGGGCTTCCCAGAGGTGCGGGCGCACCAGGAGCAGCGACCCGGACGAGCACGGGCGCCACTCGGGGGTGTGGCCCGGCGAGAGCGGTACCGCCTCTCGGCATACGCTGTGCGGCATGAGCGAGCCGAACGACAACGATCGGGTCCTTGCCGAGGTGGCCGAGCTGCGCAGAGAAGTCGCCCTCCTCCGCGACAGTCTCGGCGTCACAGCAACGCTGGCGGCGTTCGAGCAGCGCCCCCACGTGCACCTCGGCGAGGGGTGCAAGATCGCCCCGGGCGTCCGGATCATGGCTGACGACGACGCACACGCCGTGCACCTCGGGAACTACGTCAGCCTCTACCGCGGCAACGAGATCTGCGGACCAGTGGTCATCGGGGCGCTCTCGTACATCAATAGAGACGGATACGTCCGGTCCGGCACAGTGATCGGTGAACGTGTGTCGATCGGACCTTTCGTTCGTCTCGTGACCGACAACCACGAACTCGGCCCGTCCAGGCAGCGCGCTGGCCGCTTCCACACCGTCCCCCTCACCATCGAGGACGGAGTCTGGATCGGTGCCGGCGCCACCGTCATCGGCGGCGTCACGGTCGGCTCCGGAGCTGTGATCGCCGCTGGCGCCGTCGTGGTACGTGACGTCCCTCCGAACACGCTGGTCGCCGGTGTTCCCGCTCGCGTCGTCAAGCACCTCGACGACTCCGAGGCGAGGGGGAGGCCCGCCCCCTACAGAGCCGATACCCTCCGGCCCGTGCTCGTCGCTGCTGGTGTGCTGTCGGGGGCCAGCCCACGAGAAGCCGAAGTCACCGCCGATCGATTGTTGGCCGAGGCCTCGACCACCTCGGTGGGAGAGATGGTCGATCGCGCCCGAGACCTCGTCACGGAAGCCACCCCGTCGCCGACCACGGCGCCTGGACGCACCTCTTCGGGAGCTCGCCGCTGGATTCCAGGATGGGCTTTCCGGAGTCAGTGACGCATGCCCGACGGACGCTGGCCCATTGCGGGCCATCGGACCGCGTCGATGGAGAGCAGGGCTGCGGTGTTCGGTGCCCGGTGCTTGGTGCTCGCGAAGACACGAGCGGGACGCTGTTGACCTTTCATCATTGCGTCGCGGTTCAGTCGCCACACCGCACGTGAGGACATCCCGACGGCGCCTCCGCGCGCGAAGACGTGCGTCACAGGTCTCCGGCCCCGTTCAGGCGAGGTCGCCCCGCGATCTCGAGACGAGTCAGGGCACGTACGCGACGACGACGTCACCCTCGCCGCGCACGACGACGGCCCCCGTGCCGTGCGGGACGAACACGGACTCCCCCCGCACGAGCCGCGTCCCGGCCCCGGCGTCCGCGCGGTCGGCCGCGAGCGTCACCGCGCCGTCGAGGCACAGCACGACGCGCGGACCGGCGGCGGGCAGCGGCACCGCGCCCGCGACCCGGCCGGCCCGGAGCGCGAACTCCGCGACGGGCGGGCGGTAGGCGACGAGGCCGGTGCCGTCGTCGACCAGCCGCGGTCGCGCGGCCGGACCGGGCGTGCACGTGGCGCACTCGAGCAGGGCGTCGACGTCGACGAGCTTGCTCGTCAGCCCGGCCCGCAGCACGTTGTCGGAGCTCGCCATGATCTCGACGGCGCACCCGGACAGGTAGGCGTGCACGTGCCCCGACGGGACGAACATCGACTCCCCGGGCTCCAGGGTGACGCGGTTGAGCATGAGGGACACGACGGCGCCCGGGTCGCCGGGGTGCTGCTCCGCGAGCGCGAGGACGGTCGCGTCGGCGCGGCGCGACGTGCGTCGGCCGCCCGGCGCGGGCACCGCCGGCTCGCGCTCGGCGCGGGCCCGCACGGACGCGACGGTCAGCGCGAGGTCGGCCGCGACGTCGGGCTCCGCGCGGGCGTGGAGCGCGAGGGTGAACGCCTCGCGGACGCCCGCCTCGGTGGGGCGGGCGCGCAGGGTGTCACGCATCCGTCCGGCGAGCGCGCCGTCGAGCCCGTCGAGCAGCTCGAGGATGCGCGCGGGCCGGCGGAACCCGGAGAGGCCCTCGAAGCGGGAGACCGCCACGACCATCTCGGGCTTGTGCTGGTCGTCGTGGAAGCTGCGCAGCGGCGAGTCGCGCGCGACGCCCTCCCGGTTCTCGCGGTTGAAACCGGCGCGCGCGAGGTGCGGGCGCGGGTGGACCTGCAGCGAGAGCGCGCGGTCGGCGGCGAGCACCTTGAGGAGGTACGGCAGGCGGGGCCCGTACTGGTCGAGGACGCGCTGGCCCAGCACCCCCACCGGGTCCGCGCGCACCAGGTCCGCGAGCGTCGTGCCCGACGCCGTCTCCGCGCCCGGGTGCGACGTCCCGCCCGGGCGGGCGCCGCCGTCGGGCACGACGCGCGACGGCGCGAGCGGGTGCGCCCCCATCCACAGCTCGGCCGCCGGACGACCGTCCGGTACCACCCCCAGGAGGTCCTGGATCGCCGACGTCGAGCCCCAGTCGTACCGCTGGACGGTGTTCTCCAGCCGGTAGAACGCGGACGGACGAGCGCCGGGGAGGGCGTCGTCCACCGACGCCTCCCCCGACCGCTCGTCCGCCGCGCTCGTCATGGGCCGAGCCTAGAGGCCCAGGGCGTCCCGGATGGGGCCGAGGAGGAAGTACACGACGAACATCGCCGCCGCGACCCACATCAGCGGGTGGATCGCCCGGACCTTGCCGAGCGCGAGCTTGATGAGCACGAAGGCGAGGAAGCCCGCCCCGATGCCGTCCGCGATCGAGTACGTGAACGGCATGACGATGATCGTGAGGAACGCGGGGATGCCGATCTCGACGTTCTTCCAGGAGATGCCGGCGATCTGCGTCATCATGAGGAACCCGACGAAGACGAGCGCGGGCGCCGCGGCCTCGTACGGGACGAGGGCGACGAGCGGCGACAGGAACGTCGCGAGCAGGAACGCGACACCCGTGACGACCGACGCGAGGCCCGTGCGGGCACCCTCGCCGGCGCCCGTCGTCGACTCGACGAAGCTCGTGTTCGACGACACGGACCCGGCACCACCGGCCGCCGCGGCGATCGAGTCGACGACGAGGATCGCGCGCGAGCGCGGCGGGACGCCCTCGGCGTCGTTGAGGCGCGCCTCGGCGCCGACGGCGACCATCGTGCCCATCGAGTCGAAGAAGTCGGCGAGCAGGAGCGAGAACACCAGCAGGATCACGGTGACGGTCGCGATGTTCTGGAACGAGCCCAGGAGCGAGAACTGACCGAGGAGGCCGAAGTCCGGGACCTGCACGACGCCGTCGAACGTGGGCGCGTTGAGGTTGAAGCCGTCCGGGTTCGAGCCGTCGGGGGCCTTCGCCCCGATGTGGAGCGTGTTCTCCAGCACGACGGCGAGCAAGGTCGCCGTGAGGATCGCCACGAGCAGCGCGCCCTTGACCTTGCGGACCCACAGCACGATCGTCAGCACGAGGCCCACGACGAACACGAGGATCGGCCACGTGCCGAGGTTGCCGAGCGCGAGGAGCGTGCCGCTGCCCGCGGTGACGAAGCCCGCATTGACGAGGCCGATGAGCGCGATGAACAGGCCGATGCCGACGCTGATGGCGGTCTTCAGCTCGAGCGGCACGGCCCGGAAGACGGCCTCGCGGAACCCGGTCAGCACGAGCACGAGGATGATGAGGCCCTCGATGACGACGAGGCCCATCGCGTCCGCCCACGTGACCCCGGGCAGCGACGCGATCGAGTACGCGACCACCGCGTTGAGGCCGAGGCCGGCCGCGAGACCGAGCGGGAAGTTCGCGAAGACGCCCATGGCGAGCGTCATGACGCCCGCGACGAGCGCGGTGGCCGCAGCGATCTTGCCGAAGTCCGGCTCGGCGCCCCCGCCGAGGAACTGGCCCGTGCCGTCCTGGACGGTCCCGATGATCAGCGGGTTCAGCACGATGATGTAGGCCATCGCGAAGAACGTCACGAGACCGCCGCGGATCTCGGTGCCGATCGTCGAGCCGCGCTCGGTGATCTTGAAGAAGCGGTCGATCGCGCCGCGCGCAGGCGCGGGGGCGTGCTCGTCCTCACGGACGGAGGTGGGGGTGGACATGGGGAGAATGCTGCCAGAACCGTGTGACCGCGCGGTAACGCGCCGGACACGGTCGGGCATCGCCCGCCGGGGTCGTCCGTGCACGTCAGGCCGCGCCGACGGCGTCGGGCGCCGTCCGGGGTGTGCTCGACGCCACGTCGGTCCGCCCGGGCGTCGCGGCGACGTCGTGCGCGCGGGGCGCCCCGTGACCGTGCCCGAGGGACTCGGCCGTCGCGAGGTCGGTGACGCTGCGGGGCGCGCCCGAGGCGAGCTGGACCGCGTGGAGCACGTCAAGGATCGCGTTCGCCCGCTCCCCGGCGGGGCCCGCGGGGACGCCGTGCACGACCCGGGCGGGGTGCAGGAGGTCGACGACGGCGTGGCCCGGCCGGTGCTCGTCGGGCACCCAGGCGACCGTGGCCGGGACGCCGTCCGCGGCGAGGCACGCGGCGAGCAGCGCGGCGGTGCCCGCCGGGACGCGGGCCCGCCCGACGACGAGGTCGCCGGGGCCGAGGTGCGGGGCGAGGCCGTCGAGCGCGTCCCGCAGCGCCGCGACGCGCGCCGCACCGCCGGCGTCGGGCGTGGCCCCGGCGCCGACGCAGAGCAGGTGCACGCGCGCACCGGCCACGGCCGTGCGGTCGGTCGTCGGGCGCAGGCGCCCGCTCACGAGGCCGAGCGCGAGGAGCCGGGGCAGCCGCGGCTCAGGGGTCCTCGGACCCGACCGGAGCGCGGCGAGCGCGCGCGGGTCCGGGTCGAGGAGCACGACCTCGTGCCCGGCGGCGGCGAGGCAGGCCGCGTGCAGGACGCCGCGGCGACCGCCTCCCGAGACCGAGACCCGCACGACGCACCTCCTCCTGCCCGCCCCGACGTCCCGGCGGGCCTCAGTAGGCCCCGGAGCCGGAGAACACCGCGCGCGCCGTGCGCGCGAGGATGAGGAAGTCGCCGAACATCGTCCAGTTCTCCACGTAGTACACGTCGAGGCGGACGCTCTCCTCCCACGACAGGTCCGACCGGCCGCCGACCTGCCACAGACCCGTGAGGCCGGGCTTGACCAGGAGCCGACGGCGGACCTTCTTCTCGTACTTCTGCACCTCGCGCGGCAGCGGGGGCCGCGGGCCGACGAGGCTCATGTCGCCGCGCAGGACGTTGAAGAGCTGCGGCAGCTCGTCGAGCGAGTAGCGGCGCAGCACCCGGCCGACGGGCGTCACGCGCGGGTCGTCGCGCATCTTGAACAGGAGGCCGGAGCCGTCGTTCTGCTCCTCGAGGTGCTCGACCTCGCGGTCGGCGCCCACGCGCATCGAGCGGAACTTGTACATCGAGAACGTGCGGCCGTTGCGCCCGACGCGCTCCTGGCGGAAGAGGACGGGCCCGCGGCTCGTGAGCCGGACGGCGAGGGCGACCGCGACGAGCACGGGCAGGGCGGCGAGCGTGATGAGCGCCGCGCCCGTCCAGTCCACGACCGACTTCACGGCGAACTTGGGCCCCGTGAAGCGGGGCGCGTCCACGTGCAGGAGCGCGACGCTCTCGGCAGGCGTGATGGTGATGCGGGGGCCCGCGACGTCGGCGAGCTCCGCCGTGAGCATGAGGTCGACGCCGAACGGCTCGAGCTCCCAGCCCAGGCGGCGCACGACCTCGGCCGTGATGGCGTCCGAGCCGGAGACCGCGACGACGTCCGCGCCCACCCGGGTCGCGACCTCGCCCGCGTGCCGGAGCTCGCCGAGCACCGGGACGCCGTGGATCTCCTCGCCCGCCCCGAACCCGCCCGACGGGACGCACACGCCGACGACGCGGTAGCCCGACTCGTCGCGGGAGTTGAGGTCGCGGATGAGGCGCTCGGCCTGGTCGCGGTGCCCGATCGCGAGCACCGCGGACCGCATGCCGCCGTGGGCGCGCTGACGGTGCAGCCACTGACGCCACGCGTACCGGCCCGCGAGCAGCCCGCCGAGGCCGAGGGGGAACGCGAACGCGAGGTAGCCCCGGGTCTCCGGGAAGCGGAGCAGGAAGGCGAGGACGGCGAGCACCGCGAAGAGGCGCCACGACGCGTCGAACACGCGGTGGTACTCGGTAGGCCCGCTGCCCATGACGCGGGGGTCGCGCGTCCGGCTGGCCACGAGGGACACGGACCAGGCGACGCCCACGAGCACGGACAGGACGACGTAGGGCACGCGGGCCCGGCTCACGGGCTCGTCGATCACGGCGTCCCAGCGCAGGAAGTAGGCGACCAGCACGGCCACGACGATCACCACCGTGTCGGTGACGAGCAGCCGGCGGCGGTAGGCGACCTCCCAGCCCTGCGCGGCGAACGCGGCCCGGGCGGCGCGGATGCGCGCCGCGGGCGACGCGGTGAGAAGGGTGCGCAGACCTCGTCTCGTGTCGTCGGTGACGCTGTGGGACATGCGTCCACCTCCGGTCGGCTCCACACCCTGCATGGCGACTCATCCTAGGTTCGAGAATGTGCGATAACGAGGGTTGACGAGGGCTTTCACCCGGGTGAGAAGGCGTTCCGGACGACGGCTGTCCGGAAGGTCCTGAGCCGCAGGATCCTGCGGTTGGTGCACCGCTCGCAGGCCTCGGAGGAATTCACTGGACAGGTGTCCAGGTTCGACGTTCCCCCGCACGCGACGCAGCGTGCGGAGAAGTCACGGAGGAGTGCCCGCCCGGATTCCGGGGCGGTTCGAGCTGGACGGGCGACCACGAGCGGGAGAGCGTGGTGGGCCGCTTGCATCGTAGCGCGCGGTTGCGGGTGCTCCGGACGTGTGCTCACACGAGAGGGGAAGAGACGCAGGTCACGCCTGTGACGCGCCGTGGGGGTGAAAAAACCGGCGCGTCGCTACGATGCTCGGGTGCCCTCGGTCGTGACCCTCCTCCTCCACCCCGAACGCCGGCGCCCCGACCCGGCGCCCTGGCGGGTCGACCTGCGCGTCGTCATCCTCGCCGGCATGGCGCTCTGGACGGTCGCGCTCGTCGTGTGCGCCGTCCTGCTCGCCACCGGGACGCTCGCGCCCCGCGCGGTCGCGACGTGCGCCGTCGGGCTCGCGCTCGGCGCCCTCGGGCTCGGCTGGGAGCGGCGGAACCGGACGCGCTACCGTGCGTCCGCCGACGACTGAGGGTCGTCCCAGGCCGTCCGCGCCACCGCGCCCTGCGCCCCGCGCGGGTCGCGGAGCACCTCCTCGAGCACGTGCCGCGCGCCGTAGCGTCCCGCGACGACGACGGCGAGCGCCGCCGCGAGCCCCGCCGGGCCTGTCGCGTGCACGACGACGTCCGCTCCCGCACGACCCTCGACCCACCACGGGACCGCGACACCGTCGACACGGAGGTCGTCGTGCCGCTCCCAGGTGCGCGGCAGGGGCTCGCCGACGACGGTCCCCACCTCGGACGGGACGTCCTCGCGGTGCCCCGAGTCGTCCGGCGCGGGCGCGGGGCCCGTGACCGTCGCGACGTCGAGCAGGTCCGCGACCTCCTCGACCAGGCCCCGTCCGGCGGGCACGAGCGGTCGCAGTGGCGCCCACATCGGGTCCGGGGCCACCGCGACGTCGTCGGCCGCCGCGACGACGACCGTCCCGCCGTGCAGCGCGGGCACCCGCGCGGGGGCCGGGTCGAGCCGCACGCCGCTCTCCGCCAGCGCCTCCAGGGCGCGCCACAGGGACAGCGCGGCCGCGGCGTCGACCGGTGACCCGACGGGCGGCAGCCCGTCCAGCAGATCGGCCCACTCCTCCGGGTCGAGCTCGGCGAGGTCGTGCACGCCCCCGACGGCGGCGAGCGCCGCGTCGTCGAGCCCCGCCACCTCCGGCGGCGCCGGACGCAGGAACGCGGCGGCGGGGCCGCCGTCGAGCGCGAACGGCCCGCCCAGCTCCTCGCGCAGCCACCACGCCGTGTACGACCGGGCCGACGCCGCACGCCCGCCCTCCGCGCGCACAGGCGTGAGCATCGCCTCCCGCGCCGCGGGGTCGCCCGCGAGCCGGACGAGCACGTCGGGCCACGCGCCGTCGGCCACCGCGTCCAGGTCCGCGACGGCGAGCACGTCCCCCACGTACGCCTCGGGGCCGAGCGTCGTCGTGAGGTGCTCGAGGTACCCGGTCCAGTCGGAGAGCCAGCCCTCCGGCGCGTGCGGGTCCAGGTCGGGCTCGTCGTCGTCCGGCGCGGGTGTGAGCACGTCGCGCACCCGCAGCACGGTCGGTCCCGCCGCCGCGCCCACCGCGCGCAGCGTCGGCTCGCCCCAGCGGGCGACGATCCCCGGGTCGACGACGTCGAGCCCGTCGAGCACGTCCGCCGCCCAGGTGCCCGGCAGGGCGCAGCCGCGCGCGGGCGACCAGCCGCCGTCCGTCGTCGGGACCGGGAGCTCGCCCCACCAGAACGGCAGCACGTCGCCCGCCGGGTCCCGGACGTCGCGGAGCGCGGCGGCGACCAGCGCGAGCAGCCGCTCGACCTCCGCCGCGGGGTCGTCGCCCGCGTCCGCGGCGTCGGCAGCGGCGAGCACGCGCTCACGCACCGCGCCGTCGGCGAGCACCGCGCGCAGGTCCGTCGCGCGGGCGCCCAGCCGTTCGAGCAGCGGGTGCGCGGCCCGCGGGTCGACGACGCGCAGACCGAGGTCGACGGCATCCCGGGGGTCGAGCGCCCCGCCGTCCGTGCCGTCGTCCGTACCGTCGCCGATCAGCAGGAGGCCGCGGGCCCCGCGCACGACCTGACCGCCGAGGAGCGGGACCGGGAGCGCGCCCAGCGCCTCGAGCACCGACCGGTCCCCCGCGTGCGGCGCGAGCGCGTCGTACAGCGCCCGCCAGCGCTCGGGGTCGGCGACGAGCGGGAGGTCGTCCACGACATCGGCCAGATCCACGACCTGCGCCCCGAGCGACCGCGCGACCGCGCGCAGCGGGCCCGGCACGTCGACGAGGTGCGCCGCCCCGAGCTCGACACGCACGCGCGCATCGCCCACGTCCCCGGCGAGGACGCGCGCCTCGGCGGGCGCGAGGAGCCGCCGCTCGGCCCGCTGCGGCGCACCGTGCTCGTCGTGCTCGTCGTGCTCCCCGAGGATCCGCGGGTCTTCCCAGGTCTCGGCGAGCGCGAGACCGGGCTGGTCGGGCGGCAGGTCGAGCGGGAGGAGCGGCGTGCGGGCCAGGGCCGCCGTCGCCGCCGTGCGGACCGCCTCGTCGACCGCGCTCGCCGGCAGCCCGGTCGGGACGAGCGCGAGCACGTCGGCGCCGCGGTCGGCCGCGAGCGAGCCGAGGAGCGCCGCGAACGCACGACCCGCCTCGTGCGCGACGTGGTCCGTCACGGGACCGCGCGGGACGTGCCGGCGCGCGGGGTCGAGCGGGAACGTCGCCAGGAGCAGGGCCGGGAAGGTGAGCCGCTCGTCCGTCGGGGTGGGGGCGTGCAGCACGGTCGGTGCCACCGCGTCGTGGGGCAGCGCCCAGGTCACCGACCAGCGGCCCGCGCCGCGCTCCTCGACGGGACGGTCCGCGAGGAGCGCGGGGTCGAGCGTCCCCTCGCGCCGCAGCACCGTCCAGCGCTCGTCGACGTCCGCGACCCGGCGCTCCGCGACGCCGTCGCCCGCCACGACGACCTCCGTGAGCGCGGGCAGGGCGAGCAGCAGCGGGTCGCCGACGTCCGCGAGCTCGGCCCGCACGGCGTCGAGCGCCGCGTCGTCGCGCAGCTCGACCTCGACCACGGTGTCGTACCCCGCCGGCACCTCGACGCGCGCCGGGAACGGGAGGCGCAGCACCGGGAGCCGGTCGCCGCGCCCCGCGACCTCGGCGGCGAGGTCCGGGCGGTCCGCCACGACGTCGTCGAGCGCGGCGCGCGTGCGGTCGAGCGAGAGCTCGACGGCGTGGTCTCCCGCGCCGACGCGCACGCGGTCCGCGACCGAGCGGACCGCCGCGAAGCCGACCCCGAACCGACCCACCGTGCGCGGGCCACCGGCTGCGCCCGCGCCCCGACCGGTAGCCGAGGCCCGCATCGCGACGAGCGACGCGACGCCCGCCGCGTCGAGCGGCTCGCCCGTGTTGGCCGCGCGCAGCACCCAGCGCCCGTCGGGGTCGGACGGCGCGTGCAGGCTCAGCCGGAGGCGACCGGGGACACCTGCGCGGACGGCGGCGTCGGCGGCGTTCTGCGCGAGCTCGACGACGACCCGCCCCCGGTACGACCCGTGGGCGTGGTCCTCCTCCGTGTTCGCGTCCTCGCGCAGGCGCGTCGGCGAGGACCGCCACGCCTCCAGGACCGCACGACGCAGCGCGGCCGTCCCGAAGACGTCCTGCGTCACTCCCGCGGCTCGTCCGGCGCGGCGTCGACGGCGGGGTCCGGCGCGGTCTCGGGCTCGTCCGGCGTGGCGTCGGGGTCAGGGGTGGTCTCCGCGTCGTCCGGCGCGTCGTCGGGGACCGGCGCGGTCTCCGCGTCGTCCGGCACGGCGTCCGGCTCGACGGCCACGGCCGCGGGGGCCTCCGGCGCGGTGTCGGTCGGCGTCGGGGCGTCGGCCACCGGCGTCGGCTCGTCCTGCGCCGCCGGAACCGTCTCGTCCGGGGCGGTCTCGTCCGCGGCAGTGTCCGTCGGCGCGGCCCCGTCCCGGGCCGCCTCCTTCCGGGCGACCGCGGACTCGAGGAGCGTGACGATCTCGACGTGCAGCTCGTCGACGAGCGGGTCCGGGTCCGGCCACTCGCTGCGCTGCGGCTCGACGTCCGTCTCCGAGTGCGCGCCGCAGCCGTGGTCGAGGCTCACGACCTTGCCGTCGTCGGGCGACCACTCGTTCGCGCACACGCCGAAGACCTGGCCGAGGCTGCCCTGGAGCGGCACGAGGAAGCCGCACGACCCGCAGTCGGCCGCGGCGGCGACGGCGCCGCGCGTCGTCGGGCCGCGCGACCCGCGGTACCAGCGCTCCGCGGCCTCGTCGCGGCCCTGCGGCGACAGCACGCGGGCACGCGCGAGCGCGAGCTCCTCGATCGCGACGGCGTCCTGCTCCTCGTCGCCCGTGGGCACGTAGCCGGGCTCGAGGCGCGGGTCGTCGGCGCGGAAGGGCAGCACGTCGCCCGGGCCGACGTCGCCCGGGCGCAGGCGCTCGGACCACGGGAGCCACGACGGCGCGAGCAGCGCACCGTCACCGGGCAGGAGCTCGACCTCGCACACCGTGGCCGTCCGGCCGCGCGGCACGCGCGCGAGCGTCACGGTCCAGTGCCAGCCGCGGTAGCCGCGCATCGTGCACGCGAAGCGGTGGGAGATGAGCCGGTCCGCCTCGGCGACCGTGCCGAGGTGCTCGCCCACGTCCTCCGGGCTCTCGGCAACCTCCTGCGCCGCGGCGCGCGCGAGCTCGACCGCGCCCGTGAGCACGGCGTCCCGCGCCGCGCGTGCGGAGACTCCTCGGACGCGCTCCTCTGCGGCTGCCACGGCGGACATCGTCAGGCCTCGATCTCGTCCGCGACCGCGCGCAGGACCGCGGCGACCTTGGTGGCCTTGCCCTTCTCCGGGTAGCGGCCGCGGCGCAGGCCGTTGCCGATCCCGTCGAGCTCCTTGATGAGGTCCTCGACGATGACCGCCATCTCGTCCGCCGAGCGACGCTTCGCCTTGACGACCGAGGGCGCCGGGTCGAGGAACGTGACGGCGAGCGCCTGCGGGCCACGGCGCCCGTCGGCGACGCCGAAGTCGACGCGAGCGCCGGGCTTGGGCGCGGGGGCGTCCGCGGGCAGCGCGGAGGCGTGGAGGAAGACCTCGCCGCCGTCGTCGTTGGCGATGAAGCCGAACCCGCGTTCGGTGTCGAACCACTTGACCTTGCCGGTGGGCACGTGGACCTCGTTCGTGCTCGTAGGAACCAGAACCCCCAGGTTACCGGCCACGCGGCGGCAAAGCCGCATCCATACCGCGGGCGAGCCCAGGGCGAGCCCGGACGACCGGCCGCGTCCCCGCCGTCGTCCCGGTCAGCGCGGGGCCGACCGCGGGACCACCCCGGCGTCCGCCCCCACCCGCAGCGCGACGGCGTCGAACCAGTCGGCGTAGTCGGCGACCGTGCGGTGGAGGTGGCCGAACAGCTCGAACGACACCGTGCCGAACAGGGTCGTCCACGCCATGAGCGTGCGCACGACGGCCTCGGGCGGGACGTCGGGCGCTGTGAGCCCGCGGGCGCTCACGTACGCGACGGCGGGGGCGACGAGCACGGCCGCGTCCCCGCCCGACGGCGGTGCGGGCGCCGGGCCCTCGCCGTCCGCCCAGGAGTCGGCGACGACCCGGACCAGGGTCCGCACGACGCGCGTCGCGGGCTCGACCGTGTCCTGCGGCGCCGCGTACCCCGGCACGGGGGTGCCGTAGAGCAGCCCGAACTCTCCGGGCCGCGCGACGCACCAGGTGCGCAGCGCGCGGCACGCGGCGAGCCAGCGGCCGGGCAGGTCGTCCCGCGCGACGGCGACCTCCGCGGCCTCGACGGCAGCCCCGAGCTCGTCGTAGCACTCGACGAGGAGCGCGGTGAGCAGCGCGTCCCGGCTCGGGAAGTAGCGGTAGACGGCGGACGACACCATGCCGACGTCGCGCGCGACGGCCCGCAGCGAGAGCGCGGCGGGCCCGTCGGCCACGAGCCGCGCGCGGGCAGCGTCGAGGATCTCGCGCGTGAGGGTCTCGCGCGCCAGGGCGCGCGCCGTCCGAGGTGCCGTCATGCCGTCAGGGTCGCAGACGAGAGCGCCGCCCACCAACGAGAGCGGTGCTCTTGCTTTGTCATGGCCGTCGTGCCAGGCTGGCTCTCGGAACGAGAGCACTGCTCTCGGAAAGGAGTCCTCGTGTCCAGCACCTCGTCCTCCGACGACCGGCATGTCGTCGTCGGCGCCGGCCCCGTCGGTCGTCACGTCGCCGCCGAGCTCGCGGCCCGCGGGTCGCACGTCACCGTCGTCACCCGCAGCGGGCGTGACACCGGGCTCGCCGGCGTCACGCACCTCGCGCTCGACGCGTCCGACGCCGACGCGCTGACCCGCGCCGCGGACGGTGCCGCCGTGCTCTACAACTGCGCCAACCCCGGCGACTACACGCAGTGGGAGAAGGTCTGGCCGCCGCTCGCCGCCGCGCTGCTCACCACGGCGGAGCGGACGGGAGCGGTCTACGCGATCACGGGCAACCTCTACCCCTACGGGCCGGTCGACGGACCTATGACCGAGGACCTGCCGGACGCCGCGACCGACCACAAGGGCGTCCTGCGGGCCCGGCTGTGGGCCGACGCCCTCGCCGCGCACCGCGCTGGCCGTGCGCGGGTCGTCGAGGTGCGCAGCTCCGACTTCGTCGGGCCCGGCGTCGGCGCCAACGGCCACGTGTCGCGCGTCGTCCCTGCTGCGCTGCGCGGCCGGGCCGTGACGATGATCGGCCGCACCGACCTGTCGCACTCGTTCACCGACGTGCAGGACGCCGCGCGCACGCTCGTCGCGGCGGCCGCGGACCCGGGCGCGCTCGGCCGCACGTGGCACACCCCGAGCAACCCGCCGTGCACCCAGCGCGAGGCGCTGACCGACGTCCTCGCGAGCGTCGGGCAGCCGCCGGTCCGGGTCCGCTCGCTGCGCGGCCCCGGGCTCGCCGTCGCCGGGCTGTTCTCGCCGCTGCTGCGCGAGCTGCGCGACCTCGCCTACCAGTGGGAGCGCCCGTACGTCCTCGATGACACCGCGGCCCGCGACCGCTTCGGCATCGAGCCCACGCCCTGGGACGAGGTCTGCCGTCGGACCGCCCGCGGCTGACCGGTCGCGGCCCTCCGGGCGCGCGAGTCGGCACGTCGTGCGCTGTTCGGCACCTGGGGTTGCCGAGGTCCCGCACGCGGTGCCGAACCGCGTCCGCATCGCCGAAGCGTCTGACCGTCGCGCACAGGCGCCGTCGACCGGGGACCGTCCACAGGACCGGTCCGGACGACCCGCGCGCGCTCCCGGACCGGGCACGCTCGCCCGGTGCACGACGACGACCCTCTCGCCCCCGGCGGCCCTCGACGACCCGCGTTGCTGCTCGCGGCGGAGCACCCGCCCCAGCTCGTGCGGCAGGCCGCGTCCTCCGGGTCCTGGGAGCGGGTGCGTCGGGGCGTCTACCGCGAGACCGGCACCGGCAGGAGGATCGGGCCCGCCGACGAGCGCGACCTCGTGCTGGACCGGGCGACCGCGCTCCATCGCACCCTCCGCGCGGACCACGTCCTCAGCCACACCACCGCCGCCCTCGTCCACGGCCTGCGCCTGTGGACGGCGCCCCGTGACGTGCACGTGGTGCAGCCCTACCGGCGGTCCGGGCGCGCGGACCCCACGGTCGCGAGGCACCTCGGACTCGTCGACGCCGTCGACCGGTGCGTCGTCGGCGGTCTGCCGGTGACGACGCCCGCCCGCACCGTCGCCGACTGCCTGCGCACCCTGAGCCCGCTCGAGGGGCTGGTCGTCGCGGACGCGGCGCTCGCGCGGGGTCTCGCCCGCGAGGACGTCGCGGCCTGCCTCGCGCGACAGCCCCGGGCTGCCGGGGCACCTCGCGCCCGGCACGTCCTCCGGCTCGCGGACGCCGGCGCCGAGTCGGCCTGGGAGACGTGGTTGCGGTACCTCGTCCTCCGGCTCGGCCTCCCCCGCCCGTCGACGCAGGTCCCGGTCCGTACCTCGGTCGGCCGGGTCCGCGCGGACCTCGGGTGGGAGCCGTGGCGGCTGCTACTGGAGTTCGACGGGCTGGTGAAGTACCGCACGACGGGCGACGGCCTCGCTCCCCGTGAGGACCCGGGCCGCGTCCTCGTCGCGGAGAAGCGACGGCACGAGGCGATCGAGGCGACCGGACGTCGCGTGCTGCGGTTCACCGCGCGGGACGCGCCCGACGCCGTCGGCGAACGGGTCCTGCGCTGGGTGCCGTCGGACGTCGTCGCGTCGCTGCGCCCTGACCGTCACCTTCCCCCGCTGCGCTGACCGGTCGGCACCCCGGCGGCGGTTCGGCACTCGCAGCACTCGTCGGCACCTCGAGGTGCCGACGAACGACAGGAGGTACCGAACCGTCAGCACAACCCGCGTAGCATCGGACGGATGGCCACCTCCCGGCCCGAGCGGGCTCCGACGTACAGCGAGTCGCTGCGCCAGCGCGACGACGCCGCGCTGGTCGCCCTGCTCGCGGGGCGTCCCGACCTCGCCACGCCCTCCCCCTCGACGCTGCTCTCGCTCGCCGCGCGCGCGATGAACCGCACGAGCCTCGAGCGCGCGCTCGCCGGTCTCGACGAGCTGACGCTGCACGTGCTCGAGTCGGTGCTCGTGCTCGACTCGGTGGGCACGCCCGCGACGGCGGCCGCGGTCGCGCGCGCGACGGGCGTGGACCGTGCGTCGGTCACCGCGGCGCTCGCGCGCCTCGACGAGCTCGCGCTCGTGTGGTCGCCCGGCACGCGCTCGGCCGGGTTCCGCCCGGCGCCCGGGACGGCCGAGGTGCTCGGCCCGCACCCCGCAGGCCTGGGCCCGGTCTTGGGCGACGCGCGCGACGCCCCGGCACCGTCCGCCGTCCTGCCCGACGACGCGCCCCCGGGCGCGCGCGCGATCCTCGACGCGCTCGCGTGGGGGCCGCCCGTGGGCGTCGCGCCCCGCTCCGACGCGTCGGCACGCCGGGCGACGGCCTGGCTGGTCGAGCGGGGGTACCTCCGCACGACCGACGAGCGGCACGTCGTCCTGCCGCGCGAGGTGGGGCTCGCGCTGCGCGGCGGCCGCACCCACCGCGACGTGCGCACGGCGCCGCCCGTGCCCGACGTGCGCGAGCTCCCCGCGGCGACGGTCGAGGCGGAGTGCGCGAGCGCCGGGCTGGAGGCGGTGCGCCTCGTCGCGCGCCTCGTGACGCACTGGACCGAGCACCCGCCCGGCGTCCTGCGCGCGGGGGGCCTCGGGGTGCGCGACCTGCGCCGCGCGGCCCTCGCCCTCGAGGTCGACGACGCGACGGCGGCCGCGGTCGTCGAGGTCGCGGCGGCGGCGGGCCTCGTGGCCGACGACGGCGACGACCCGCCCACGTTCGCCCCGACCCCGACGGCCGAGGACTGGCTCGACGACGACCTGGGCGACCGGTGGGCCGCGCTCGCGCGCGGGTGGTGGCGGTCGCGCCGCACGCCGTGGCTCGTCGGGAGCCGTGACGAGAGGGGCGCCCTGCGCGCCGCGCTCGACCCCGAGCTGTGGCGGCCCTGGGTCCCACGGCTGCGTCGCTCGGTCCTCGACGTGCTCGCCCTCGCGCCCGACCGGCCGCTCGGCCCGGCGGACGTCGTCGCGGTCCTGCGCTGGCGCACGCCGCGCGCGGTGCCGCCGGAGCAGGCCGTCGCGGGGCTGCTGCGCGAGGCCGCGCTGCTCGGCGTGACGGGCGCGGGCGCGCTCGCTCCCCCGGGCCGCGCGCTCGTCGCGGGCGACGACCCCGCGCCGTCGTCGGAGCCCGTGGACCTGGGGGCCGCGTTCGAGGCCGTGCTCCCGCCCGAGGTGGACGACCTCCTGCTGCAGGGCGACCTCACCGGCATCGTGCCGGGCCGGCCGTCGCGCACCCTCGAGCGTCTCGTGGAGGTCGCGGCCGACGTCGAGTCGCGCGGCGCCGCGACCACGGTCCGGTTCACGCCGGAGTCGGTGCTGCGCGCGCTCGACCGGGGCGCGACGGCCGACGAGCTGCTCGCCGAGCTCGCGTCGCACTCCCGGACGCCCGTGCCCCAGCCGCTGGAGTACCTGGTGCGCGACACCGCGCGCCGCCACGGGCGCGTCCGGGTCGGGACGGCGTCGTCGTACGTGCGCGCCGAGGACCCGGTGCTCCTCGCGGGCATCGCGGAGGACCCCGCGCTGCGCGGCCTCGGCCTGGTGCTCCTCGCGCCGACCGTGCTCGCGTCCGGCGCACCGGCCGGGGAGCTGCAGGACGCGCTGCGGGCGCGCGGCGTGCCGTCGGTCGTGGAGGGCCCGGACGGGCGCGTGCTCGTCGCGGACCGTGCAGGCCGTCGCGACCTGCCCGACGCCGCGGGCCCGGCCCGGCGTGGACGGGCCGGGGCGGTCGTCGGGCGGCGCGGGAGCCGCGCCCGGACCGGCGTCGTACCGGGCTCCGGGGCCCGCGTCGACGAGGCGCGGGACGGGGCCGGGCGTGGCGAGCAGCGGTTCGCCGACCTCGTCGCCCGGCTGCGCGCCGCCGACGCGCGCTCGGCGGAGCAGGCCCGGTCCCGCGCGACCGGAGGGGTACGCGCGGACGGCGACGGGTCGCGCCGGGGCGGGGGGACGCCGTCGGGCAGGGCGGGACGCGGGGACGACGGCCCCGAGGGAACAAGCGACCCGGTGGCGGCGTTGGGGCTGCTGCGCGAGGCGATCGCGGACGGCGCCATGGTGTGGCTCGAGGTCGTCGGGTCGACGGGCGCGCCGGACCGCCGCCGCGTGCGGCCCCTCACGCTCGACGCCGGACGGCTGCGCGCGCAGGACCCGGCACGCGACGCCGAGCTCACGGTCGCGGTCCACCGCATCGCGTCCGTGACCCCGGACTGACCCCGGCCCGCCCCGGCACTACCCCCGGACCGTCACCCGACCGAGCCCGGACCACCACCGGCCCGCCCGGCGACCGCCCGGACCGCACGACCCTCGGCCACCCACGGCAAGGAGAACGCATGACCGACGGACCTCTCATCGTCCAGAGCGACAAGTCGCTCCTGCTCGAGGTCGACCACCCCCGTGCCGACGACGCGCGGCGGGCCATCGCGCCGTTCGCCGAGCTCGAGCGCGCCCCCGAGCACGTCCACACGTACCGGCTCACGCCGCTCGGCCTGTGGAACGCACGCGCGGCCGGGCACGACGCCGAGCAGGTCGTCAACACGCTCATCGAGTACTCGCGCTACCCGGTGCCGCACGCGCTGCTCATCGACGTCGCGGAGACCATGTCGCGGTACGGGCGGCTCACGCTCGCGCAGCACCCGACGCACGGGCTCGTGCTCGAGGCGACGGACCGCGCCGTCCTCGCCGAGGTGCTCAAGTCCAAGCGCACCGCGGGGCTGGTGGGCGACCGGGTCGACGACACGACCGTCGTCGTGCACCCGTCCGAGCGCGGCCACCTCAAGCAGGTCCTCGTGAAGCTCGGCTGGCCCGCCGAGGACCTCGCGGGGTACGTCGACGGCGAGAAGCACGCCATCGCGCTCAGCCCGACGACGCCGCCGCGCGCCGAGGGCGAGGAGCCGAAGCCGTGGGAGATGCGCCCGTACCAGGCGCAGGCGGTGGACGGGTTCTGGCACGGCGGGAGCGGCGTGGTCGTGCTGCCGTGCGGCGCGGGCAAGACGATCGTGGGCGCGGGCGCGATGGCGAAGTCCGGGACGACGACGCTCATCCTCGTGACGAACACGGTGAGCGCGCGCCAGTGGCGCGACGAGCTCGTGCGGCGCACGACGCTCACCGAGGACGAGATCGGCGAGTACTCCGGCGCGCGCAAGGAGATCAAGCCCGTCACGATCGCGACCTACCAGGTGCTGACGACCAAGCGGAAGGGCGTGTACACGCACCTCGAGCTGCTCGACGCCCGCGACTGGGGGCTCGTCGTGTACGACGAGGTGCACCTGCTGCCCGCGCCGATCTTCCGCATGACGGCGGACCTGCAGGCGCGCCGCCGCCTCGGGCTCACCGCGACGCTCGTGCGCGAGGACGGCCGGGAGGACGAGGTGTTCTCGCTCATCGGGCCCAAGCGGTACGACGCCCCGTGGAAGGACATCGAGGCGCAGGGGTACATCGCGCCCGCCGACTGCGTCGAGGTGCGCCTCACGCTGCCCGAGTCCGACCGCATGACGTACGCCGTCGCCGAGCCCGAGGACAAGTACCGGTTGGCCGCGACCGCCACGGGCAAGAACCGGGTCGTGGAGCAGATCGTCGCGCAGCACCCGGACGACCAGGTGCTCGTGATCGGCCAGTACCTCGACCAGCTCGAGGAGCTGTCGCAGCACCTCGACGCGCCGCTCATCACGGGCGCGACGACGGTCCGCGAGCGCCAGCGCCTGTTCGACGCGTTCCGTACGGGCGAGATCTCGCGGCTCGTCGTGTCGAAGGTCGCGAACTTCTCCATCGACCTGCCCGAGGCGTCCGTCGCGATCCAGGTCTCCGGGTCGTTCGGGTCGCGCCAGGAGGAGGCCCAGCGCCTCGGTCGCGTCATGCGCCCCAAGGCCGACGGCCGCACCGCGCACTTCTACGCCGTCGTCGCGCGCGACACGGTGGACCAGGACTTCGCGGCGCACCGCCAGCGGTTCCTGGCGGAGCAGGGGTACGCCTATCGCATCGTCGACGCGGAGGACCTGGGCGTCGTGCAGTGACGGGTGGGAGTCCCGCGACGTAGGAGCGCGGCACCCGCCCGGCACGGAACGACGCCCAGGGCCGACCAGGAACACGAAGGACCTGGGCGTCGTGCAGTGACAGAGGGCCCCGCGGCACCGATTGCGGGTCCTGGGCGGCTGGGAAAGGATCGGGCCGTGAGCACGGCCGATCGTCCCTGGCACCCCCGCGCGGCCGGGGGCCGCGGCGCCCGCGCGTTCCTCGCCCTCGTCGTCTCGACGCTCGTCGGGCTGCTGACGTGCGTCGCCCTCGTCGCCCCGGCGGGCCTCGCGCACGCCGTCCCGCCGATGGACGTGACGGACGAGATCACCGACCCGTCCGGCGTCCTCGGGGACCGCACGGACGACGTGCGCGCGGCGCTCGACCGCCTGGCCCAGGACACGGACCTGCAGCTCTTCGTCGTGTACGTGGACGACCTCGACGGCATGGACGGCGTCGACTGGGCGAACGCGACGGCGAACCAGTCAGGGCTGGGGGTCGACGACCTGCTGCTGGCCGTCGGGACGCAGGACCGGCGGTACGGGCTGTCGTACGACAACAACGTCCCGCTGTCGGACGCCGAGCTGGACCGGATCACGTCGGCCGTGGAGGACGAGCTGCGTGCCGACGACTGGGCGGGTGCGGCCATCGCGGCGGCGGAGGTGGCGCGGGATGCGAGCCAGGGCTCGGGCGGCGTGTCGTGGTTCTGGGTCCTGCTCGTCGGCGGCGTGCTCGTGATCGTGGTCGTGGTGGTCGCCCGAGCGGCGGGACGACGACGTCGGGCCGCGACCGCCGTCGGGCCGGCGGGCGACCCGCTCGCGGCGCTGCCCACGGCCGAGCTGGACCGCCGCGCGAGCGCGGCCCTCGTGGCGATCGACGACGCCGTGAAGACGTCCGAGCAGGAGCTCGGCTTCGCGCAGGCGCAGTTCGGGATCGAGGCGACGCAGCAGTTCTCCGCCGCGCTCGCCGAGGGCAAGCAGCGGGTCGCGGAGGCGTTCGCGCTGCGCCAGCAGCTCGACGACGACCAGCCCGAGGCGGAGCCCCAGGCGCGGCAGATGATGGCGCGCATCGTCGCCCTGTGCGACGAGGTCGCGGACTCGCTCGACGCCCAGTCCCGCACGTTCGACGAGCTGCGCGACCTGCAGGCCCGCGCGCCGCAGGTGCTGGACGAGACCGACCAGCGCGCGACCGAGGTGCTCGCCCGCGTCGAGCCCGCGCGCGCGACGCTCGAGGCGCTCGGGCGCTCGTACCCGTCGACGGCGCTCGCGTCCGTCGCGCAGAACCCCGAGCAGGCGCAGGCGCTCCTCACGGGCGCGCGCGAGTCGGTGGCGCGCGGTCGGGAGGCGCTCGCCTCCAAGGACCGGGCGACGGCGGTCGCGCTCGCCCGGGCCGCGCAGAACGCCGTCGGGCAGGCGGTGACGCTGCTCGACGCCGTCGACCGCGCGGGCACCGACCTCGCCGAGTCCGGTCCGCGCCTGGACCGGGGCGTCGCGTCGATCACGTCCGACATCGCGGACGCGGGGCGGCTCGCCCCCGGGGATCCCACGGTCGCGCCCGCGCTCGCGGAGGCGCAGGCCGCCGTCGCGGTGGCCGGGGCCGCGCGCGACGGCGGCGACCCGCTCGCCGCGCTCCGTCGCCTCACGGACGCGGAGGCGGCGCTCGACGCCGTCCTCGCCCCGTTCCGCGAGCGTGCCGAACAGGCGGCGCGCGCGAACGCGCTGCTGCGCGAGACCCTCGCGCGCGTCGACTCGCAGGTCCGCGCGACGAACGACTTCATCGAGACCCGGCGCGGCGCCGTCGGGCCGGAAGCACGGACCCGGCTCGCGGAGGCGATCCGCCTGCTCGGCGAGGCGCGCGCGCTCCAGCCGACCGACCCGGTCTCCGCGCTCCAGCGCGCGCAGCAGGCCGACGCGCAGGCGCAGTCCGCGGCCCAGCGCGCGCAGCAGGACGCGTCGAGCTGGCAGTCGTCCCAGGGTGGCGGGTTCGGCGGGGGTGGCGGCAGCAACGTCGGGGGCATGGTCCTCGGCGGGATCCTCCTCGACTCCATCCTCCGCGGCGGGGGTGGCGGCGGACGCTCCGGCGGGTTCGGCGGCGGCAGCTTCGGCGGCGGCTACGGGGGTGGCGGGTTCGGCGGCGGACGCTCCGGCGGACGGTCGGGCGGACGGTCGTCGGGCGGACGCTCCGGCCGCGGCGGACGCTTCTGAGCACGGCGGCACCTGACGCCCCGCACCACGGGACGACGGCACGACGGACACGACCAGCACCAGACGGCTCACGAGAGAGGGACGACCATGGCGGAGAAGCAGAGCATCTTCGGACGGATCGCGCAGCTCGCCCGCGCGAACATCAACGCGCTCCTGGACAGCGCCGAGGACCCGCAGAAGATGCTGGACCAGCTCGTGCGCGACTACACGAACAACATCGCCGAGGCGGAGCAGGCCGTCGCGCAGACCATCGGCAACCTGCGCCTCGCCGAGCAGGACTACAACGAGGACGTCGCCGCCGTCCAGGAGTGGGGCCAGAAGGCCGCGGCCGCGTCGGCGCAGGCCGACCGGTACCGCCAGCAGGGCGACGCCGCGAACGCCGACAAGTTCGACAACCTCGCGAAGATCGCGCTCGGCAAGCAGATCGCCGCCGAGAGCGAGGTCCGCCAGGCCGAGCCGCTCATCGCGTCGCAGCGCGAGTCGGTCGAGAAGCTCAAGTCCGGCCTCGCGATGATGAAGGACAAGCTCGGTCAGCTGAAGTCGAAGCGCGACTCGCTCGTGGCGCGGCAGAAGAGCGCGCAGGCGCAGCAGACCGTGCAGGGCGCGCTCAGCTCGATCAACGTGCTCGACCCGACGAGCGAGCTCTCCCGCTACGAGGAGATCGTCCGCCGCGAGGAGGCGCAGGCGCTCGGCCAGGCGGAGGTCGCCGCGTCGAGCATCGACGCCCAGTTCGCCGAGCTCGAGACGTCGGGCGAGGCCGTCGAGATCGAGGCCCGCCTCGCCGCGCTCAAGCAGGGCTCCGCCCCTGCCGCGCAGGTGTCGCCCACCCAGGTCACGCCCGCGATCGGTTCCGGGACGACCACCCAGGACGCCCCCTCGACCGACTGGTGACCTCGGTCCGGGTCAGGCGGGGACGCGTCGTCGGCTGACCCGGACCGCGGTGACGAACGACTCCGCGAGCCGGCGCCCGCCGTCGAGCAGCGCGGGGGCGTTGTCGTCGAACCCGGCGAGGGCCGCAGCGGTGTCGACGTCCTCGTACCGGTCGCACCAGGCCGCGAACCCGGCGCGCGACGCCTCGGGGTGGAACTGGACGCCGAGCGCGGACCCGAGGCGGAACGCCTGGTAGGGGTACATGTTCGACGACGCGAGCCAGACGGCGCCGTCCGGGAGCTCGACGATCGCGTCGCCGTGCATGCTCGTCACGCAGCGCACCGGGTCGTCGCCGGTCGCGAGCGGCGCCAGCACCGGGTCGGTGTCCGCCTCGGCACGCCAGAAGACGCGGGTCGCGCCGACCTCGCGCCCGGGCGGGGCGGCGACCGCCACCTGTCCCCCGCCCGCGACGGCGAGGAGCTGCGCGCCGAGGCAGATCCCGAGCGTGGGGACGCCCTGCGTCGCGGCGGCGACGAGGGTCTCGCGCAGGGCGGGCAGCCACGGGGCGCGCGCGTCGTCGTACGCGGACACGTGGCCTCCGAGGACGACGAGGCCGTCGCCGAGCTCGTCGAGCCGGTCCGCGGCGGGGACGGGCTCGCCGTCGTGCGCGCGGACGACGCGGAGCTCCGCGTCGAGGAGGTCGGCGTAGGCGTCGAGCGTGACGTCCGGGGAGTTCTCGACGACCGTGAGCCGGACGGGCCCGGTCGCGGTCGTGGCGTCGGTGTCGTGCGTGGTCACGAACCCTGACGGTACCCACTCGGGGGTGGGAGGACGCAAACACCCACGTCGTGGACAGTGCGGCGGGCGCACCGGGACGGAGCGCGGCGGGACGCGCGCGGATAGGCTGACCGGCATGTCCGACCTCCAGACCTCCGACGGCCGAGCGCTGACGACGCCGCGCCGCACCTACCTCGTCGTCGACGGCGAGAACATCGACGCGACGCTCGGTATGAACGTCCTCGGCCACCGCCCCGCCCCGGAGGAGCGGCCGCGCTGGGACCGCATCGTGGACTTCGCGCGCCAGGCCTGGGGCCAGGACGTCACGCCCCTGTTCTTCCTCAACGCGTCGTCGGGCCAGATGCCGATGTCGTTCGTGCAGGCGCTGCTCGCGATGGGCTACCGCCCGATCCCGCTGTCGGGGTCGAGCAACGAGAAGGTCGTCGACATCGGTATCCAGCGCATGCTGGACGCGATCGCCGGCCAGCCGGGCGACGTCCTCCTCGCGAGCCACGACGGCGACTTCCTGCCCCAGGTCGAGACGCTGCTCGACGACGAGGACCGGCGCGTGGGCGTCCTCGCGTTCCGCGAGTTCGTCAACGTGCGCCTCACCGAGCTCACGGGCCGCGGTCTCGAGATCTTCGACCTCGAGGACCACGCGGGCGCGTTCACGGCCGTGCTGCCGCGCGTGCGGATCATCCCGCTCGACGAGTTCGACCCGATGCGCTACCTCTGACCGCCCGTACCGCGGGCTCCGTCGCTCACGCGTGGAGCTCGCGGTACAGCGGCGTCGGGAACGACGCCGTCACGCCGTCGCCGCCGAGGAGCCCGGCGATCCGCTCGGCCTCGGCCGCGACGGCCCGCTCGCCGTCGGCGCCGACGTCGTCGAGGAGCCGCCACGCGGGCTCGCCGCCCGGCCGCACGACCCAGGCCCCGACGATCCGCCCTTCCCACCAGACGGTCGCGCCCGCGTTGCCGATCGTGTCGAAGACGGCGGCCCTGTGCGCCCCGAGGTACCAGTCGCGCGCGGTCCAGCCCATCGTCGTCGGGTCGAGCGACGGCAGGAGCGCGACGTGGCCCTCGATCGGCACCTCGTCCGGACCGGGCAGGTCCGTGCCCCGCAGCATGACGCCGGGTCGGGCGTCCTCGCCGTCCTGTGCACCGACCTCGACCTCCACCTCGACGACGTCGAGACCCGCGAGCGCTGCGAGCGTGTCGCGGCGGTTCCAGCCGGTCCACCACACGAGGTCCTCGACCGTCGCGGGCCCGAACACGTCGAGCCAGGCCCGCGCCAGCGCGGTGCGCGCCGCGGCCTCGTCGAGCTCGGGGATGCCGCCGGGGAACCAGTCCTCGACGGGTGACCAGACGTGCCGGTTGGACGACCACGTGCCCCGCGGCTCGCCGCGCACCACCACGCCCTCGGCGGAGAGCAGCGAGAGCAGCGGGGACGTCATGGTGCGGCGCACGTCCCACGTCTTGGTGGTCGTGGGCAGGAACGCCGTCCGCAGCAGCGGCGCGACCCGCGACAGGCTGGCGCCGTCGAGCGGGCCGTGCTCGGCGAGCGCCGCGTGCACCTGGGCCTCGACCGCGGCGAGGAAGGTCGCGGCGTCGTCGACCGGCGGGTCCGTGGGCAGGGTCGCGAGCTCCTTGAGCAGGCGCGTGCGCAGCCGTCGCGCGACGGCGAGGGCCGCCGCCGCGTGCACGACGGGCACCGTCTCGCGGCGCACGACGAACATCGTGCGTCGCATGGCGAGCACCTTGACGAGCGAGCGCCGCCGGAAGACGGCGTCCCGGACGTCGTCGAGCACGAGGCCGGGGACCCGCGCGAGCACCGACAGGTAGACGCTCGGGGCGTCGGTCGCGTGCAGCGCGAGCAGCCGGTCGACGACGTCCTCCGGGCTCCGGGCCGCCGGTCTGCCGGGCAGGTCCGCGGCGAGCGCGAGCTGCTGCGCGACGAGCCGACGCCGCCTCTGGTCCACCGTGATCCGCACGGCCGCCATCCTGCCCCGGACCGCCCACGGGCGCCCGGTGCCGCCGGGGTCGAGCACGTTCCCAGGCGTCTCCCAGACCGCGGGAGCACACTGGACGTATGAGCACCACCCCCGAGGCACGCCTCGTCGTCGTCGACGACGAGCCGAACATCCGCGAGCTGCTGGCCACGTCCCTGCGCTTCGCCGGGTTCGAGGTGCACGCCGCCGCGGACGGGCAGAGCGCCCTGCGGCTCGTGCGCGACGTCGAGCCCGACCTCGTCGTGCTCGACGTGATGCTCCCCGACATGGACGGGTTCACCGTGACCCGCCGCCTGCGCGAGAAGGGCCAGCACACGCCCGTCGTCTTCCTCACCGCGAAGGACGACACGCGCGACAAGGTCACGGGGCTCACCGTGGGCGGCGACGACTACGTGACGAAGCCCTTCAGCCTGGAGGAGGTCGTGGCGCGCATCCGGGCCGTGCTGCGCCGCACGCACGCCGAGCCGGTCGACGACGCGGTCCTGCGCTTCGCCGACCTCGAGATGGACGAGGACTCGCACGAGGTCCGCCGCGCCGGCGTCGACATCGACCTGTCCCCCACCGAGTTCAAGCTGCTGCGCTACCTCATGCTCAACGCGGGCCGCGTGCTGTCCAAGGCGCAGATCCTCGACCACGTGTGGCAGTACGACTGGGGCGGCGACGCGAACATCGTCGAGTCGTACATCTCCTACCTGCGCCGCAAGATCGACAACCTCACCGTGCCCGGCCCGGACGGCGAGCCCGTGACCCTCCCGCCGCTCATCCACACCAAGCGCGGCGTCGGCTACCTGCTGCGCCAGCCGCCCGCGGCGTCATGACGGCCGGCCCCGACCGCACGGCGGCCGGGTCCCCGCCGGTCCCGCCCCCTCCCCCGCCCCCCGGGGCGGCCTCGCAGCCCGGCCGCGCTCCGTCGGGCGAGCGCGCGACGTCCGCACCCGTCCCCGACGGCCCGACGGCGGAGCGCCCCTTCGGCCGGCCCGTCCCCACCGAGGGGTGGGGCTGGTTCGCGCGCGTGCCGCTGCGCGCGCGCCTCGTCGCGATCACCGTGCTCCTGCTCGCGGCGGGGCTCGGGCTGGCCTCGGTCGTGACGACGACGGTCGTGTCGAGCTACCTCGTCGAGCAGGTCGACCAGGACCTCCAGGGGTCGGCGACGACCGTCGCCCGCTCCTCGCTGCTCAGCAACCCCGAGACCGCGAGCCAGATCCCCAGCGAGTACTTCGTGCTGCTGCGGGAGTCGTCGGGTACCGAGAGAGGCATCGGCTGGGGCGAGACCGTGTCGCGGTACGGGAAGCCGGACATCCCGGCGCTGTCCGACCAGGAGATCGAGCGCCTCGCGGGCGAGCCCTTCACGGTGCGGTCCGTCGGAGGGTCCGACCCGGCGCAGTGGCGCGTGGTCGGGAGGTTCCTCTTCGTGGACGGCCAGCAGGCCGGGACCGTCTTCGTCGCCCTGCCGCTCACGGGCATCCACGAGACGGTCGAGGTGCTCGGCCGGGCGCTCGCGCTGTCGGCGCTCGGCATCGCGCTCGTCGGGGGTGCGGTCGCCTACCTCGCGGTCCACCGCGCGCTGCGCCCGCTGCGAGAGATCGAGGAGACCGCCGCCGACATCGCCGCGGGCGACCTGTCGCGTCGCGTGCGCCCCGCGCCGCCGACGACGGAGGTCGGCTCGCTCGCGGCGTCGCTCAACGCGATGCTCACCCAGATCGAGGAGGCGTTCGCCGTCCAGGAGGCGTCCGAGGAACGGATGCGGCGCTTCGTCTCGGACGCGAGCCACGAGCTGCGCACTCCGCTCGCGACGATCCGCGGCTACGGCGAGCTGTACCGGATGGGCGCGCTCGACACCCCGGACAAGGTCGACGACACGATGGGCCGCATCGAGGACTCGGCGACCCGCATGGGCATGCTCGTCAACGACCTGCTCGCCCTCGCGCGGCTCGACGAGGGCCGGCCGCTGCGCCACGAGCCGGTCGACCTCGTCTCCCTCGCGCGGGACTCCGCACAGGACCTGCACGCGCTCGACCCCGCGCGCGACGTGCGGGTCGTCGGGCTCGCGCCGGGTGCGGACGCTCCGGCGGCGCTGCGCGTCGTGGGCGACGAGGACCGGCTGCGGCAGGTGCTCGCCAACCTCGTCGGGAACGTCGCGCGCCACACGCCGTCGGGCACGCCGGTGGAGATCGCGCTCGGTGCGGCGCCTGCGCCCCGGTCCGACGACGCGCCGTCGGGCGACGGCGCGGGCGGGAGCGGCGCCCCGGCCGGCGACGCCGCGCGCGACGTCGCGGTGCTCGAGGTCCGCGACCACGGCCCGGGCGTCCCGACGACCCAACGGGGCCGTCTGTTCGAGCGGTTCTACCGGGCGGACACGTCGCGCAACCGCTCGTCCGGCGGGTCCGGGCTCGGTCTGGCGATCGTCGCCGCGATCGTCGGGGCGCACCGCGGCCGCGTGTCGGTCCGTGAGACGCCGGGCGGCGGGCTCACCGTCCGCGTGGACCTCCCGCTCGGCTCCTGACGGCCCGCACCCCGCCCGACCTGCGGGTTCGTCGACGACCGTCCGCGACGTCGCGTGGGAGCCCGCCGGGGCGTCCCGACGCGCCGCCGGCTGGGGCTACGATGGCGGGTCGTCCCGCGAGACCTAGGCTGAAGACGAGGCCGCGCGGCGACGCGGGGGCCTCCGCGCCGGGCAGCACGCCCGGCGACGACGACCTCCGTCCTGCTCGTCTCCGTCGAAGAAGGCTGAAGTTCATGGGCGTCAACAGCGCCGACGCACCGCAGTGGTTCCTCTCCTCGTTCGTCCGCAGCGCCCGGGGCGCCGGGGCGACCGCCCCGGACGACGAGATCCGCGCCGTCGGGCAGGGGCTCCTCGACCGCTGGGACCAGCCGGGACGCCACTTCCACAACCTGCGCCACCTGGCCGACGTCCTGGGCCGGGTCGACGAGCTCTCGCAGGAGACGCACGACCCCGACCTCGTCCGGCTCGCGGCCTGGTACCACGGCGCCATCTTCGACGCGAAGGGCCGCGCGACCTACGCCAACAAGGGCGGCGAGGACGAGACCGCGAGCGCCGCGCTCGCCGTCGCCGAGCTCACGCGGCTCGGCGTCCCCGAGCCCGCGGTGCGGCGCGTCGCGCACCTCGTCAACGCGCTCGTCCGCCACGCCCCGGACGCCTCCGACTTCGACTGCGCGGTCCTGTGCGACGCCGACCTCGCGATGCTCGCGGCCGAGCCGCAGCGCTACAAGGAGTACCTCAAGGACGTGCGCGACGAGTACGCGCACATCCCCAAGCCCGACTACGTGCGCGCCCGCATCGCGATCCTCACGAAGCTGCTCGACCGGCGCACGCTCTTCTCGAGCCCGCTCGGCGCGGCCTGGGAGGAGGCCGCGCGGCAGAACCTCGACGCGGAGCTCCAGCGCCTGCGCAAGGAGCAGGCCAAGCTCGCGGAGGCGTCGACGGCGTCCCCAGCCTCCGGCGCCTGAACCGCCGTCCACAGGCCTGACCGCCGCCCCTCCGGACCCGGGGAGGTCCGCCTACCGTCGTCGCCACGCCCCGGTGCTCACCGGGGCGAGGGACGGCCCGCGGGCCGAGGGACGACGGAGGTTCGGATGAGCCGGTACGAGGTGGACAGCGCGCGCGTCGCGCAGGCGAGCGCCGCGGTGCACGGGTCGGTCACGGCGATCCGTGCGGAGGTCGGCGCCATGATGCGGCACCTCACGGACCTGCAGACGTCGTGGCGTGGTGGGGCGGCGACGTCGTTCACGGGCGTCATGGCGCAGTGGCAGACGACGCAGACCCAGGTCGAGGTCGCGCTCGACGACATCACGGCCGCGCTCGGCGCCGCCGCGCAGACCTACGCCGACGCCGAGTCGCAGGCCGCGCGCCTGTTCACGGCGCGGTAGGCCCCGCCCGGGAGCTCTCTTCAGGGCACGACGAAGGCCGCCGGCCGGGCGAACCCGGCCGACGGCCTTCGGTGTCCTACGACTCCCCGTGAGGGGAGGCGGGTCGGCTCAGAAGTCCATGCCGCCCATGCCACCGGTCGGGTCGCCCGCGGGGGCGGCCTTCTCCGGCTTGTCGGCCACGACGGCCTCGGTCGTGAGGAACAGCGCCGCGATGGAGGCGGCGTTCTGCAGCGCGGAGCGCGTGACCTTGACCGGGTCGTTCACTCCGGCGGCGAGGAGGTCCTCGTACACACCGGTCGCGGCGTTGAGGCCCTGGCCCGACGGGAGGTTGCGCACCTTCTCCGCCACGACGCCACCCTCGAGGCCCGCGTTGACCGCGATCTGCTTGAGCGGGGCGTCGATCGCGGCGCGCACGATCTGCGCACCGGTCGCCTCGTCGCCCTCGAGCTCGAGCTTCTCGAACGCCACGGCACCGGCCTGGATGAGCGCGACGCCACCACCGGCGACGATGCCCTCCTCGACGGCAGCCTTCGCGTTGCGGACGGCGTCCTCGATGCGGTGCTTGCGCTCCTTGAGCTCGACCTCCGTCGCGGCACCCGCCTTGATGACGGCCACGCCGCCGGCGAGCTTCGCGAGGCGCTCCTGGAGCTTCTCGCGGTCGTAGTCGGAGTCCGACTTCTCGATCTCGCCACGGATCTGGTTGACGCGACCCTGGATCAGGTCGGCGTCGCCCGCGCCCTCGACGATCGTGGTCTCGTCCTTCGTGACGACGACCTTGCGCGCCTGGCCGAGCAGGTCCAGCGTCGCGTTCTCGAGCTTGAGGCCCACCGTCTCGGTGATGACCTGGCCGCCGGTGAGGATCGCGATGTCCTGGAGCATGGCCTTGCGGCGGTCGCCGAAGCCCGGGGCCTTGACGGCGACGGACTTGAACGTGCCACGGATCTTGTTGAGCACCAGGGTCGCGAGCGCCTCGCCCTCGACGTCCTCGGCGATGATGAGGAGCGAGCGGCCGGCCTTCATGACCTGGTCGAGGACCGGGAGCAGGTCCTTCACGTTCGAGATCTTGGACTCGACGATGAGGACGTACGGGTCCTCGAGCACGGCCTCCTGGCGCTCGGGGTCCGTCTCGAAGTAGCGCGCGAGGAAGCCCTTGTCGAAGCGCATGCCCTCGGTGAGCTCGAGCTCGAGGCCGAACGTGTTCGACTCCTCGACCGTGATGACGCCCTCCTTGCCCACCTTGTCGAGGGCCTCGGCGATGAGCTCGCCGATCGCGGGGTCGCCGGCGGAGATGGCGGCCGTGGCGGCGATCTCCTCCTTGGTCTCGATGTCCTTCGCGGCGTTGAGCAGCTGCTCCGTCACCGCGTCGACGGCCTTCTCGATGCCGCGCTTGACGGCGATCGGGTTGGCGCCGGCCGCGACGACACGCAGGCCCTCGCGCACGAGCGCCTGGGCGAGCACGGTCGCGGTGGTCGTGCCGTCACCCGCGACGTCGTCGGTCTTCTTGGCGACCTCCTTGACGAGCTCCGCACCGATCTTCTCGTACGGGTCCTCGAGCTCGATCTCCTTGGCGATGGAGACGCCGTCGTTCGTGATGGTCGGCGCGCCCCACTTCTTGTCGAGCACGACGTTGCGGCCCTTGGGGCCGAGGGTGACCTTGACGGTGTCGGCGAGCGTGTTGAGCCCGCGCTCCATGCTCCGACGAGCCTCCTCGTCGAAGGCGATGATCTTGGCCATGGGGAATGATCCTCCGCTGGTGGCGTATGGCGGTCGGCCGGCGCCCGCGACGGACGGCCCACGACGGCGGCGTTCATGTCACGCCGCCAGGGCGGGCCTCACCTGTCGACCTGGTGGGTTGCGCCGCAGCCGCCTGAGCGGCTGCCTGCGCTGGTCACTTCTGTCACTCTCGTGACGAGAGTGCTAACGCCATTATTGGCACTCGCACGGTGCGAGTGCAAGACAGCGGCGCGCCACGCCGCCGCGTATCGCGAGGGGCGAAACCGAGCGCCGCGCGGCTCGCTCTAGGATGCGCGGTGTGATCCGCGCAACACCGTCGTGGCGCTCCCTCGCAGCCCTGGCCGGCTTCGTGCTGGTCCCTGCCCTCGGCCTGACCGCCGCGACCGCGGTCGCGGCGCCCTCGGGCGAGCACATCGACCTCTACCAGGACGGCGTCGCGGTGACGACCGGGCCCGACGGCGGCCCCGCGGTGCTGCGCCTCGCGCCCGGCGTGGGCGCGACCTACCTCGAGGGCAGCCGCGTGCTCGACCCGGCGGCGCTCGACCCCGGCGCGCTCGCCGCGGGCGTCGACCCCGCGGACGGCGAGGCGGACCGGCTCGCGCAGGTCGCCGGGGCGCGCCTCGACGCGACGGCCCTCCTCGACCCCGGTCTCGCCCACCAGACCGCCACCGCGTCGCGGGCCTGGCTCGCGTCCGGCGTCGTACCGGGGACAGGCGGGCCGTTCGCCGCGCTCGGCGAGGCGGCCCTCCTCGACCTGCGCGCGCTGACGCTCGACGACGGCGCCGCCCTCGCCGCGCCGTCGCCCAGGTGGCGCTACGTGTGGCCGCGCGACGCGTCGTTCACCGCGGCGGCGTTCGCACGCACCGGTCACGTCGACGACGCGCGCGCCGTCCTCGGCTTCCTCGCCCGGGTCCAGGAGGACGACGGCTCGTTCCACGCGCGCTACCTCCCCGACGGGTCGGGGGTCCCGGACGACCGGGGCATCCAGTCCGACGGCGTCGGCTGGGTCCTGTGGGCCACCGACGTCGTGCTGGAGGAGACGCCCGCCGCGGACCGCCCCGAGGTGGCCGCCGAGCTGCGCCCGCTGGTCGACGCCGCGACGGACCACGCGCTCGGGCTCGTCGACGGCGAGGACCCGCTGCCGCCGCCGTCGAGCGACTACTGGGAGGTCGAGCCCACGTCCCTCACGCTCGGGACCGCCGGACCGCTGCTCGCGGGCCTGGAGGCCGCGGCGGACGTGTACGCGGCCGCGGGCGAGGCGCCGCGCGCGCACGAGGCGACCCTCGCCGCCGCCCGTCTGCGCATGGCGGTCGAGCGCTCGTTCGGGTCCCAGGGCTACCCGCGCCACGTCACGGGCGGCGCGCGCGACGCCTCGACCGCGTTCGTGCTGCCGCCGTTCCAGCCGGAGCCGCTCGCCGGGGCGGACGAGGCCTGGCGCGCGTCCGTGCGCGAGATGCTGCGCCCGGCCGGCGGGCTCGCGCCGGGCGCGGGCTGGCGCGCCGACGGCATCTCGTGGACCCCCCAAACCACGCTGTACGCGCTGGCGGCGGCGTCGTCGTCCGACCCCGAGGACCGCGCCGACGCCGAGGAGTGGCTCCGCTGGGTCGACGACCACCGCACCGCGTCCGGGGCCATCCCGGAGAAGGTCCTCGCCGACGGCTCGCCCGCCGCCGTCGCGCCGCTGTCGTGGAGCTCCGCGCTCGTCGTGCTCGCGCTCGTGGAGCTCGGCAACCAGGGCACGCCGGGCGGCGCGGGCTGACGGTCCTCCTGGGCTCTCCCGGTCCGCCGCGGCCGGCGCGCCGGGGCTACCGGGTGGTCGCGCCGCTCGTCGCGACGGGCGCCAGGTCGGGCGCGTCGCGCACGTCGAACTCGCGCCTCAGCACCCGTTGCGCGGCGTACCAGCCCCCGAGGCCGTGCACGCCCGGCCCGGGCGGCGTGGACGCCGAGCACAGGTAGACGCCCTCCAGCCCGACGGCGTAGGGGTCGAACCGGGGCGTGGGCCGCGCGACCATCTGCCACATGCTCACGGCACCGCCCGCGATGTCGCCGCCCACGTAGCTCTCGTCGTGCGCCGCCATCTCCGCCGCGGGCACGCAGCGCGACGCCACGACGACGTCCCGGAAGCCCGGCGCGAACCGCTCGACCTGCGCGACGACGTCCTCCGTCACGTCGCGCGTCGACCCCGCGGGCACGTGCGCGTAGGTCCACAGCGGGCGCAGCCCGCCCGCCCCGCGCCCGGGGTCGACGACGGTCGGGTCGCTCACGAGCACCACGGGCCGGGCGGCGTGGCGACCGGCCGCGACGTCGGCCTCGCTGCGCGCCATCTCGGCGCGCGTCCCGCCGAGGTGCACGGTCCCCGCGCGCCCCACCTCCGGGTCTGCCCAGGGCACAGGCCCGGAGAGCACGAGGTCGACCTTCGCGGCGGCGTCGCCGTGCCGGAACCGGCGCAGCGCGTCCTCCGCGCGCGGCGGGAGCCGGTCCGCGAACACGTCCGCGACGACGCGCGGCGTCGTGTCGAACACGTAGGCGCGAGCCCGCGGGAGGTCGGCGCGCGAGCCGACCCGGTGGCCCGTGACGACGTCGCCCCCGTGGGCGCGCAGGTCGTCCTCGAGCGCGGCGACGATCGCGCCGGAGCCGCCGCGAGGCAGCGGCCATCCGCCCGGCGCGTGGCCGAGCGACGCCAGCAGCACCGCCGTCCCGGCCGCGGCGAGCGACGGGAGGCGGGAGATCGCGTGCGCCGCGACGCCCGTGAGGAGCGCGCCCGCCTCGTCGGTGCGGAAGCGCCGCGTCCACGCGGGGCTCCCCTGCTCGAGCACCGCCGCGCCGAACCGGGCCGTCACACCGGCGCCGCTCGGCGTGAGCACGCGTCCCGGCACCGAGCGCTTGTCGCCGAGGGCGACCGCGACGACGTCGCGCCACCCCTCGGAGAGCGGGCCGAGCAGGGCGCGCCAGGCGGCGCCGTCGACCCCGAGCCGTTCGACCGTGCGCTCGAGGTCGTGATAGGCCACGCCCGCGCGACCCCCGTCGAGGGGGTGGGCGTACGAGACCTCCGGCGCGAGCAGCTCCACGCCGCGCGCGCCGAGGTCGAACGCCTCGAAGAACGGCGAGGCCCACGCCATCGGGTGCACCGCCGAGCACACGTCGTGCACGACGCCGTCGGCCAGCCCGAGGTCGAGCGTGCGGGCTCCGCCGCCCGACGTCGGCTGCGCCTCCAGCACGCGCACGGAGAGACCGGCGCGTGCGAGGGTCACGGCGGCGGCCAGGCCGTTGGGGCCCGAACCGACGACGACGGCGTCGAGATCCTCCGTCACGCGACCCTCGGAGCCGGGCTCAGAGCGGCCGCACCTGCTCGGCCTGCGGGCCCTTGCTGCCCTGGCCGAGCTCGAACTCGACCTCCTGGCCCTCGTCGAGCGTGCGGTAGCCGTCCGTCTGGATCGCGCTGAAGTGCACGAAGAGGTCCTGCCCACCCGCTGCGGGCGTGATGAACCCGTAGCCCTTCTCGGCGTTGAACCACTTCACGGTCCCCTGAGCCATGTACGTCTCCTCGTGCATCGTCACCCGCGAGGCGACCGCCGCCCCGTGGTAGCCCGAGCCTAGCCCGCAGGCGGCGTGCACGGAAGGTCGAACGGCAGGTGGCGCTCGTCGGACTCCGGGCCGAACGAGCAGGTCACGCGGGTGCAGCGTCAGGTCGTGGTGCCACGGCCGGGGCGGCCCGGGGGTCCGGGTCAGCCGACCGGCGCCAGCTCGGACTTGATGATCACCGCGACGTCGCCCTCGCGCAGGCTGTCGACCTGGACGACGTTCTCCGCGGGGATGCCCAGCGTCGCGGCGACGGCGGCGGCGGTGTCGCTCCGCTCGGGCACGTACCAGACCGTGGTGACGTCGACCGGCGCCGGCCCGTTCGTGTAGTCCGTGGCGACGGTGTTGCTGAAGCCCTGCGCGTCGAGGGCGTCCTTGCCCTTGGCCGCCTCGCCGCCGATGCCGCTGTCGTTCAGCACGCGGACGTAGGCGCTCGGGTCGGCCGCCGCCATGAGCGTCGCGAGGTCCGGGGTCTCGGGCGTCTCCTCGGTCGCGGGCGGCTCCTCCGCGGCCGGCGGCTCCTCGGTCGCGGGCGGCTCCTCCGCCGCGGGCGGCTCCTCGGTCTCCGCGGGCGGCGGCTCCGTGGACTGCGCCTGCGGCGGGTCGTCCGTGGCACCGTTGTCGGACAGCAGCGCGACGCCCCCGTACGCGAGGCCGGCGAAGACGACGGCGACCAGCAGGAACGGCCACGTCTTGCTCCACCCGCTGCGCGGCGTGCGGTGCACCCCCACGGGCGCACCCTGCGGCGCGGGCGCGTCGAACTCGTCGGGCGCGTACGGGTAGCGGCTCTTCGTCACGGCGACAGGGTAGCCCGGTCGGGGCTCTCGGCTAAACGCCCTGTTCGCCCGGACTTCACGCGCGGCCCGTCGTCCCGGGTCAGAGACCCTCGAGCCGGCGCGCCGTGCGCGCCCGCTGCCGGGTGGACCGCATCCGCCGCAGCCGCTTGACGAGCATGGGGTCGTGCGCGAGCGCGGCCGGGGAGTCGATGAGCGCGTTGAGCACCTGGTAGTAGCGCGTCGCGGACATGTCGAACAGCTCGCGCACCGCCTGCTCCTTGGCGCCCGAGTACTTCCACCACTGCCGCTCGAACGCCAGGATCTCCTGGTCCCGCTCGCTCAGGCCCGACGCCGGCGCCTCCGAGGTGGTCGGGTCGCCGACCGCGTCGGGTCCGTCGAGCACGTACGCCGCCTCGCTCATCGTTCCCTCCCTGCACTCTCTCGTCACCGGACCTGCGCACTCCCGCGCGCGGCCGCCTCCCAGCCTACGCACGAACCACACCCGTGTCATTCGTCCTCGCCGCACGCTCCGGACGTGCCGAGGACGCCGGTTAGGCTCGGGGCCGTGGAGAGCGCACCCGCCCAGCCCGTCGCCGTCGACCCGGTCGCGACCGCCTCGACGGCCGACCCCCGCCCGGCCCTCGCGAGCATCATGGCGCCCGACTGGGCCGAGGCCCTCGCGCCCGTCGAGCCGCAGCTGCACGCGCTCGGCGACTTCCTGCGCGCCGAGGTGGCGGCCGGACGGGAGTACCTCCCCGCGCCGTCGGCCATCCTCAACGCGTTCTCGCGCCCCCTGGCCGAGGTGCGGGTGCTCGTCGTCGGGCAGGACCCGTACCCCACGCCCGGGCACCCGATGGGGCTGTCGTTCTCCGTGCAGCCGCACGTGCGCCCCGTGCCCCGCTCGCTCCAGAACATCTTCGCCGAGCTCGCGGACGACGTCGGCGCCCCGACCCCCGCGAACGGCGACCTGTCCGCGTGGAGCGACCAGGGCGTCATGCTCCTCAACCGCGTGCTCACGGTCCGTCCGGGCGAGCCCGGGTCTCACCGCGGCCAGGGCTGGGAGGCCGTCACCGAGGCGGCGATCCGGGCGCTCGTCGCGCGCGACGCCCCGCTCGTCGCGATCCTCTGGGGTCGCGACGCCGCGACCCTGCGCCCGATGCTCGGCGACACCCCCGTCGTCGCGAGCGCCCACCCGAGCCCGCTCTCCGCGCGCCGCGGCTTCTTCGGGTCGCGCCCGTTCTCGCGGGTCAACGAGCTCCTCCTCGCCCAGGGCGCCGCCCCCGTCGACTGGACCCTCCCCACCACCTGACCTCCGCCCGCCCCCCGTCTCCGCCGAGCAGGTGGTCCTGGCTCGTCCGCGCCGCGTGACGCGCCAGGACCGCCTGCTCGACCCGCCAGGATCGCCGGGTCGACGGCGCACCGCCCTGCAGGAGCACAATGGGGCGGGTGACGACGCAGAACCCGACGACCACTCCCCTGGCCGGTGACACCGCCGACGCACGCCGACCCGACGACCCCGCTCCGCGCTGGACGAGCTACGTCGCGATCGGCGACTCGTTCACCGAAGGGCTGTGGGACCCGTACCCCGGCGAGGAGGACCACCAGCGCGGGTGGGCCGACCTTCTCGCTCAGCACCTTGCGACCCGCCGCGTCGCCGCCGGCGAGGACCCGCTGCGGTACGCGAACCTCGCCATCCGCGGGCGCAAGCTGCGCTCGATCCTCACGGAGCAGGTGCCGGCGGCGCTCGAGCTCCGGCCGGACCTCGTGAGCGTCATCGGCGGCGGCAACGACATCCTGCGGCCGAACGCCGACGTCGACCGCCTCGCGCGCAACCTCGAGCACGCGGTCTCGCGCCTGCGCGGCGCGGGGATCGACGTGCTCATGGCGACCGGCTTCGACGCCTCGCAGTCGCCGCTGGTCGGCCTCACGCGCCCGCGCGTCGGCGTGTACAACGCCCACATCTGGTCGATCGCGCGTCGGCAGGGCGCGTACGTGCTGGACCTGTGGGGCATGCGCGCGCTCCAGGACTGGCGCGTGTGGTCGGAGGACCGCATCCACCTGACGCCCGCGGGGCACGCCCGGGTCGCCCAGGCGGCGCTCGTCGCGCTCGGCCAGGCGCCCGACGACGCCGCGTGGGACGACCCGCTGGCTCCCCTCCCGCCCGCGCCGGCTCTCGACCGCGCCCGGCAGAACGCGCAGTGGGTGCGCACGCACGTCGTGCCGTGGGCGCAGCGGCGGCTGCGCGGGACGTCGTCGGGCGACGGGCGGCTCCCCAAGGCGCCCGAGCTCCTGCCCGTCCCGCTCGCCGACCGCTGAGCGCGGGCGACCTCGGCAGCACCTGCCGAGATCGGCTCGCGCCACCACCGATCCGGGCAGCGACTGCCGACCGACTGCTGACCCCGCGGTGCGCACCGGCACGACGACGCCCCCGGCTCCGTGGAGCCGGGGGCGTCGTGGTGGAGCCGCCTGTCGGATTCGAACCGACGACCGTTCGCTTACAAGGCGAGTGCTCTACCGGCTGAGCTAAGGCGGCGTTCCCGGGGCTGCCGGGCGAGCGAACAGACTACCTGCTCGCCCGGCGCGCCCCGGTCGGCGGCCCGCGCCGGTCACGGCGTGGGCGGCGCGGGTCAGGACACCGACGACGTGCCGGTCAGCCCTGGGCGGCGGTGACGGCCTGCGGGAGCGCGTTCGGGTCGCTCCAGTTGCCGTCCCACCGCTCGCCGTTGATCGTGATCGTCGGCGTGCCGAACCCGCGCTCGCCGTGCAGCGACGTGTCCTGGTTCACCAGGCTCGACGCCGTCGCGACCCAGTCGCCGAACGTCTCGACGGCCGTCCCGTCCTCGATGCCGGCAGCGACGTCGGCGGGCACGCCCGCCTGCTCCGCGATGTCGGCGATCTGGGCGTCGGTCAGGGTCTCGCTGCCCTCCTGGGGCTGGTTCTGGAACATCGCGGTGTTGAAGTCGTTCATCGACTCGGGCGCGCGGTCGGCGACCCAGGCCGCCGCGGCGGCGGAACGCGTCGAGAACTGCTGCGACTGCGCGACGCGGTCGAGGATCGAGATCGGGTGCAGCACGACGGTCACGTCACCGGACTCGCGGAGCTGGTCGAGCGTCGCGCCGTTCGTCTCCTCGAACTGGCCGCAGATGGGGCACATGTAGTCGAGGTAGACCCCGACCTCGACGGCACCCTCGTTCTGCGTCCCGGCGGCGCCGTCCGCACCGATCGGGATGCCGCCGTCCTCGGCGTCGCTCGTGGCGGGGCTCGTGACGTCGGCGAGGTTGCCCGCCGCGACGGCGTCGATCGTCTTGTTCCGGTCGTTCATGGCCGGGATCCACACGGCGAGGAACACGCCGACGAGGACGAGGACGCCCGCGACGAGCGCTCCGATCGTGATGAGGCGGTTGCGCTTGTCGCGCTTGGCCTGCGCCTCGCGCAGCGCGAGCGCCTCCGCGCGTGCGGCCTCGCGACGCTGGGCCTTGGTCTGGGTTTCGTTGCTGGGCATGGTCGTCCTCCGAGGGAGTGCCGAGAGCTGGGGATGTGGCAGGGTGCGCGCCGACGGGGTCGCGCGGGCCGTGCGTCCGACGACGTCGTCAGACGAGCGCGACCTGCGGAGGCCCGCGCCGGGTGCGCACCACCGTGTCGGCGAGGTGGTGCAGCGCGGTGGGGACGGCGTCGGGCACCGGGCGCACGACGCGGCGCGCGACCCCGACGAGCGACCCCACGGGGCGCAGCGCCCCCCGGAGCACGGCGCGCAGCGCACGCCCGGCCCCGGTCACGACGGCGCGGGAGCGCTCGTGCGCGCGTCGCGCCCACGCGGAGAGCCCCCACGCGACGGCAGCCGCCGCCGCGTGGGCAACGACGACGGGCAGCGCGAGCGCGCCCACGACGGTGACCATGGCGGCCGGGTCGCCCCCGAGCGCGGTGCCCGACGGGCAGTCCGGCACCTCGTGGACGAGCGCGAGGTGCATCCCGGCGGCTCCCCACACCCCCGGCACCGTCACGCACTGGTGCACGACGGCGTACCCGCGGTCGGCGAGGTGCGTCACCACGGCGGCGAGGAGGGTGAGGAGCAGGAGCGCGGGGCCGAGCAGACGGCCGGCTGCGGGCACGACGGACGTGCGCGTCACGCCGCGCGACAGGGCGCGCGGCACCGTCGTCCGGAGCACGGCGCCCATCCTACGCGCGCGGCCTGGCAGCGGGCTGGGAAGGGCCGGTGCCGGCTCAGCGCAGCGACGGCGGGCCGGGGAACGGCCACCAGGTGACGCCCGGGTCGCCCCCGAGGAGCACGAGGGACACGACGGTGAGCACGAGACCCAGGCCGGCGAGCACGAGCGTCCCCGTGCGGCCGGGGGCGAGCCGCGCCAGCGCGGTCCGCGTCCCGTACCGCGTGAGGTGCGTCAGGGGCCCGACCCAGGCCAGGGTCACCGCCGCGACCGCCGCGAGGCACAGCAGCGCGGTCGTCACGACGGGCGCGTTGCCGCCGTCGGGACCCTCGACGACGACCCAGCGGTCGGACTCGAGCAACCACCACCCGGCCACGACCACGAGCACCGCGGCGCACGCCGCGACCAGGAGGGACGGGAGCGCGCCGACGAGCGCGCGCACGACGTACCACGGCGACGCCGCGACCGCGCGCACCGTGTCCCGCGACGAGACGCCGCGCCGCTCGCGCCGCGCGTGCAGCGACTCGGTCGTCACGCCGACGACGCGCGCGAGCACGACCAGCACCGACAGCACGACGAACGCCACGCCGGGGTACGTCCCGCCGAGCAGCACGAGCGGCACGGCGAGCAGGAGCAGCGCGGTGCGCCGTGCCGCGGGCACGGGGCGCACGTAGAGCGGTTCGCCGTCCTCGCCGAGGGGAGGGGCGCCGAGGTCGTCCATGAGGTCGTGCCCGACGGGGACGGCCATCGTGCGGCCGTCGTTGACCTGCGCCTGCGACGTGGGCAGGGGCGGCGGCACGACCTGGGCCTGGCCGGTCCACGCGGACGCGCCGGTCCACGCCTGGGCCCCCGTGCCGCCGGGCACGACGGCGACGGGCGGCACCACCTGGGTCGGTCCGGTGGGCGGCGCGACCACCTGGGTCGCGGGCGCGGCGTCGCCGGTGTCGGCCGCGTGCCGCAGGGCGGCCACGACCTCGGTCGGCCCGAGGCGCTGTGCCGGGTCGGCGTGCAGCGCACGACCGATCGCGTGCGCGGTGACGGGCCCCAGGCCGGCGAGGTCGGGGCGTCCGCTGCGCGCGCGGGCGAGCACGACGTCCGTCGGGCGCACGCCGAACGGCGCCCGTCCGGTCGCCGCGTAGGCGAGCAGAGCAGCCCACCCCCACCAGTCGGTGTCCACGCTGGGGGCCGCGCCCTCGAGCAGCTCGGGCGCCAGGTACCCCGGGGTGCCCATGACGAGGCCCGTGGACGTGACGCGCGCGTCCTCGAGCCCCTGGGCGATGCCGAAGTCGATGAGCACGGGTCCCCGGGAGGACACCATGACGTTGCTCGGCTTGAGGTCGCGGTGCACGACGCCGGCCGCGTGCACGGCCTCGAGCGCCGCGGCGAGCTGGTCGGCGAGCTCGTAGAGGTCCCAGGCGTCGAGCGGCCCGCCCTCGGCGATCTCGTCCTCGAGCGTGGGTCCGTCGACGAGCTCGGTGACGATGAACGCGTCCGGGCCGTCGAGCTCGACGTCGAGGATCTGCGCGACGGCGGGGTGCCGCAGGCGCTGGAGGGCGCGGGCCTCGCGGCGCAGCCGTTCGCGGCCCTGCGCGGCGGCGTCGAGGTCGACGTGCGCGTGCAGGAGCTTGATCGCGACGAGGTTGCCGCCGCCGTCGTGCGCGCTGTGGACGGTGCCCATGGCGCCGGACCCGAGCCGCGCACCGATGTGGTAGCCCCCGACCTCGCTGCCGGGTGCGGGTCCGCGCGACGGCCCCCCGGCGACGTTCCGTGCCTCGACGCGCTGCGTGGGCTCCTCCATGGTGACAAGGTAGCCGCAGTGGACGGGCCGGCGCTGGAGGGTGCGGCCCCGACGGGACCGGTGGGCGACCCGGCCCGGGGCGGCGTCCGGCACGCGACCGGCACCGGACGACCCGTCCATGCGCCCGACGAGCGGACTACCCTGGGCCGCCCAGGCGCGATTCATCGAAGCTCAAGGAGAGGTCCATTGACAGGCAAAGAGGGATTCGATCTCGTCGTGGTGGCCAACCGGCTGCCCGTGGACTTCACGGTCGGCCCCGGCGGTGAGATCGAGTGGAAGCGGTCGCCCGGAGGCCTGGTCACGGCGCTCGAGCCCGTCATGCAGGCGTCCGACGGCGCCTGGGTCGGCTGGTCCGGCGCGCCCGACCTGGCGAGCGAGCCGTTCGACGCCGACGAGATGCGCCTCGTGCCCGTGACGCTCTCGGCCGACGAGATCGAGCGGTACTACGAGGGCTTCTCGAACGACACGCTCTGGCCGCTCTACCACGACGTCATCTCGCCGCCCACGTACCACCGCACGTGGTGGGACGCGTACCGCCGCGTCAACCAGCGCTTCGCCGACGCCGCCGTCGCGCAGGCGGCGCCGGGCGCCGTCGTCTGGGTGCACGACTACCAGCTCCAGCTCGTGCCGCAGATGATCCGCGCCCAGCGCCCGGACGTGCGGATCGGGTTCTTCAACCACATCCCGTTCCCCCCGCTCGAGCTGTTCCAGCAGCTGCCGTGGCGCCGCCAGGTGATCGACGGCCTGCTGGGCGCGGACCTCGTGGGCTTCCAGCGCGCGGGCGACGCCGCGAACTTCATCCGCGCGGTGCGACGGCTGCGCGCCCACACGACGCGCGGGCCGATCATCACGGTCCCGGGCGAGGACGGGCGCGACCGCCACGTCCGCGCCGCCGCGTTCCCCATCTCGATCGACTCGCGCCGGTTCGACGAGCTCGCCCGCACGCCCGAGGTCCAGCAGCGCTCGCGCGAGATCCGCGCGGACCTCGGCGACCCGGACATCATGATGCTCGGCGTCGACCGCCTCGACTACACCAAGGGCATCCGGCACCGCATCAAGGCGTACGGCGAGCTGCTGCAGGACGGCCGCCTCGACGTCGAGCACGCCACGCTCGTCCAGGTCGCGAGCCCGAGCCGCGAGAACGTCGACGCCTACCAGGAGCTGCGCGAGCACGTCGAGGGCGCGGTCGGGCGGATCAACGGCGAGTACGCAGAGATCGGGCACGCCGCGATCCACTACCTGCACCACTCCTACCCGCCCGAGGAGATGGCCGCGCTGTACCTCGCGGCCGACGTCATGCTCGTCACGGCGCTGCGCGACGGCATGAACCTCGTCGCGAAGGAGTACGTCGCGGCCCGCTCGGACGACCGCGGGGTGCTCGTGCTCTCCGAGTTCACCGGCGCCGCCGACGAGCTCTCGTCCGGCGCGCTCCTCGTCAACCCGCACGACATCGACGGGATGAAGGACATCATCGTCGCGGCCGCGCACATGGACCACCGCGAGCAGCGCAAGCGCATGCGCCGGCTGCGCCGCAAGGTCCTCACCGACGACGTCGCGCGGTGGTCGGAGTCGTTCCTCGGCGTCCTCACCGCGATGCCGTCCCGCGTGCCGCGCCGCCGCCCGGAGGACGACGAGCCGGGTGCGCCGCAGGACGCCCGCCAGGCCGCTGACGAGCCCGCGGAGCAGGGCGCGTGACCGCGACGCACCACCCCGCGCCCGTGCCCGGGCCGGTCGCCGACGCCGTGCGCGCCTTCGCGGCGGACGCGGACGGCGCACCCGCCGCGCGGCTCGTCGCGCTCGACTTCGACGGCACGCTCTCGCCGCTCGTCGACGACCCGCTCGCCGCGCGCATGGCGCCGTCCGCCCGGGCCGCCGTCGACCGGCTGGCCGCCGCGCTCGTCGGCACGACGACGCGCCTCGCCCTCGTCTCGGGCCGCAACCTCGCGGACCTCGCCGAGCGCAGCGAGCCGCCCGTCGGCACGTACCTCGTGGGCAGCCACGGTGCCGAGACCGGGCACGTGACCGAGGACGGGCTCGACGCCGTCCCGCTCGACCTCACGCCGGAGCAGGCCGACCACCTCGCCGCCCTGCGCGCGGGCATGGCCGAGGCCGTCGCGGGGCGGGAGGGCGCGTGGGTGCAGGAGAAGCCGAGCGCCGCCGTCCTGCACACGCGGCTCGCCTCGGCGGCGGACACGCAGGCCGCCGAGGACCTGGCCGACGCGGTGGCCGAGCGGCTCGGGCTGCACGCGATGCACGGGAAGGACGTCGTCGAGGTCGCGGTCGTCGAGACGTCGAAGGGCGAGGCGGTGGACCGGCTGCGGGACGTCGTCGGGCAGGACGCCGGGTGCCCCGACGCGCGCACGCGCGTGCTCTACGCGGGCGACGACACGACCGACGAGACGGCGTTCGCCGTGCTCGGCCCGGGCGACCTGGGCGTCAAGGTGGGCGACGGCGACACGCTCGCCGAGCAGCGCGTGCCCGACGCCGACGCGCTCGCCGCGGTGCTCGACCTCCTCGCGGACCTCCTGGAGCGCCGGGAGCGCCGGGAGGGCTGACCCCGGGGCGGGGTCCGCCGGGCGCGCGCCCGGCGGGCCCTGCCGCCCGCACCGAACCGCTACCGGATCGTGACCGACGCTGTGACGAAGCACTCAGGACCGGGAGTAGGATCGGGTCACGATGACGTCGGGTCCCCTGCTCGTTCCGGAGGGGGTCCGACTTCTTCTGTGTCGTCGAAGACACGCTCGTCCGCCATCGCGAACAGCTACGTCGACGTGGCACGTCACTGCACAACGGATCGTCCGGCACGTACCTGCCGGTGGAGGGATGTACCAGTCATGGCTACGGTCACCTACGACCACGCAACCCGCGTCTACCCCGGGACCGAGCGTCCTGCCGTGGACCAGCTCAACCTGCACATCGAGGACGGCGAGTTCCTCGTCCTCGTCGGCCCCTCGGGCTGCGGCAAGTCGACCTCGCTCCGCATGCTCGCGGGCCTCGAGGACGTCAACGGCGGACACATCTACATCGGCGACCGCGACGTCACGGACGTCCAGCCGAAGGACCGCGACATCGCGATGGTGTTCCAGAACTACGCGCTGTACCCGCACATGTCCGTCGCGGACAACATGGGCTTCGCGCTGAAGATCGCCGGCACGCCGAAGGCGGAGATCCGCCAGCGCGTCGAGGAGGCCGCGAAGATCCTCGACCTCACCGAGTACCTCGACCGCAAGCCGAAGGCGCTCTCCGGTGGTCAGCGCCAGCGCGTCGCGATGGGCCGTGCGATCGTCCGTCAGCCGCAGGTGTTCCTCATGGACGAGCCGCTGTCGAACCTCGACGCCAAGCTCCGCGTCCAGACGCGCACCCAGATCGCGTCGCTCCAGCGCCGCCTCGGTGTCACGACGGTCTACGTCACGCACGACCAGACCGAGGCCCTCACCATGGGCGACCGCATCGCGGTCCTCAAGGACGGTCTGCTCCAGCAGGTCGGCACGCCGCGCGAGATGTACGACACGCCGGCCAACGTCTTCGTCGCGGGCTTCATCGGCTCGCCGGCGATGAACATCGGCACGTTCGCGGTCAACAACGGCGTCGCCGAGGTCGGCCCCGCGCGCATCGCGCTCGAGCGCGAGACGGCCGCCAAGATCACCGAGGCCGACAACGGCAAGGTGACGATCGGCTTCCGTCCCGAGGCGCTCGACGTCGTGTCGCAGGCCAACGAGGCCGCGTTCCCGGTCGAGGTCAACATCGTCGAGGAGCTCGGCTCCGACGCGTTCGTCTACGGCACGCTCAAGGGTGACCTGGCCTCGCAGGCCGACGTCCACTCGGGCGCCGGCGACAACCAGGTCATCGTCCGCGTCGACCCGCGCAACGTCCCGGCCAAGGGCGAGCGCATCTACGTGACGATCCGCCCGGGTCAGTCGCACGTCTTCGGTGCCGCCTCGGGTCAGCGCATCAGCTGACACCTCGCACCACCGCCGCAGGGCGGGTCCTCCCGGTCGGGAGGGCCCGCCCTGCGGCGTTACGGGCTCGCGACGGCGAGGCACGCCCTCCCGCCGACCCGTCGGGTCCGTGCCCTTGACAGGGTCATGGGGGACCTCAAGACTGCTTTTGCACACACGACGCCAAAAGTCGTCTGTTCGTCACCCAAATCGACAACGCTGTCAATTGGAGCCTCATGCAGATCCCGTCCCCCTCCCCGCGCGCCCGGCGCCTCGGCGCGGCGCTGGCCACCGGCGCGCTCGTCGCGACCGCGCTCGCCACCGCGCCGGCCGTCGCAGCGCCCGTCGGGCCCGCGCCGTCCGCGGGTCCGTCGACCACCGCCGCCGTCACGTGCGACGCGGACGACGGCCTCCCCGACGCCAAGATCTCGATCCAGCTCTACACGCACGTGGGCGAGCTCGGCGGCTCGGGGACCCCGTCACCGGAGACCCTCGACCGCGTGCTCGGCGAGGTGGCCGCGGCCGGGTTCACGAACGTCGAGCCGTACAACCAGCCCTACGCGATGCCGGTCGACGACTACCGGGCGATCCTCGACCGGCACGGCCTCCAGGTGTCGTCGAGCCACGGCAGCACGGACCGGGCCACGTGGCCCGCGACGGTCGCGTACGCCGTCGCGCTGGGCCAGGACTACATCGGGACCGGCGGCATGGCGGGCGGCTACGGCACCTACGACGAGGCGGTCGCCACCGCGGCGTACGTGAACGAGCTCGGGAAGTACGCGCACGAGAACGGCGCGAACAAGATCGTGCTGCACAACCACCAGAGCGAGTTCACCACGCGGTACACCCACCCGGGGACGGGCGAGACGGTCAGTGCCTGGGAGGTCATCGAGGAGAACACCGACCCGCGCTACGTCACGTTCGAGCTCGACGTCGGCTGGGCCGCCGACGCCGGCCTCGACGTCCCGGCGTGGATCGAGGAGCACGGGGACCGCATCGAGCTGCTCCACATCAAGGACGCCGTGAACGTCGACGCGCCGGGCGACATGCGGCAGGTCGCGCTCGGCCGCGGCGAGCTCGACCTCCCGGCGATCATCGCCGCGGCCGAGCCCTACGTCGAGTACTTCACCTACGAGTGGGACTGGGCACCGTCGTTCGAGACCTCCGCGGAGTCCTACCAGTACCTGCGCTGCTTCCGGTCCGACGACGGGGGCGGCGAGGAGGACGAGGACTCGCTCGCCCTGGGCCGGCCCGTGACGGCCTCCAGCATCGACGAGGCCGGCCACGAGCCCGAGAAGGCGGTCGACGGCAACGCCGGGACCCGCTGGAGCAGCGCGTGGAGCGAGCCCGAGTGGATCGCGGTGGACCTCGGCGCGAGCTACGACCTGAGCCGCGTCGTCGTCGACTGGGAGACGGCGTACGGGTCGGGCTACGAGGTCCAGACGTCCCACGACGGCGAGACCTGGACCACGGTCCGCACCGTCACCGACGGTGACGGCGGGTTCGACGACCTGGAGATCACCGGGACGGGCCGGCACGTGCGGCTCTACCTCACCGAGCGCGCGACGCAGTGGGGCTTCTCCCTCTACGAGCTCGAGGTCTACGGCGCACCGGCCGGACAGCTCGACCTCGACGTCGAGGTGCAGGCCCGCTGCCTCGCCGGCCAGGCGTACGTCGCCGTCCGGGCGACGAACGGCGAGGACCAGCCCGTCGACGTGACGCTCGCGACGCCGTACGGCACCCGCGAGGTCGCCGACGTCGCCCCGGGCGCGAACGCGTACCAGTCGTTCGCGGTGCGTTCCACCTCCGTCGATAACGGGTCGGTGACCGTCACCGGCACCGCGACGGTCGACGGCGAGGACGTCACGTCGACGGTCGAGGTCGACCACGACGCGGTCGCCTGCGCCTGACCTGCGGCACCTCGTCGCGGGGCGGGTCCGACCTCACGGGTCGGGCCCGCCCCGCCCGGGCCCCACGACCATGGACAATGGACCCGTGACGGTGCACAACCTGCAGATCACCGCGTCGGCCCCCGACCCGGCGCTCCTCGACCTGCCCTGGGACGTCCCGCTCGAGGAATGGCCGGCGGAGACGCTCGCCGCCCTCCCCCGCGGCATCTCGCGGCACATCGTGCGGTTCGTCCGCCTCTCCGGGCGGGTGATCGCGATCAAGGAGATCGGCGAGACGGTCGCGTACCGCGAGTACGAGCTGCTGCGGCAGCTCCGCCGGCTCGAGGTGCCGAGCGTCGTCCCGGTGGGCGTCATCACCGGACGCCAGGACGCGAACGGCGAGCGGCTCGAGGCCGTGCTCATCACCGAGCACCTCCAGTTCTCGCTCCCCTACCGCGCGCTGTTCAGCCAGTCGCTGCGGCCGGACACGGCCACGCGCCTCATCGACGCGCTCGCCGTCCTCCTCGTGCGCCTGCACCTCGTGGGCTTCTACTGGGGCGACGTGTCGCTGTCGAACACGCTGTTCCGGCGCGACGCGGAGACGTTCGCCGCCTTCCTCGTGGACGCCGAGACGGGTGACCTGCACCGCGAGCTCTCCCCCGGCCAGCGCTCGTACGACGTCGACCTCGCGCGCACGAACATCATCGGCGAGCTCATGGACCTCGCCGCCGGCGAGCTGCTCGACGAGGACGTGGACGAGGTCGCGATCGGCGACGCGCTCGTCGCGCGCTACGAGGAGCTGTGGGAGGCGCTGACGACGTCCGAGTCGTTCGACGCGAACGAGCGGTGGCGCGTCGCGGCCCGCATCGAGCACCTCAACAACCTCGGGTTCGACGTCGACGAGCTCGCGATCACGACCGACATCGACGGCACGACCGTGCAGATCCAGCCGAAGGTCGTGGACGCGGGGCACCACTCGCGACGCCTGCTGCGCCTCACCGGCCTCGACGTGCAGGAGAACCAGGCCCGCCGTCTGCTCAACGACCTGGACTCGTTCCGCGCGGCGGCCGAGCGGCAGAACGACGACGAGGAGTTCGTCGCGCACGACTGGCTGAGCGGCGTGTTCGAGCCCACGATCCAGGCCGTGCCGCGGAACCTGCGCCGCAAGCTCGAGCCGGCGCAGCTCTTCCACGAGATCCTCGACCACCGCTGGTTCATCTCGGAGCGCGCCGGTCGCGACGTGCCGATGGCGGAGGCGACGCAGTCGTACGTGGAGAACGTCCTGCGCCACCGCCCGGACGAGAAGGCGATCCTCGGCCTCGCACCGGGCGAGAAGGACCCCGAGTACTACGGCTGACGGACGCGCGTCGCCCCGCCGTCCGAGGACCGGCGGGGCGACGCGGGCACCGCGTGGCGTTGTGTGCTGCCGGGCGCGCCGGCGTCAGGCCTCGCGCCGCAGGCGCGCGACCTCGTAGAGCGAGATGCCCGTCGCGACGGCGGCGTTGAGCGACTCCGTGTCCGACCCGATGGGGATGGACGCGACGACGTCGCACGCCTCGCGCACGAGGCGGGACAGGCCCTTGCCCTCCGACCCCGCGACGACGACGAGCGGCTCGGTCGCGAGCTCGAGGTCGCCGATCGCCGTGGTGCCGCCCGCGTCGAGCCCGACGACGAAGCACCCCGCCTTCTTCAGCTCGCCGAGCGCGCGCACGAGGTTGGTCGCCCGGGCGACCGGGACGCGCGCGGCGGCACCCGCCGAGACCTTCCACGCGGACGCGGTGACGCCCGCGGCGCGGCGCTCGGGCACGAGGACGCCGTGCGCGCCGAACGCGCCCGCGGAGCGGAGCACCGCGCCGAGGTTGCGCGGGTCCGTGACGCCGTCGAGCGCGACGACGAGCGGCGGCCGCCCCGACTCCTCGGCGGCGTCGAGCAGGTCGTCCACGTCCGCGTACTCGTACGGCGGGACCTTGATCGCGACGCCCTGGTGCACGGCCCCGTCGGTGAGACGGTCGAGCTCGGGCTTGCCCACCTCGAGGAGGTCGTAGCCGCGGCCCGCGACGATGTCGACGATCTCGCGCGTGCGGTCGTCGGCGTCGAGGCGCGACGCGAGGTAGACCACCTCGACGGGGATGCGCGCGCGCAGCGCCTCCAGGACGGAGTTGCGACCCGCGACGACCTCCTGGACCGACCCGCGGCCCTTGGGGCCGCCGCCGCGCGAGGCCCCGCCGCGCGACGTGCCGGCACGCTCGGTGCCGCGCGCCGGGCCGCCGCGCCCGGTCGCGCGCTTCTCGTCGGCCACCTTGCGCTTGTGCGCCGCGTGGTAGACGCGGTCCTCGGCCTTCGGGGTCGGCCCGCGGCCCTCGAGGCCCTTGCGCCGCTGCCCGCCCGAGCCGACGGTCGCGCCCTTCTTGCTTCCGGGCTTGCGGGTCGCGCCGCGTCGTTGTGAGTTGCCAGCCATGGTGCACCGATCGTGTCGTCGTTCAGGTCAGTTCAGGTCAGTCCACGTCGGGTTCGGCGCCCGGCGTGCGTGTCTCGCTCCTGGGTCCAGTGTCCCCCAGACACCCCGCCGAAAGGGAACCGTGGTCGTCACCAGGGTTCTCCCGCGCGCTACCAGAGCTCTACCTCGCGTTACCGGAGCTCTGTCTCGTGCTACCGGAGCTCTGTCTCGTGCGCCGGCGGGTGGCTCCCGGCCGTCGTCCGGTGGGCGTCAGGCGAGGGTCCAGCGCGCGCCGTCGGCCGAGTCCTCGACCGCGACGCCCGCCGCGGCGAGCCGGTCGCGGATCGCGTCGGCCGTCGCGAAGTCCCGCGACGCGCGCGCCTCGGCCCGCGCCGCGAGCTCCGCGCCGACGACGGCGTCGAGCACCGCCGCGTAGCGCGAGTCACCGCGGTCGGCCCACTGCGCGTCGCCCGGGTCGAGTCCGAGCACGTCGAGCATCGCGCGCACCGCCACGAGGTGGTGGCGCGCGACGGCGTCCGCGGCCGTCGTCCGGTCCGCGAGCGCCGCGTTGCCCGCGCGCAGGTGCTCGTGCACGACGGCGAGCGCCGCCGGCACGTTGAGGTCGTCGTCCATCGCCGCGGTGAAGGCGGTCGGGAGCTCGGCGTCGCGCACGTCGTCGACCTCGCCCACCCGCTCGGTCGCCCGCTCGACGAAGCCCGCCAGCCGCTCCCACGTCGCCTCGGCCTCGACGACCGTGGCGGGGGTCCACTCGAGCATCGAGCGGTACTGCACGGACGCGAGCGCGTAGCGCAGCACGGCGGGGCTCGTGGTCGCGAGGACCTCGCGCACGAGCAGCCCGTTGCCGAGCGACTTGCTCATCTTGGCGCCGCCCTGCGTGACCCACGCGCTGTGCAGCCAGTGCTGGGCGAACCCGTAGCCCGCGGCGCGCGACTGGGCCTGCTCGTTCTCGTGGTGGGGGAACCGCAGGTCGAGGCCGCCCCCGTGGAGGTCGAACGTGTCGCCGAGGTAGCGGCGCGCCATCGCGGAGCACTCGAGGTGCCAGCCCGGACGGCCGCGCCCGAACGGCGTGTCCCACGACGCGGTCTCCGGCTCGCCCGGCTTCGGGGCCTTCCACAGCGCGAAGTCGCGCGGGTCGCGCTTGGCGGCGGCCTCCTCGGCGTCGGCGGGGACGTCGTCGGGCACGGGGTTGAGGTCCTCGAGGCGCTGGTTGGTGAGCGCGCCGTACTCGGGCCAGGACCGCACGTCGAACCACACGTCGCCGGGGCCCGTGGTGTAGGCGTGGCCGCGCTCGACGAGGCGCTGCATGAGCTGGACCATGTCCGGGACGTGGCCCGTCGCGCGCGGCTCGTACGTGGGGGGCAGCACGCCCAGGGCGTCGTACGCGGCGGTGAACGCGCGCTCGTACGTCGCGGCCCAGGCCCACCAGGGCTCGCCCGCGTCGGCCGACTTCGCGAGGATCTTGTCGTCGATGTCGGTGACGTTGCGGATGAGCGTCACCCGCGCGCCGCCGCGCCGGAGCCAGCGCACGAGCACGTCGAACGCGACGGCCGAGCGCATGTGCCCGATGTGGGGGGCGGCCTGGACGGTGGCGCCGCACAGGTAGATGCCGACCTCGCCCGGGGTCAGGGGGACGAAGTCGCGCACGTCCCGCGTGGCGGTGTCGAACAGGCGAAGGGTCACGCCGCAAGGGTACCGGGGACGCACCGTCGCGGCCGAAGCGACGCCGGGGCGACGGCCGGCCCGTCCCCGCCGCGTCAGCCGAAGCTCTTGCCCTCCCCGCGGTACGTCGGGACGACGTCGACCACCTCGTCGCCGCGCACGAGGTGCACGCGGTCGAACCGCTCCATGGCCTCGCCGGCCTTGCCGTGGCGGAACCAGACGCGGTCCCCCACGCCCAGGTCGGGCGCCCCGGCGGCGCCGCGCGACCGGTGCAGCGGCGTCTGCACCTCGCCCGCGCCCTCGCGGCCCGTGAGCGACCAGCCCGGCGTCACGACGCGCGGCAGACGGCTGCGGGTCGCCGGGCCGGACGCGACGTACCCGCCGCCGAACGCCGTCGCCCAGCCCGGGCCCGGGACGCGCACGACGTCGAGGCCGAAGAACGCCGACGGCCGGGGCCGGAACGCGCGGTACTCGTCGAACAGGCCCGGGACGTACAGGCCCGACCCGGCCGTCACCTCGGTCACGACCGCGTCGGCGGACGACGTCTCGAGGGACCCCGTGCCGCCCGAGTTCACGAGCTCGAGGCCGTGCCCGACGACGTCCCGCACCGCCGCGACGACCTCGCCCCGGCGCTCGCCCAGCTCGAGCACCGAGAGCCGCTTGACCGCGCGGACGGCGAGGCTGGAGTCCGGCATCCCGGCGACCTGCGCCTCGTAGAACATGAGGCCCCGCAGCGCGAGACCGGGCGTCGAGACGACCCGGGCGGCGAGCGACGCGACGTCGCGCGCACCGTGCAGGGGCGAGCGGCGCGTGCCCAGGTGGACCGTCACGAGACCGAGGCCCACGCGCAGCGACGCGTCCACGTCGAGGCACACCCGCACGGGCGGCTCGTCCCCGGTGCCGGTCTCGGCGAGCGCGTGGCGCACGAGCTCCAGGTGCGCGGCGTCGTCGACCATGAGCGTGACCTCGCGCCGGCCGGCCTCGTGGCGGGCGAGCGCCGCGAGCGCCCCGCGGTCGACCGACGGGTAGCCCACGAGGACGTCGCGGACGCCCGACTCGACGAGCCACAGCGCCTCGCGCACCGAGTACGCCATGACGCCCTGGAAGCCCCGCTCGCCCGCGCGCGCGACGAGCGAGCGCACCCGCACGGACTTCGACGCGACCCGCACGGGGACGCCGCCCGCGCGCGCGAGCAGCTCGTCGGCGTTGGCGTCGAACCGGTCGAGGTCGACGACGGCGAGCGGGCCGTCGAGCGTCGCGGTCGCGCGGGTCAGGCGGGCCAGGAGCGACGGCGTCGCGCCCCGCTCGTCACCGTCCTGCGGGCCCGCGCCCTGGTCCGCCCCCGGTGCCGTGTGGGTCGTCATGGGGAGAACGTACGCCACCCGCCGGGCGTGAGACAGTACGACCTGTGAGCAGCGACGACGCCCTCTCCTGGACCAACTGGGCCCGCACGGCCTCCGCGACGCCGCGCCGTCGGGCCTCGCCGCGCGACGAGGCGGAGCTGGGCGGCCTCGTCGCCCGCGCCGCGGCGGAGGGCATGCCCGTCCGCGCAGTGGGTGCCGGGCACTCGTTCACCCCGGCTGCGGTCACGGACGGCCTCCTGCTCGACCTCGACCGGCTCAGCCTCGTCGAGCGCATCGCGCGCGGCGGGGCGGACGGCACCGACGGCGACGCGATCCTCGTGACCGTCGGGGCGGGCATCCGCCTGCACCGGCTCAACGAGGCGCTCGCCGCCGCGGGGCTCGCGATGCGCAACCTCGGGGACATCGACCGGCAGTCGGTCGCGGGCGCGATCTCGACGGGCACCCACGGCACCGGGGCACGCCTCGGCGGTCTCGCGACGCAGGTGCGCGGCGTCCGCGTCGTGGGGGCCGACGGCGAGGTGCGCGAGGCGTCGCCCGCGCACGAGCCGGGCCTGTTCGAGGTGAGCCGGCTCGGGCTGGGGGTCACGGGCATCCTGTCCGCGGTGACGCTCGAGGTGGTCCCGGCGTTCCTCCTGCGCGCGCAGGAGGAGCCGTGGCCGCTCGACCGCGTGCTCGAACGGCTCGGCACGCCCGACGACCCCGACGGGCTCGTCGGCGGCAACGACCACTTCGAGTTCTACTGGTTCCCCCACACCCGCCGGGCGCTGACCAAGCGCAACAACCGCCTCGCGCCCGACGAGGAGGCCGTCGAGCTCGAGCGGCTGCGCACCACGGGCCCCGGGCCGGTCGCGCGGGCGCGCACGTGGGTCGACGAGGAGCTCCTGTCGAACGGCGCGTTCGAGCTCGTGAACCGGCTCGCGACCGCGGTCCCGCGCGTCACGCCGCGCCTCAACGCCGTCTCTGCGCGGGCGCTCGCGCCGCGCACGTACGTCGCGCCGTCGCACCACGTGTTCGTCACGTCGCGCCGCGTCCGGTTCCGCGAGATGGAGTACGCCGTGCCGCGCGAGCACCTCGTCGACGTGCTGTCGAGCATCGACGCGTGGCTGGACCGGTCCGGCGAGCACGTGCCGTTCCCCGTCGAGGTCCGGTTCGCGGCGCCCGACGACGTGTGGCTCTCCACGGCCCACGGTCGCGAGACCGCCTACGTCGCCGTGCACCAGTACGCGCGCCTGCCGCACGAGCGGTACTTCGACGCCGTCGAGCGCATCGTCGCCGAGGTGGGGGGCCGCCCGCACTGGGGCAAGATGCACGGCCTGGCGGCGGACCGGTTCCGGGAGCTCTACCCGCGGTTCGACGACGCCGTCGCCGTCCGCGACGCGACGGACCCCGAGGGCGTGTTCGCGAACGGCTACACCGACCGCGTGCTCGGCCCGGCCCCGGCCGCGCGGCGCTGACCGGCGACGTCCCGGACCCGCCAGGGGACGGGACGTCGTCCGCCCGTCAGGGGACGGGCTCGGGACCGTGCTCCCGCACCGGCGAGCCGTCGGGGCGCACCATCATCGACAGCACGTACTCGGCGAGCGCGTGGAAGCTGCGGACCGCCGTCTCGTCGTCCTGCTCGACGAGCCACGCGATCTCGATCCCGTCGATGTACCCCGCGACGACCCGGGACAGGAACCCCATGTCCATCGTGTAGCTGACGTTCCCCCGCTCGGCCACGTTCTCGAGGAACCCGCGCGTCATCGCCCAGGTCTGCTCGAGGTGCGTGTGCGCGACGGAGCGCAGCGCGCGGCTGCGCACGCCCGCCGTCGCGAACTCGAAGGTGAGGAGCCGCATGTGACGACGCGGCGTCAGCCCGCTCCACAGGCCGTCGGCGGCGGCGTGGGCGAGCGCCACGACGTCGCCCTCGACGTCGAGCGCGGACCGGACGGGCTCGGAGGCCACGAGCGCGAGGCTGTTGCCCATCGCCTGGAGGAGCTCGTCCTTGTCCTCGAAGCAGTAGTGCACGACGCCGAGCGAGACCCCGGCCTCGGCCGCGACGCCGCGGATGGTCACGGCCTCGACGCCCTCGCGGACGGCGATGGTCATCGCGGCGTCGACGAGCTGGGCTCGGCGTTCCTCGACGGACATTCGGTTCATGTGCGATTCATCCCATGTGTCGTTCTTGGGAAAGTCAAACACATCGATGCGCTTCCAGCGATCGTAGAGGCAGGTGGCGGGCCTGGCACGCCGGACGGGAGCGGGCGAGAATGACGAGCCGGACCAGCCCCGGCCCCACCCCCGACGAAGGACTCCCGTGCCCCGACCGCGCCTGCCCCGCTCCCCCTGGACGCTCGCCCTCACGGCGGCCGTCGCGCTCGCCCTCGCGGGCTGCGGCGGGCCCGAGGACGCCGCCGGCGGCACGGAGCCGGTCGTGCACGACGTCCCCGAGATCCCGGTCCAGGTGACCGCGCCCCCGGACTGGGAGCGCGGCACGCGCGACGGCGCGTTCCTGCTGCGCGCGCCGAGCCGCACGGGTTCCGAGGACTTCCGGGCGAACGTCGTCGTCACGGGCGAGGAGTCGACGCACACCGTCGACGAGGCGGGCGCCGCGACGACGGCGGCGGTCGCCTCGATCCCCGGCTGGGTGCCCGACCCCGACGGGCAGGGCCCCACGACCCTCGCCGGGCTGCCCGCCTACCGCGTGGCCGGGACGTACGACGCCGCGGGCACCGCCGTCGCGCAGGAGATCGTGGCCGTGCGGACGGGCGACGGGCCGGGCGCGTGGGTCGTCGACCTCACGGCGTCGTACGCCGTCGACGACGCCGACGGCGCCGCGCAGGCGCGCGCGATCCTCGAGAGCGTCCAGGTCGCGCCCGCGGGCTGACGTCAGGCGGACGGCGCGACCCGGGCCACGAGGGCCGTGGCGACCGCCGCGACGCCCTCGCCGCGACCGGTGAGGCCCAGCCCGTCCGTCGTGGTCGCCGTGAGGGTCACCGGGGCCCCCGCGGCCGCCCCGAGCGCCGCCTCCGCCTCCGCGCGGCGCGGCCCGAGGCGCGGCCGGTTGCCGATCACCTGGACGGCCACGTTCCCGATCTCGAACCCCGCGGCCCGCACCCGGCGCGCGGCCTCCGCGAGCAGGCTCGCACCGCTCGCGCCCGCCCACTCGGGCGCGCTCGTGCCGAAGTTGGAGCCGAGGTCGCCGAGGCCTGTGGCCGAGAACAGCGCGTCCGCGGCGGCGTGCGCCGCGACGTCGGCGTCGGAGTGCCCGGCGAGCCCGCGCTCGCCCGGCCAGTGCAGACCGCCCAGCCACAGCGCTCGATCCTCGCCCTCGGTCGCGAACGCGTGGACGTCCACCCCGACGCCCGTGCGCGGGAGCGCCGGGACGGGGCCCGCGGCGGCCGGTGCGGTGGTGGGCGTCTCGGCCGGTGTCCCGGTGGAGCCTGCAGGGGTGGTCATCGGTCCTCCCGGAGCGTGAGCGCCGCGACCCGCAGGTCGTGCGCGGTGGTGATCTTGGCCGCCGCGGCGTCGCCGGGCACCACATGGACCGGGACGCCGAGCGCCTCGACCAGCCCGGCGTCGTCGGTCGCGGCGACGGACTCGTCGTCCGCGCGGTGCACCGCTGCCGCGTGCGCGCGGGCCAGGAGCTCGCCCTCGAACCCCTGCGGGGTCTGGACGGCGCGCAGCGCGCTCCGGTCGACCGTCTCGACCACGGGCTCCGCGCCGGACGCGTCTTCCGCGCCCGCGGGGGCGACGCGCTTGATCGTGTCCGTGACGGGGAGCCCCGGCACGACGGCCCCGTGGCCCGCGCGCACGGCCGCGACGACGCGGCGGACCAGCGACGGCGGCGCGAGGGGCCGTGCGGCGTCGTGGACGAGCACGACGTCGGCGGGCACGTCGCCCTCCGAGAGGTCGCGGCCGGCCCGGAGACCAGCCGCCACGGAGGCCTGACGGGTCCCCGCGCCCTCGACCACCCGGACCGGCCGGTCGACCGCGGGGTCGTCGGCCAGGAGCGTCGCGACGTGGTCGCGCAGCCCGGGCGGCGCGGTCACGACGAGCGCGTCCACGACCCCGGACGCGCACAGCCGTCGGGCGGCGTGCGCCACGAGCGGGAGGCCGTCGAGCTCGACGAGGGCCTTGGGCAGGTCCAGCCCGAGGCGGTTCCCGGAGCCTGCGGCGGTGAGGACGGCGAGAGTCGGCACGCGCACACGCTACCGGGCACTACGACGGGGAGGGCGCCGTCCGTACGGACTGCGCCCTCCCCGGTGGTCTGTGGCGCTGACTGCGCGGGCCGCGGCCCGGGACGTCAGGAGGCGAGCACCTCGTCGAGGATCGCCTCGGCCTTGTCCTCCTCGGTGTGCTCGGCCAGCGCGAGCTCCGAGACGAGGATCTGCCGTGCCTTCGAGAGCATGCGCTTCTCGCCGGCGGACAGACCGCGGTCGGCGTCGCGGCGGGAGAGGTCGCGCACGACCTCGGCGACCTTGATCACGTCGCCCGACGCGAGCTTCTCGAGGTTCGCCTTGTACCGGCGCGACCAGTTGGTCGGCTCCTCGGTGTAGGGTGCACGAAGCACCTCGAACACGCGGTCGAGACCCTCCTGGCCGACGACGTCACGCACGCCGACGAGGTCGACGTTCTCGGCTGGGACTTCGATGGTCAGGTCGCCCTGCGCGACCTTGAGCTTGAGGTAGATCTTGTCCTCTCCGCGGATGGTGCGCGTCTTGATCTCCTCGATCAGTGCGGCTCCGTGGTGCGGGTAGACAACGGTCTCGCCTACTGTGAACGTCATCTGCAGATGTCCCCTTTCGCGGTGGTCCACCTTACCACGCGGAAGGGCGGAAATCCGAGCCCCCGCGCCCCTTGACAAGCCCGTCACCAGCACGTTCGCCCAGGTCAGAGCCGTGTCAGCGCGCCTGACGAATCTCGAGGAGGGGCCCCTTCGGCCCCTCGGGAGCGCTCCGCGGGCCCTTTCAGGACCTTCACCTCGCACGACGACCACCGTCCCGGCGCGCCCGGAGCCACGTGACGCCGCTCACGCCGCGGTCGCGAGCCGGCCGTTCCGGCCGCCCCCGCCCTCCCGACGCACTAGGCTGGGCGCGGAATCCCGTCCCCCTTCTTGCAGCCCTGGAGTGCACGTGACCCGCATCCCGACCCCCCGAGCCTCGACCCGTGCGGAGTCCCGAGCGACCGGCCGTGCGCGCGCCTGGGCCGTGCCCCTCCTGGTCGCCGGTGTGGCCCTCGCGTCCGCCTGCTCCCCCATCGAGACGAACCGCCCGTACTCCCCCTCCGACGGCCTGCGGGTCGACCTCACCAGCGAGCTGCGCGGGCTCAACCTGCTCGTCGTGAGCGCGGAGGACGGCGAGCCGGGCGCCCTCGTCGGGGCCTTCGCCAACGACTCGACGGAGGACGTGGAGTTCGACGTGACGCCCGAGGGCGGCGCGCCGGTGACGATCCCCGTCGCGGCGGGCGAGACGGTCTACCTCGGCGCCGAGGACGGCTTCGACGCGCAGATCGGCCGCGTCGACGCGGAGCCGGGTGCGATGCTGCCCGTCACCGTGAGCGCGACGACGGGCGAGGAGCAGACCCTCTCCCTCCCCGTCCTCGACGGCACCCTCGAGGAGTACGCGCACCTCCTGCCGTGACGTCGTGCCGTGCTCTGGAACCGGCGGGGGGACCGCGTGGTCCGGTGCGTCCTCGACACGAACGGCACCGACGTCACGGGCTCGCTCCAGGGCAGCGCGACCTGATCCCCTGATCCGTCCCGCACGCCCGACGGCGCCCCTCCCCGCGCGGGGAGGGGCGCCGTCGGGCGTCGGGCCGGGGCCGTGACGGACGGGCTCAGGTCACCCGAAGCGGCCGGAGATGTAGTCCTCGGTGGCCTGCTGCGTGGGCGAGGAGAACATCGTCGCGGTGTCGTCCATCTCGATGAGGCGCCCGGGCTTGCCGGTGCCCGCGATGTTGAAGAACGCGGTGCGGTCGCTCACGCGCGCCGCCTGCTGCATGTTGTGCGTGACGATGACGATCGTGTACTCGTCCTTGAGCTCGGCGATGAGGTCCTCGATCGCGAGCGTGGAGATCGGGTCGAGCGCCGAGCACGGCTCGTCCATGAGGAGCACCTGGGGCTTGACGGCGATCGCGCGCGCGATGCACAGGCGCTGCTGCTGGCCGCCGGAGAGGCCCGAGCCCGGGCGGTCGAGGCGGTCCTTCACCTCGTTCCACAGGTTCGCGCCGCGCAGCGACGACTCGACGAGGTCCTCGGCGTCGGCCTTCGAGATGCGCTTGTTGTTGAGCTTCACCCCCGCGAGCACGTTCTCCTTGATGGACATCGTGGGGAACGGGTTCGGCCGCTGGAAGACCATGCCGACCTGGCGGCGGACGGCGACCGGGTCGACGTCGTCGCCGTAGAGGTCGACGCCCTCCATCGCGACGGTCCCCTCGACGCGTGCGCCGGGGATCACCTCGTGCATGCGGTTGAGCGTCCGCAGGAACGTCGACTTGCCGCAGCCGGACGGGCCGATGAAGGCCGTCACGGACTGGGGTTCGATCGTCATGCCGACGTCCTGCACCGCGAGGAAGTCGCCGTAGTAGATGTTGAGGTCCTTGACGTCGATGCGCTGTGCCATCGGGGCTGTCCTGTTCTAGCGGAGGGTCTTGGGCGCGAACCAGCGGGTGACGAGTCGCCCGACGAGGTTGAGCAGCATGACGATGAGGATCAGCGTCAGGGCGGCCGCCCAGGCCCGGTCGTAGTTGATGTCGGGGAGGCACACGGCGTCGGTGACGTTGCTGCAGGGCACCAGGCCCTGGCTGTACTGCCGGTAGACGTACACCGGGAGCGTCATCATGCGGCCCTCGAAGAGGTTGCCGTTGATCGAGTCGACGACGCCGACCGTGATGAGGAGCGGCGCCGTCTCGCCGATGACGCGCGCGACGGCGAGCATGACGCCCGTCGTGATGCCGGCGATCGACGTGCGGAGCACGACCCGCACGACGGTGAGCCACTTGGGCACGCCGAGCGCGTAGGCGGCCTCGCGCAGCTCGTTCGGCACGAGCCGGAGCATCTCCTCGCACGAGCGCACGACGACCGGGATCATGAGGACGGACAGCGCGACCGAGCCGACGATGCCCATGCGCACCCCCGGCCCGAACAGCACCGCGAAGAGCGCGTACGCGAAGAGGCCCGCGACGATCGACGGGATGCCGGTCATGACGTCGACGAAGAACGTCACGGCGCGCGCGAGCGGCCCGCGCCCGTACTCGACGAGGTAGATCGCGGCGAGCAGGCCGATCGGCACCGAGATCACCGCGGCGCCGAGGGTGATGAGGAGCGTGCCGAGGATCGCGTGGTAGATGCCGCCCGCGTCCATGCCGCCGAACACGCCGCGCATGGAGTGCGTCAGGAAGTAGACGTCGAACCGCTCCATGCCGTGCACGACGACGGTCCACGCGACGGACACGAGGGGCACCATCGCGAGCGCGAACGCGCCCCACATGAGGACCGTCATGGTGCGGTCCTTGCGGCGACGTCCGGCGTCCGCGCCGCGCAGGAGCGCGCGCACGGACGCGGTGCGCTCCGGGTCCGGTGCGGAGGCCCCGCGCGCGGGGCTGGTGCTGAGGGCGCTCATCAGTTGGCTCCCGAGAAGTCCTTGCGCCGCGCGACGATCGCGCGGGCGCCCATGTTGACGAGCAGGGTGATGACGAACAGCGCGAGGCCCGTCGCGATGAGGGCGCTCACCCCGAGCGGGTTCGCCTCGGGGAAGTCCGCCGCGATGTTCGCGGCGATCGTCTGCTGCTGCCCCGCCTGCAGGATCTTGAACGAGTAGAGGAGCCCGGGCGAGAGGATCATGAGCACGGCCATCGTCTCGCCGAGCGCGCGCCCGAGGCCGAGCATCGCGGCCGAGATGACGCCCGACCGCCCGAACGGGATGACCGCGGTGCGGATCATCTCCCAGCGCGTCGCACCGAGGGCGAGCGCGGCCTCCTCGTGGAGCTTCGGCGTCTGGAGGAACACCTCCCGGCTCACGGCCGTGATGATCGGCAGGATCATCACGGCGAGCACGAGCGCGACGGTGAGCAGCACACGACCGGTCGGCGACGCCGGGCCGGCGAAGAGCGGGAACCACCCGAGGGTGTCGGCGAGCCAGGACCACACCGGCACGACGACCGGCGGGAGGACGAGCGAGCCCCACAGGCCGTAGACGACGCTCGGGATCGCCGCGAGGAGGTCGACGACGTAGCCCAGGGTCGAGGCGAGCCGGCGGGGCGCGTAGTGGGAGATGAACAGCGCGATGCCCATCGCGACGGGCGTCGCGAGCACGAGCGAGAGCGCCGCCGCGAGCAGCGTGCCGAAGATCAGCGGCCCCACGAACGACAGGAGCGACGCGCCCTCGGGGAACCACGCGACCTGCTCGCTCAGCTCGGCCCCGCCCGCGCTGAGCGCGGGCCACGCCCGCAGCAGCAGGAAGATCGCGACCGCGGCCAGCACGGCGAGGATGAGCGCGCCGGCACCCGTCGCGGTCCAGCGGAACGCGCGGTTCACGCCGCGGTCGCTGTTGCGGGTGCGGCGGCGCGAGGTGCCCGCGCGACGCGCGGGCTCGGACGAGCCGCCCGGCGCGGGGCCCGGCGTCGTGGGTGGGGCTGTGGTGGTCACTCTCGTGCTCCCGGTGTGCTGTCCTGCGGCGTACGGTCTGGTCGCGGGTCGGGGGCGACGGGGCCCGCAGGCCCCGCCGCCCCCCGGCGCCCGGCGGTCGTCAGCCGGCGGCGCCGACCGTGATGGCCTCGACGGCCGCGTGGACGTCCGTGCGCAGGTCCTCCGAGATCGGCGCGCTGCCCGCGGCCGACGCGGAGGCCGACTGGCCCTCCTCGCTCGAGACGTAGGTGAGGAACGCCTTGACGAGGTCGCCCGTCGCCTCGTCCTCGTAGTTGAGGCACGCCACCGCGTACGAGACGAGCACCAGCGGGTAGGCGCCGGCCTCGGTCGTGGTGCGGTCCAGCTCGACCGCGATGTCGTGCTCGTGCCGGCCCTCGACGCGCGGCGACGCGTCGACGACCTTGGCAGCGGCCTCCGGGGAGTAGGCGACCCACTCCTCGCCGACCTTGATCTTCGCGGTGCCGAGGTCGCCGGCCTTCGAGGCGTCGGCGTAGCCGATGGTGCCCTCGCCGCCCTGGACGGTCTGCACGACGCCGGACGTGCCCTGCGCGGACTCGCCGCCCTGCGTCGGCCAGTCGCCGCTCGGCTCGTGGCCCCACGCGTCGCCCGCGGTCGCGGCGAGGTACTCGGTGAAGTTCTCGGTGGTGCCCGACTCGTCGGAGCGGTGGACGGGCGTGATCGCCACGTCGGGGAGCGTCGCGTCGGGGTTGTCGGCGGCGATCTCCGGCGCGTTCCACTGCGTGATGGTGCCGTTGAAGATGCCCGCGATCGTGGCCGGGGCGAGGTTCAGCTCGGCGACCTCCGGCAGGTTGTAGATGATCGCGATCGGGCTGACGTAGACGGGGAGGTCGATCGCGCCGTCGGGGCCGCACACGGCCTGCGACTGGGTGATCTCCTCCTCCTTGAGCACCGCGTCGGAGCCGGCGAACGCGACGCCGCCCTCGAGGAACTGGGTGCGGCCACCGCCGGAGCCGACCGGGTCGTAGTTGACCGTGACGTCGGGGTTCGCGCTCTGGAACCCGGCGCGCCACGCCTCCATGGCGGACTCCTGCGAGCTCGCGCCCGCACCGTTGAGCTCACCGCTGAGGTCGCTCGCGGTCTCGGACGAGCCCTCGGAGGAACCACCGGTGGAGCCGTCGGCGCCGCCGACGGGGTCGTCCGACCCGCACGCGGCGAGGGTCAGGGCGAGCGCGCCGACCGCGACGGCGGATCCTGCACGGGAGAATCGGCTGAGCTTCACTCTTCGTTCCATCCTGTTCACGCGTCTCGTGCCACCAGCGAGCGCCGGTGACGATCCCGACGCTAGGAGCGCCGGGTGACGCGTTCCCCGAGAGCGGGTGAACGACGGATGAACAGTGCACAGACCTTACGTGCCGGGCTGCCGGCTCGCACGACGGGCTCCGCGGCGTCGGACGACGACGGCCCCGGCGCGTCCGCGAGGGACGCACCGGGGCCGTCGTCGTGCCGGTCGTTCGTACTGGTCCGCGCCGGACGTCCGCGCCGGACGTCCGCGCCGGACGGGACCGCCGGGTCAGGCCTGCCCGACGCCGTCGGCGATCTTGTAGCCGAGGCCCCGCACCGTGAGGAGGTAGCGCGGGCTCGCGGGCTCGGGCTCGATCTTCGAGCGGATGCGCTTGACGTGGACGTCGAGGGTCTTGGTGTCCCCCACGTAGTCCGTGCCCCACACCCGGTCGATGAGCTGCCCGCGCGTGAGCACGCGGCCGGCGTTGCGCAGGAGCAGCTCGAGGAGCTCGAACTCCTTGAGCGGGAACGGCACGACCTCGCCGTCCACGCTCACGGTGTGCCGCTCGACGTCCATCCGGACGGGGCCGACCTCGAGCGCGCTCTCCGCGACCGGTTCGACGCCGGCCTCCCCGCCCTTGCGCCGCAGCACGGCGCGCACGCGCGCGAGCAGCTCGCGGAACGAGTACGGCTTGGTCACGTAGTCGTCCGCGCCCAGCTCCAGGCCGACGACCTTGTCGATCTCCGAGTCCTTCGCCGTGAGCATGATGACGGGGACGTCGCCGCGCTGGCGCAGCTCCCGGCACACCTCCGTGCCGCTCAGGCCGGGGAGCATGAGGTCGAGCAGGACGAGGTCCGCGCCGTCGGCGTCGTACCGCTCCAGGGCCTCCGTACCGGTCGCCGCCTCGACGACGTCGAAGCCCTCGCGCCGCAGCTGGTACGTCAGCGGGTCGCGGTACGACTCCTCGTCCTCCACCACCAGGATGCGCGTCACGCGCCTACCTCCTTGTTCCGTGCGCCCGCGTCCGGGGCGCCGTCGTCCGACGCGTGCTCGTGCGGCACGCGCTCGTGCTCGTCCGGTGCGCGACCCTCCGTCGCGTGCCCGTCGGGTGCCTGCTCGGCCACCCGGTCGGTCACCGTGCCGCGCGTCCGCGCGGCCGGGACGTTCGCCGCCGGGATGCGGAGCGTGAAGGTCGACCCGCGGCCCGGCTCGGACCACATCGTCACCTCGCCGCCGTGGTCGGCGGCGACGTGCTTGACGATGCTCAGCCCGAGGCCGGTGCCCCCCGTGTCGCGCGAGCGCGCCGGGTCGACGCGGTAGAACCGCTCGAAGACCCGCGCCTGCTCGTCGGCCGCGATCCCGATGCCCTGGTCCACGACGGCGATCTCGACGAGGTCGCCCGACCGCGTCACGCCGACGCCGACGCGCGTGTTCTCGCCCGAGTAGGCGACCGCGTTGTCGAGGAGGTTGCGCACCGCGGTGACGAGCAGGTTGTGGTCGCCGTAGACCGCGGCGTCCAGCTCGCCGCCCGTCGTGAGCACGATGCCCTTGCCCTGCGCGGTCGTGCGGGCGCGGTCGACGGCCTCCTCGACCACGCCGCGCACCGGCACGACCGTCACCTCCTGCAGGGCTCCCGCGACCTGGAGCCGCGACAGCTCGATGATCTCCTGCACGAGCGCGGACAGGCGCGTCGCCTCCGACTGCATGCGCGCGGCGAACCGGCGCACCGCCACCGGGTCGTCCGCGGCGTCCTGGACCGTCTCCGCGAGCAGCGCGAGCGCGCCCACCGGCGTCTTCAGCTCGTGGGACACGTTGACGACGAAGTCGCGGCGGATCGCCTCGACCCGACGCGCCTCCGTCCGGTCCTCCGCGAGCACGAGCACGTGGTGCGGGCCCACCTGGGCCACGCGCACCTGGAGCATCACCGTGCCCCGGCCGACGGGGCCGCGCGGGAGCTCGAGCTCCTCGTCGCGGATCACGCCGTCCCGGCGCACGTCGTCGATCATGTCGCGGATCGCGGCGTGCGCGATCGCGTCGCCGCGCACGACCCCCAGCGCGTACGCGGGCGGGCTGGCCCGCACGACCTCCCCCTCGCCGTCGAGCACGACGGCGGCGGACCGCAGCACGGCCAGCACCCGGACGAGGCCCTCGTCGAGCTCCGGCGCGGTCTCCTCGCGCACGGCGCGCTGCTGCCGCTCGCTCACGCGGAACGCGATCGCGGCGATCACGCCGACGACGATGCCCACGACACCGGCGAGCAGCACGGTCACGCCCTCGATCAGACTCTCGGCTTGCACCCGTCCAGCGTACGGTCGCGAGCGCTCCCTCCCGGCCCCACCGGACCCTGGGCGGGCCCGAGCCGCCAAGAGTTCACCTGACGGCGCACTGGTGTTCACCGGCCGGTCGACCACGCCTGGGAGCGTGTCAGGAGCCGACGGCGTGCCCGGGCGCCTCCCGGCGCGTCGGGGCGCACGCCGTCACGGACCGGACCGACCGGTCACGACGAGAGGGAAGCGATGCGGGAGATCTTCGAGGCCGAGCTGAAGCAGGTCGGCGACGACCTGGCCGAGATGAGCCGGCTGGTGGAGTCGGCCGTGAACCGCGCCGGGCAGGCGCTCCTCACGGCGGACCTGCAGCTCGCGCAGTCGGTGATCGGCGACGACCACACGATCGACGCCCTCGAGCGCGAGCTCGACGAGCGCTGCGTGCTGCTGCTCGCGCAGCAGCAGCCCGTCGCGACCGACCTGCGGGTCGTCGTCAGCGCGCTGCGCATGAGCGCCACGCTGGAGCGCATGGGCGACCTCGCGCGCCACATCGCGCAGGTCGCGCGCGGCCGCTACCCGGGCCGCGCGATCGAGCCGTCGCTGCACCGCACGTTCGAGCAGATGCACGACGCCGCCGTCCGCGTCGCGCGGCGCACCACGACGCTCCTCACGACGCGCGACCTCACCGTCGCCGCGAACATCGAGCGTGACGACGACCTGCTCGACAAGCTGCACCAGGACACGTTTAGCGCGCTGCTCGACGGCACGTGGACGGGCACGCCGCAGGAGACGGTCGACGTCACGCTCGTGGGCCGCTACTACGAGCGCTTCGGCGACCACGGGGTGTCGATCGCCAAGCGCGTGACGTACCTCGTGACGGGCGAGTTCGCCGACGACCGCGGCGCCCCGGCGGGCACCACGCGCGCGACCGCCTGACCCAGCGCCGGGAGCACCCGCTCGACCGACGCAGACGACCGTGGCCCGTCCGGATCTCCGGACGGGCCACGGTCGTGCGCGGGGTGGGGCCGGTCAGCGGCCCTGGTTCGCGACCGCCGCGGCGGCCTCGGCGGCGGCCTCGGGGTCGAGGTAGCGGCCGCCCTTCGTGACGGGCTTGAGGTCCTCGTCGAGCTCGTAGAGCAGCGGGATGCCGGTCGGGATGTTGAGCGCGGCGATGTCCTCGTCGGAGATGCCGTCGAGGTGCTTGACGATCGCGCGCAGCGAGTTGCCGTGCGCGGCGACCAGCACGGTCTTGCCCGCCTTGAGGTCGGGGACGACCTCGCCGTCCCAGTACGGCAGGGCGCGCTCGAGCACGTCCTTGAGGCACTCGGTGCGCACGACGGGGGCGTCGGCGTAGCGCGGGTCCGTGTCCTGCGAGAACTCGGAGCCGAGCTCGATCTCGGGCGGCGGGACGTCGTAGGAGCGGCGCCAGAGCATGAACTGCTCCTCGCCGAACTCCTCGAGCGTCTGCTTCTTGTTCTTGCCCTGGAGCGCACCGTAGTGCCGCTCGTTGAGGCGCCAGGACCGCTTCACGGGGATCCAGTGGCGGTCGGCCGCGTCGAGCGCGAGGTTCGCCGTCGTGATGGCGCGGCGCAGGAGCGAGGTGTGCACGACGTCGGGCAGGACGCCGGCCTCCGTGAGGAGCTGACCGCCGCGCTTCGCCTCCTCGGTGCCCTTCTCCGACAGGGCGACGTCCACCCAGCCGGTGAACAGGTTCTTGGCGTTCCATTCGCTCTCGCCGTGGCGGAGCAGCACGAGGGTGTAGGTCATGCCTCCATCCTGCCGCACGGCCTGGCGCCGCGGCACGCGCGTCCCACGTGGTGGTGACCGTCGCCGCGTGGCGTGGGACGAAGGTCCGGCCGGTACGGCACTGCCCGGAGCGCCGCGCCGTCCCGTGCGGGAGGGCCGGGAATCAGCGCGCCGTCGCGCACGTTCTCTCCCGCATGCCGATCGACGGAGAGTACGCACCGAGCCCGAGCACCTGGTCCCGCGAGCAGGCGGAGGCCTACGAGTCGTCCGGCGGGACGCGCAGCACGACCATGAACGGGATGCCCGTCGTCGTCCTCACGACGCTCGGGCGCCGCAGCGGCAAGGTCCGCAAGACCCCGCTCATGCGGGTCGAGCACGACGGCGCGTACGCGGTCGTCGCGTCGCTCGGCGGCGCGCCGAAGCACCCGGTCTGGTACCTCAACGTGCTCGCGCACCCGCGGGTCGAGCTGCAGGACGGCACCGAGCGGCACGACTACGTCGCGCGCGAGGTCCACGGCGAGGAGAAGGCGCTGTGGTGGGAGCGCGCGGTCGCGGCCTACCCGCCGTACGCCGACTACCAGGAGAAGACGTCGCGGGAGATCCCCGTCCTCGTGCTGGAGCGCGCGAGCGACTGACCCGCCGCGCGGCCCGTGCCGGTCCGCGCGGTCAGCGCGCCGCGCGGACCTTGCGCGCCTGCGCGTAGACGTCGAGCATCCGGACCGCCGCGACGTCCCACCCGAACCGCTCCCCCGCGCGTCGGGCGCCCTCGCCGAGGGTCGCGAGGCGGGCGTCGTCGGCGAGCAGGTCCGCGAGGACGCGCGCCCAGGTCGCCGGGTCGTGGTCGGGCACGAGGACGCCGGAGACCTGGTCCTCCACCACGGTCCGCAGCCCGCCGACGGCGGCCGCGACCACGGGCGTGCCGCTCGCCTCCGCCTCGGCCGCGACGAGCCCGAACGTCTCGTTGTGCGAGGGGACGGCGACGACGTCGGCCGCCCGGTACCAGCGCACGAGCTCGTCGCGCGGGACGGGCGGGCGCACGACGAGCCGGTCGCTCACGCCCACCTGGTAGGCGAGGGCCTCGAGCTCGCGGACGGCCGTCGGGCGGCCGCTGGGGCCACCGAGCACGACGAGCGTCGGCACGGGCTCCCCGCGCGCGGCGAGGACGCCGAGCGCTCGGACGAGCACGTCCGGGCCCTTGAGCGGCTGCACGCGCCCGGCGAAGAGGACGAGTCCGCCGTCCGCCGGCAGGCCGAGCCGGGCCCGCAGCGCGCGTCGCCGCTCGCGACGCGCCCGGGCGTCGCCGTTCGTGGCGCCCGGCGCCGGGGAGAACAGCTCGAGATCGACGCCCGGCGGCACGACGTGCACGCGCGCCGGGTCGGCCGCGTAGTCGCGCACGAGGTCCTGCGCCTCCGCGTCCGTGCTCGCGACGAGCGCGTCCGCCTCCGCGACGACCTGCTCCTCGCCGATGATGCGCCCGAGCGGCTCGGGCGCGTCGCCCGGCGCGAGCGCCGCGTTCTTCACGCGCGCGAGCGTGTGCATGGTGTGGACGAGCGGGACGTCCCAGCGGTCGGCGGCGAGCCACCCGACCTGCCCCGAGAGCCAGTAGTGCGTGTGCACGACGTCATACCAGCCCTCGCGGTGCCGCGCCTCGGCCCGGAGCACCCCGGCCGTGAACGCGCAGAGCTGGCCCGGGAGGTCGTTCTTGTCGAGCCCCTCGAAGGGCCCGGCGGCGACGTGGCGCACCGTCACGCCGTCGGACACCTCGACCACGGGCGGCTGGCTCGACGCCGTCGCGCGCGTGAAGATCTCGACCTGCGTGCCGCGGCGCGCGAGCGCGTGCGCGAGCTCGGTGACGTACACGTTCATGCCGCCCGCGTCGCCGGTGCCCGGCTGGTCGAGCGGCGACGTGTGCACCGAGAGCATCGCGACCCGCAGCGGGTCCGACGGGTCGGGGGCGGTTCCGCCCGGCAGGTCGAGCGTCGTCACGGCGGGTCAGGCCTCCACGACGCACGCCGGGGCCGGGAGCGCGAGCACGTCGAGCACCTGGGCGGCGCCGTCAGAGCGGCGCACGCGCAGGAGCGCGAGGTTCGACGTCGGGGCGTCCGGGCCGGCCACGGCGGGCCGCTCGATGAGCGGGTCGTCGTTCTGGTTCGCCACGACGACGAGGTCGTGGAGGGGCGCGTCGGCGTCCCCCTGGTCGGCCTCGGCGGCCGACCCCGCGCCGGTCGCGCCCCCGAGGATCGCGAAGTGGCGCGGCCACGCGCCGCCCACGGGCGAGTCGGCGAGGTGGCGCAGCGTCGGCACGCCGCCGTCCGGCCCCGGCTCGACCGCGTGCACCGCGAGCACGTCGGCGCCGCGCACCGCGGCGAGGACGCGCGTGCCGTCCGCCGTGACCGCGACGTGCGAGGGGTAGTTCCCGCCGTCGGCAGGAGCCGCGGCGTGCGTGACGTCGTAGCGCGCGACGACGTCGTAGGTGCGCACGCCGTCCGGCCCGTCCACCGGGGACAGCAGGAACAGCGCCGGGTCCAGCTCGCCGACGACGACGAGGTGCCCCGACGGCAGCGCCGCGAGGTGGCGCGGGCCCGTGCCGGGCGGGAAGGTCGCGACGACGCGGGCCGTCGAGCCGTCGGGCGCGGCCGGGTCGTGCCGGCGCAGCTCGTCGGTGCCGAGGTCGACGACGAGCACCGCGCCGCTGCCGTCGTCCGCCGCGCCGAGGTGCGCGAGGGGCGCGACGAAGTGCGCGTGCGGCCCCTCCTGGCGGTCGGCGACCGGGCCGGTCCCCGCGTGCCGGTGCCGGCGCGGCCCGACGTCGGACGCGGTCGCGTCGAGCGCGCCGTCGTCCGTCGTCGGCACGACCGTGAGGACGCCGTCGCCGTAGTTCGCGACGAGCACGTCACCGCTCACGGCGACGTGGCACGGGTACGAGCCGCCCGTGGCGACCGGGCCGCCCCGAGGGGCGAGGGCGCCGTCGGGCCCGACGGCGAACGCCGAGACGGAGCCGGCCTCCGTCTCCCCCACCGCGTAGAGCGTGTCGCCGTCGAGCGCCAGGAACGACGGCGACCCCGACGCGGCGGCGAGCGTACCGCCCCCGAAGGAGCCGGTGCCCGCGGCCGGGTCGACGTCGAGCTCGACGCGCCACACGCCCTCCGCGCCGCTCGGGTGCGGGTAGGTGCCGATCCAGAGGGCGCGGGTCGTGGAGGTCATGCCCCGAGCCTAGTTCTCCGCGCGGGCGGCTCGGCACGAGCGCCCCGGTGCTCGGTGAGACGACGCGTCAGTGCGCGGCGTCGTACGCGGTCTGGATCTCCTGGGAGATGCGCCCGCGGTCGTTGACCGTGTAGCCGTTGGCACGGGCCCACTCGCGGACCTCGGTCGCACGGGCCGAGCCGGACGAACGGCCGCCACCGCTGCGGCGGGCCGGCCGGGCCGAGCTCGTGCGGGACGAGACCTTGCGCGCGTTGCCGACCCACGAGGCAAAGGCGTCGCGCAGCTCTTGGGCATTCTTCGTGCTGAGGTCGATCTCGTAGGAGACGCCGTCGAGTGCGAACGTGACGGTCTCGTCGGCCGCACCCCCGTCGAGATCGTCGACGAGAATTACCTGGACTTTCTGGGCCACTGTGGTTTCCTCACGCTTCACAGGAATTGCTGTCGTCGTCAGGATGCCACCGCGAATGGCGAGCGTCAATTGAACACGCCGCGCCGACGGAACGTGCGCACCGTACCTGACGGGCAATTCTTGGACGGCGGTCCATCATTTCGGGACGCCGCCCGGCGGCCTTCCGCGAAGATCAGGAGTCGTGCGCGGGAGCAGCATTCCCGCGCGCGGCGGATTCCTGTTCCGCGTCGAGACGCGCTAGCGCGGCGCGCTCGTTGCGGTCCGCGCGCACGATCGCGCGCATCGCGACATAGAAGAGCACGCCGACGCCGATCGACGGGATCAGCGCCGCGAGGGTGGGCCAGATGTCCATGCTGTCGGTCCTAGGTTCTCGGCCGCGCTACTGCGCGGGCTTCACGAGCGGGAAGAGGATGGTCTCGCGGATGCCGAGACCGGTGAGCGCCATGAGCAGGCGGTCGATGCCCAGGCCCATCCCGCCGGACGGCGGCATCGCGTACTCCATCGCGGTGAGGAAGTCCTCGTCGATGCGCATGGCCTCCTCGTCGCCGGCCGCGGCGAGCAGGGCCTGCGCCTCGAACCGCTGCCGCTGGACCACCGGGTCCACGAGCTCGGAGTACGCCGTCGCGAGCTCGACGCCGCGCACGTAGAGGTCCCACTTCTCGACCTGCCCGCGCACCGTGCGGTGGTCGCGCGTCAGCGGCGAGGTCTCGACCGGGAAGTCCCGCACGAACGTGGGTGCCACCAGGTGGTCTCCCACGAGGTGCTCCCACAGGCCTTCGACGAGCTTTCCGTGATTGACGTTCTTCGGGTCGAAGGAGAGCTCGTGCTTGTCCGCGAACGCTCGCAGCGTCTCGACCGACGTCTCGGGGGTGATGTGCTCGCCCAGCGCGTCCGAGAGCGAGTCGTACATCTTCAGCTGCGTCCATTCCCCGCCGAGGTCGTACTCCGTGCCGTCGGCGAGCGTCACGAGCGTCGTGCCGAGAGCGTCCTGCGCGGCGCGCTGGACGAGGTTCTGGGTGAGCACGGCCATCGTGTCGTAGTCGCCGTAGGCCTCGTACGCCTCGAGCATCGCGAATTCCGGCGAGTGCGTGGAGTCCACGCCCTCGTTGCGGAAGTTGCGGTTGATCTCGAACACCTTCTCGACGCCGCCGACGGCCGCGCGCTTGAGGAACAGCTCGGGCGCGATGCGCAGGAACAGGTCGATGTCGAACGCATTCATGTGCGTCTCGAACTGACGCGCGGCGGCACCCTCCGGACGCGTCTGGAGCATCGGGGTCTCGACCTCGACGAAACCGCGCTCCCAGAAGTTCTCGCGGATCGAGCGCACGACGGCGGCGCGCAGGCGCACGGTGTCGCGTGCGGCCGGGCGGGCGATGAGGTCGACGTAGCGCTGGCGCACGCGCGCCTCCTCCGAGAGCTCCTTGTGGAGCACCGGGAGGGGACGCAGCGCCTTCGCGGCGATCTGCCACGCGTCCGCGAACACGCTCAGCTCGCCGCGGCGCGAGCTGATGACGCGGCCGTGCGCGAACAGGTGGTCGCCGAGGTCGACGTCGGACTTGAACGCCGCGAGGGACTCCTCCCCCACCACGGCCTGGCTGAGCATGACCTGCAGGCGGTTCCCCTCGCCGTCCTGCAGCGTGGCGAAGCACAGCTTGCCGGTGTTGCGCAGGAACACCACGCGGCCGGCGACGCCGACCTCGTCCTGCGTCTCCTCGCCCGTCTCCAGGTGCGCGTACGCGGCACGGACCTCGGCGATCGTGGTCGTGCGCGGCACCGAGACGGGGTAGGGCTCGTCGCCGCGCGCGAGGATCCGCTCGCGCTTCTCGCGGCGGACCTGCATCTGCTCGGGCACGTCGTCGACGTGGTCCTCGGGCTCGGGCACGGCAGGAGAGGGGGTTCCGGCGGGGGAGGTCACCCCTCGATTCTACCGACGCTCCCGCGTCCCCGAGGTAGAGCCGTGGTCGCGCGAGGTAGAGCCGTGGTCCGCCGAGGTAGAGCCGTGGTCGTGACCGGGGCTCTACCTCGCGGGACCGGGGCTCTCCCTCGGCGGGAGGGTGGGGAGGAGGTCGAGCGCGAGGTCGAGGATCGGGGCCGAGTGGGTGAGCGCGCCGACGGACAGGTAGTCGACGCCGGTGCCCGCGACCTCGCGCGCGCGGTCCAGCGTGAGGTTGCCCGTCGCCTCGAGCTCCACCTTCGCCGGGACGCCGTCCGTCCCCTCGCGCGCCCGCACGGCCGCGACCGTGTCGGCGAGGACCGGCGTCGGCATGTTGTCCAGGAGCAGGAAGTCGGCGCCCGCCGACAGCGCCTCGAGCGCCTGCGCGGTGGTGTCGGCCTCGACCTGCACGAGCACGTCCGGGAACGTGCGGCGGATCGCCTCGATCGCGGCGCTCACCGACCCCGCGGCCACGACGTGGTTGTCCTTGACCATCGCGACGTCGTACAGGCCCATGCGCTTGTTCGTGCCCCCGCCCGCGCGGACGGCGTACTTCTCGAGCGCGCGCAGCCCCGGGGTCGTCTTGCGCGTGTCGAGCACCTGGGCGCCGGTGCCGGCGAGCTCGCGCGCCCACGCGCGCGTCGCCGTCGCGACGCCCGACGCGCGGCTCGCGAGGTTGAGCAGCGTGCGCTCCGCCGCGAGCAGCACCTGGACCGGGCCGGTCAGCGCGGCGAGGACGCGGCCCCGGCCCACGGCCTCGCCGTCGGACGCGACGAACGTCACCTCGACGGGCGGGAGGCCGAACCGCTCCGCGACCTGGCGCGTCACCTCCTCGACCACCACGAGGCCCGCGACGACCCCGTCCGCGCGGGACACGAGGTGCGCGGTCCCGGTGGCCGACGCCGGCACCGTCGCCTGGGTGGTCACGTCGCGCCCGGGCACGGGGCCCAGGTCCTCGTCGAGCGCCCGCGCGACGGTCTCGGCGATCCACGCCGGGTCGAGGCCGGGCTCCACGCGGGACGGGACGGCGGACGGTGCTCCGCCGTCGGCGGGACGGGCGGGCACGGGCTCGGCAGGGCTGCTCACGGTCCCCCACGCTATCCGCTCGCGTGCCTGCAGCGCGCCGCTGCCCGGCGGCTCCCGGCCGCCGCCCGCCCACGCCGTCGCGCTGGACCGCGGTCGTGCAGGCCCGCGGTCGTGCGGGCCCGCGGTCGCGCGCCGCGCCTCAGCGGACGAGCAGGGTCCCGTCCGCGCCGAGCGAGACGAGCACGCGCCGCTCCCACGCGGGGTCGCTCGCCGGGAAGTCGGTGCGGAAGTGGCCGCCGCGGCTCTCGGTGCGCAGCGCCGCCGCGGCGGTGAGCGCGGTCGCGACCTGGTGCACGTTCGTCGTCTCCCACTCCGCGGCCTGCGGCTGCGCGACGACGTCGCTCGCCTCGTGCGCGTCGGTGCGGACCGCGGCGAGGCGGGCGGCGGCGGCCGCGAGCCCGTCGCCGTCGCGCAGGACGCCCGGGCCCGCGGACGCGATCGACTGGATGCGCGAGCGCGCGGCCGCCGCCACGAGGGCCGACGGCCCCGGACGGTCGACGGGCTCGCCCACCTCGAGCTCGCCCGCGGCCACGCGCTCCGTGATCTGCCGCGCCGCCCGTTGGGCGAAGACGAGCCCCTCGAGCAGCGAGTTCGACGCGAGGCGGTTCGCGCCGTGCACGCCCGTGCACGCGACCTCGCCGATCGCGTAGAGACCGTCGACGGTGGAGCGACCGTGCAGGTCCGTCACGACGCCGCCCGAGTGGTAGTGCTGGGCGGGCGCCACGGGGACGGGCTCCTCGGTCCAGTCGAGCCCGTTCTCGGCGAGCCGCTCGGTGATCGTCGGGAAGCGCGCGCGCAGGAACTCGGCACCGAGGTGCCGGGCGTCGAGCAGCACGTGGTCCGAGCCGGTCGCGGCCATCTGCCGCACGATCGCGTGCGCGACGACGTCGCGCGGCGCGAGCTCGGCCATGGGGTGCTGCGCGGGCATGAACCGGTGGCCGTCGGTGTCGAGGAGGATCGCGCCCTCGCCGCGCACGGCCTCCGAGATGAGCGGGAGCTGCCCCTTGGCGCCGAGGCCGAGCCACAGCACCGTGGGGTGGAACTGCACGAACTCGAGGTCGCCGAGCGTCGCGCCCGCGCGGAGCGCCGCGGCGATGCCGTCGCCCGTGGCCTGCGGCGGGTTCGTCGACGAGCGGAACACCTGCCCCACTCCCCCGGTCGCGAGCACGACGGCGCGCGCGAGGACCGCACCGACGCCGTCGCGCGAGCCCTCGCCGCGCACGTGGAGGGTCACGCCGCACGCGCGGGGAGCGCGGTCGCCCGAGCCGTCGGTCGTCAGCACGTCGAGCACGAGCGCGTTCTCGATGACCTCGATGCCCGGGTCGCGCCGCACGGCCTCGAGCTGCGCGACGAGCGCGCGCGAGATCTCCGCGCCCGTGGCGTCGCCGCCCGCGTGCGCGATCCGGTCGGCGTGGTGCCCGCCCTCGCGCGTGAGGGCGATGTCGCCGTTGGCCGCCCGGTCGAAGTTCGCGCCGCGCGCGACGAGCTCGCGCACGCGCGCGGGGCCCTCGGTGACGAGCACCTCGACGGCCGCCGGGTCGCACACGCCGGCCCCTGCGACGAGCGTGTCCGCGAGGTGCGCCTCAGGCGAGTCCTCGGGGTCGAGCGCGGCCGCGATGCCGCCCTGCGCCCAGACCGTCGACCCGGACGACAGCTCGCCCTTGGTGACGAGCAGGACGTGGGGCACGCGCGTGCGCAGCTCGAGCGCGGCCGTGAGGCCGGCGATGCCCGAGCCGACGACCACGACGTCCGCCGTCGTCGTCCACCCCGGTGCGGGGGCGGCGAGGGACCGGGCGAGGTGGGGCGCGGACGCCCCGCCGGCCCGGGTCACGCGGGGCGCACCGCGGAGGCCACGCCGCCGTCGTCGACCGCGCCGCGGAACGGGGCGAACGGCAGGCCGCTCGCCTCGAGGCCGTGGCCCGCGGGCACGAGCCCGGGCTCGTCGGAGAGCTCGACGATGCGGTTCTGCTCGTCCACGAAGACGACGTTCGGCAGGTAGGTGCGCGCGTCGGCGTCGTCGAGCATGCCGTAGGCGATGAGGATGACGACGTCGCCCGGACTCACGAGGTGCGCGGCGGCGCCGTTGATGCAGATCTGGCCCGCACCGCGCTCTCCCGGGATGACGTACGTCGTCAGGCGCGCGCCGTTGGTGACGTCCACGACGTCGACCTGCTGGCCCGGGTAGAGGTCCGCGGCGTCGAGCAGGTCGGCGTCCACGGTGATCGAGCCGACGTAGTGCAGGTCGGCCTGCGTCACCGTCGCGCGGTGGATCTTGCCGATCATCATGGGTCGCTGCAGCGACGCCGGACGTCGCGGCGGGCTCGGCGGGGTCTGCGCGGTCACGCGGTTCCTCCAGGTGCGGGGGCACGGCCCGCGGGGTCCGCCGCCCGGGTCGCGGGCGGCACGATCTCGACGGCCGTGTTGTCGATGAGACGCGTGGTGCCCACGCGTGCCGCGACCAGGAGGAGCCCGGGGCCGACGGCGCCGGGCGCCAGGTCCTCCACGGTAGCGGGATCGACGAGCACCACGTAATCGACATCAACGCCGTCGGTGGCCTCCAGGATTCCCCGCGCCGCGGCGAGCACGGACGGCGCGCCCTCCCCCGCGGCCGCGGCATCCCGCCCGGCGCGCAGCGCGCGGCTCAGCGCGAGCGCGTGCTCGTGCTCGGCCGGGGACAGGTACGCGTTGCGCGACGACCGCGCGAGGCCGTCCGCCTCGCGCACGGTCTCGACGGCCACGACCTCCACGTCGAGGTCGAGGTCGGCGACCATGCGGCGCACCGCGAGCAGCTGCTGCGCGTCCTTCGCCCCGAACACGGCGACGTCCGGCCGCACGAGGTGGAGCAGCTTGAGCACGACCGTGAGCACCCCGTCGAAGTGCCCGGGCCGCGACGCTCCCTCCAGCACCGTCCCGATGCGCCCCGACGTCACCCGGACGATCGGACCGTCGGCCGAGCCCAGGTCGGGGTAGAGCTCGTCGACGGGCGGTGCGAAGACGACGTCCGCGGCAGTGTCCGGGCCTGCCGCGGCGAGCAGCGCCACGTCGGCCGCGACGTCGCGCGGGTAGCGCTCGTAGTCCTCGCCGGGGCCGAACTGCAGCGGGTTGACGAAGTCGGTCACGACGACCTGGCCGTCGGGGCCCGCCTCCGCGCGCGCCCGGCGCACGAGCTCGAGGTGCCCGGCGTGCAGCGCGCCCATGGTCATGACGACGACGCGGCGCCCGTGCGGGTGCTCGGCGCGCCACGCGTCGAGCGCGGTGCGCAGCGCGGCGCGCGTCGTCACGACGGCCGGGGGCTCGGGTGCGACCGCTCCGGCGTCCGGGCGGGGGGTGCTCGTCATGCTCGTCCTTCGTCGTGCGGGTCCTGCGGGTCGTGCGGGTCGTGCGGGTCCTGCGGGTCGTACCGGTCCTGCGGGTCGTGCGGGTCCCGCGCGTCGAGCGGGGCGGCGTCGAGCGCGTCGAGGAGCTCGCGGGCCGCCTGCTCGCCCAGGCGACCGCCCGCGAGCGCGCGGTGCGTCGCCGCGCGGCTCAGCGCCCGGTACGACGGCGGCACGTCCCCCGCGTCGCTCGTCGCGGCGAGGGCGTCCAGTGCGGCGAGGTGCTCGCGGACGGTGCCGACGTCGCCCCGCGCCACCGGCCCGGTGAGCCCGAGGAGCGCGCCGGCGCCCGCGCCCGTCCCCGACTCGGCGCCCGCGTCGGCGCCCCGCGTCGCACCGTCGAGGGCGGCCGCGAGGAGCGGCGCGAGCGCGCGCCCGGGCTGGTCGACGCCCGCGGCCTCGAGCGCCTGCGCGGCCTGCGCCACGAGCACGACGAGGTGGTTCGCGCCGTGCGCGAGGGCCGCGTGGTAGAGCCCGCGCGACTCCTCCGCGACGACGACGGGCTCCCCGCCGAGCTCGACGACGAGCGCCTGCCCGATCGGCAGGACCGGGCCGGGCGCGGTGACGGCGAACGTCGTGCCCTCGAGCCGCGCGAGGTCGAGCGACGTGCCGGTGAACGTCATGGCGGGGTGCAGCGCGAGCGGGATGGCACCGGCGGCGCGCGCCGGGTCGAGGACGGCCGTGCCGTAGCGGCCCGAGGTGTGCACGACGATCTGGCCGGGCTGCCACGCCCCCGTCTCGGCGAGGCCGCGGACCAGGGCCGGGAGCGCGTCGTCGGGCACGGCGAGGAGCACGAGCTCGGCGCGCTCCACGACCTGCGGGACCTCGAGGACGGGCACCCCCGCGAGGAGGGTCTCGATGCGGTCGCGCGACGCGTCGGACACGCCGCTCGCGCCCACGACCGCGTGGCCGACGGCACGCAGGGCGCTGCCGAGGACCGCCCCGACGCGGCCGGCCCCGACGACGCCGACCCCGAGCCGCCCGGGGCGGCGACCGCCGTCCGCGGCGCTCACGCGTTCTCCTCGAGCGGGACGTCGTCGCGGCGCATCCAGAGCTCCGGCCCCGCGTGCGCGCGGGCCTCGCGGGCGCGCTCGGCCTGGGTGTCGAGGAGGCGCGCGGCGTCGCCCGCGTCGAGGTGCCGCACCTGGGGCGAGACCGGACCGGGCGTCGAGTGCACGGTGAACGACGCGACGTCGAGCCGGCGCTGCAGCGGGCCCTGCTCGAGCCCGAGCGACTGGGTGCGCTCGTGGGGCACGACGACGAGGGTGCGGAACACGCGCCCGCCGCGCAGCAGGAGGGCGCGGTCGGTGACGCTGAAGCCGTTCCGCCGCCACGCGACGAGGTCCAGGAGGCGCGCACGGCGCGGGGACGCGACGAAGTGCTGCCCGGCGTCGAGCCCGGACAGGCCCTCGTCGAGCAGGCCGCGGGGGTCGGGCGTGCCGAGGTCCGGCAGCACGAGCCACAGGGCCGCGAGCGCCTCGTCGCGCGTGCCGACGGGCAGGAGCACGCTCGTGCTGTCCGTCCCGTCGGTGCTGACGCCGTAGCCCGCGACGTTGACGTCGACGCGCCACCAGTCGGGGCCGCGCCAGAACGGGCCCTGCCGCAGCCGCACGGCCTGGACGCGACCGGGCGGGATCGTCTGCGAGCGGGTCTCCAGCAGCCCGTGGCGCAGGCGGATGCCGTCGGGCGAGATGGCGGACCGGAAGCCGAACTCCCCCGTGAACCGGGAGAACAGGAACCCGCCGAAGCCGAGCACGGCGGGCAGCGCGCTGAACAGGATCCCGATCTCGCGCGTGCCGACGACGACGCCCGCGATGCCGAGCACACCGAGGACGAGGCCGACCGTCGCGCCCGACCGCAGGAGCGAGGCGACGAGCCGACCCGGCCCGACGGCGGTCACGGGCTGCTCGGGCGCCTCGGCGACGAACGCCGGCGCGTCCGCCCCGGGCGCCTGGACGTCCCCGGCCGGCGCCCCGACGGCGCCGGGAGCACCCGGGACCGCGGGCGCACCGGCGACGCCGGGCGCCGTCGCGGCGGCCGGGCGCTCGCGCGCGACGCGCAGGCCCGCGGCACGCGCGAGGAGGTCGTTGCGCAGCCGGTTCGCCTCCGCCTCCTTGAGGAAGCCGAGCTTCACGCCCGAGTCCGCTCCCCCGGCGACCTCGAGCTTGAGCTCCGCGAGCCCGAAGAACCGGGCCAGGAGCGGCTGCACGACGTCGACCGCCTGGAGCCGGTCGAGGCGCGCCTTGCGCTGCTGCCGGAACAGCACGCCCGTGCGCAGGTGCACCGACTCGTCGTCGACCGCGTAGCTCGTCATGCGCCACGCGACCGCCGAGTACCCGAGCCCCACGAGCCCCACCACGAGGATGCCGAGGAGAATCATCCACCAGCGGTCGCCCTCGAGGAGGTTCTCCCCCTCGGGCAGCCCGTTGAGCGTCTGCTGGCCGACGACGACCAGGAGCACCGCGATGACCGTCCAGCCCCGCACGAGCGGGGTGACCGGGTGCACCCGGTGCCACACGAGGTCGTCGGTGGCCGGTGCGTCGTTCACAGGCCCGCCAGCCTCGCCTCGCCGCGCGACGCGAGCCGGTCGCGCAGGCGCTCCGCCTCGGCGGGCTCGAGACCGTCGATCGTCGCGTCGGTCGACGCGGACGCCGTGTGGAGCTGGACCTGGGCGATGCCGAGCTTGCGCGCGAGCGGCCCGGCCTGGACGTCGACGTACTGCATGCGGCCGTAGGGCACGACGACGAGCGTGCGGAACATGATGCCGTGGCGGATCAGGAGGTCGTCGTCACGCTCCGCGTAGCCGATCGCGCGGACCTGGCGCGGCACGAGGACGGCCGCCCACAGGCCCAGGAGCGCGAGCACGCCGAGCACGAGCCACTGCCACCAGTGCGGGAAGAGGATCGCGAGCACGACCACGGCGACGGCCGGGACCGCGAGCGTGATGCCCACGGACAGCAGGCGCGCCGTGACGAGCCGCGGCGACACGCGCGTCCACTCGATGCCGGGCGGGTCGAAGGGGCCGGTGCCGCGGGGGTCCTGGTCCCGTGCAGGGTCGGTCATGCGTCGATTCTCCCATCCCGTCCCGGTGCGGACCGGGTCGTGCACAGGCCGGGGCGGAGGGCGCGTCTCAGGCGGGCGTGCCCGCGCCCGGAGTCTCCGGGTCCTCGCGCGTCACCGAGCCCTCGCGGCCCTCCCGGCCCTCGCCGCGGTCGTCGGGCGGGAGCTGGCAGAACCGCTCGGCAACGAGCCCGACGACGGCCAGCACCACCGCGCACGCGGCGGCCACCCCGGCCGCGAGGGCCCGGTCGCGGAACGCGTCGATCGAGAGGTCGGGCAGGGCGGCGAGCACCTGCGCGCCGTACCAGCCCGTCAGGAGTGCGCCCGTCAGCGCGGCCGCCTTCGCGAGGACGAACGTGCGCGCCGCCCGGATCGCGTCGAGCGACGGACGCTTGCCCTGCTGGTACGCGCGCACGGTCCAGCCCGCCCAGAAGACGGCTGCCGCGAGCGCGAGGACGGTGACGTCCACGATCCACGGCACCGCCGGCAGGAGCGTGCCGCGGCTCTGGAGCAGGCGCACGACGAACCACCCGCCGACGGCGGTCGCGACCGCCACGAGCAGCAGGGTGCGAACAGAGGTGCGCCGCATCAGCGCTCGTCGTCGCGACCGTCGCCGGACACCGGCCCGAACGGCGGCCACGGGTCGTTCGCCGGGAGCCCCGCGTCCGCGAGCGGGCCGGGGGCGGACGCCGGTCCGCCGCCCGAGACCGGCGGGAACGGCACCGACCGGATGATGTCGTCACCGGACGACGCGGCGTCCGCGGGCGGCTGCGGGTGCGCGGGCTGCGCGACCGGCTGCTGCGGCGCCGTCGGCACGGGCTCGGGCGCGTGGACCGGCGGGAAGACCGGGTGCGCGGGTGCGCCGTGCTCGGGGAAGCGCGCCGCGTCCTGAGCCGGGGCGGGCCCGGCGTCCGGGGCGTGCCCGGCGTCGGGCGACGACGGCACGGGGTGCGACGGCGGCCGGTTCGACGGCCCGGGGAACGGGGCGACGGGGACGCCCGCGTCCTCGCGCGGGTCGAACGAGCCGTCGGGGACGATCGGCGGGGCCGCCCCCTCGGGCGCGACGCCCTCGGAGACGGGCGCGAAGACCGGCCGTGCCGGGAGCGCCTCGCTCGGCGTCACGGTCTGCGGGAGACCGGCCGGCTGCGGCACGACCGCGGGCTGCGGCGGGGCGGCCGGGGGCGCGGGCTCCGGTGCGGGCGGCTGCGGCGGCTCCGCCTGCTGGACGTGCGGCGGCTGCTGCGGGACGGGCTGCTGCGGAGCCGCGGGCTGCTGCGCGAGGGGCTCCTGCGCGAGCGGCTGCTGCGGCGCCGGGTGCGGCTCGTGCGGCGGCACGGGCTGCTGCGGTGCCGACTGCTGCGGTGCCGGGTGCTGCGGTGCCGGCGCGCCGTCGGGGGCGGGCACGCCGCCGCCGGGCGTCGCGGGACCGTCGTACGGGGCGGCGACGGGACCGGTGTGCGCCTGCTGGTAGGGGTCGGGCACGTCGACGGGCGCGGGCGGCGGCGCGGCGTCCGTGCTGCCCGTGGTGACGGGCACGGCGCCCGTCGGGTCGGGAGCAGGGTCCGTCAGCCAGTCGAGCGCGAGCCACCGGATGCCCCCGCGGTCGGGCGCGGTCGCCGCGAGGGCCGCGACGGGGCCGCCCCCGAGGCCCGGGAGCACCGCGTCCGGGTCGATCTGCGACCACGGCTCGAGCACGAACGCCCGCTCGTGCGCGCGGGGGTGCGGCAGCTCCAGGTCGTCGGCGACGGCCGTCAGCGTGCCGTAGACGATGAGGTCGACGTCGAGCGTGCGGGGGCCCCAGCGCTCGTCGCGCACCCGGCCGTGCGCCTGCTCGACCGCCTGGCACGCGTGCAGCAGGTCGCGCGCCGACAGGCGCGTGCGCGCGAGGAGGACGGTGTTGAGGTAGTCCGGCTGGTCGGGGCCACCCACGGCCTCCGTCCGGGCCAGCGGCGAGACCTCCGTGATCTCGAGACCGGAGATCCGGTCGAGGTCCGTGATCGCGTCGCGCAGCGTCTGCTGGGCGTCGCCGAGGTTCGCGCCCAGCGCGAGCACGACCTCGACGAACCCGGCGGGCACGTCGTCCATCCGGTCGTGCTCGACGGGCGCGGCCACCTCCGCGGCGTCGTGCGCCCCGCCGTGGGCCTCGTCGTGCGCCGGGGCGGGCTCGGCCGCGGCGCCGTACGGCAGCGGCTCGGCCTCGGGGGCGGCGTGCTCGACGGGCGCGGCGTCGCCGGGGACGGTCTGCTGCTCGCCCGACGGCGCGCCGGGCGCGACCGGCGGCGCGTCGTGGTGCAGCACGTGCTCGGCGGGGCCGGCCGCGGGGACCGACCCGGCGACGAGCTCGTCGCACGACGCCGCCTGCTGCGGGTGCGGTGCCGCGTCGTCGTGCGCGGGCTCGCCGCGGTCGTCGTGCGCGGGCTCCGCGTACGGCGCCTCCCCGTACGGGGCCTCGCCGTGCGGTGCCTCCGCGGGGGTCTGCTGCTCGGAGCGGTCGTCGCCGGGGACGGCGTCGTCCCGGACGGCGGGAGCCTCGCGGGTCGCGTCGAGCGCGTCCTCGGGTGACCCGGCGGCCACCGCTCCGGTCTCGGCCGCGGTGCGCGCGTCCTCGACCGGGGCACCGGCCGAGCCCGGGAGGATGCTGGGTGGCATGACCTCGGGCGCGGGGGCGAGCGGGGTCCGGTCGTCGGGCGCGGGCACGTCGCCGACGCCGTGGATGAGCGCGGGGGCCACCGACCCGACCGGGATCGGCCCGACGGGCTGCGCGTCGCGCGACTGCTCCGCACGGCGCGACAGCGGTGCGACCACGGGGACGACCACGCGGTCGCGTCGGATGACGACCTCGACGTCCTCGAACGGGACCGTGATCGGCGCCTGCGGCTTGTGCACCGCGACGTCGACGGCCACGACGTCGTCGTGCGTGAGGATCGTCGCGGCGATGCGCTCGGCGACGGTCTCGACGAGGTCGGCGGGCGACCCGGCGAGGACGGCGACGACGTCCTCGGCGACACCCGCGTAGCTGACCGTCCGGGAGAGGTCGTCCCCGCTCGCCGCGGCGCGCGTGTCCAGGTGGAGCACGACGTCGGCCCGGAAGAGCTGGCCCTGCGCCTTCTCGTGCTCGAAGACGCCGTGGTGGCCCGTCGCGCTCAGGCCCGTGAGGCGGATCCGGTCGAACGGCCGTCCGTCCGCGTCGAGGACCGCTCCTGCGAACGCTGTGGTCACGTCGTGCTCCCGTCCGGTGCTGCGTCGTCGCCCACGGGGGCGGGTCGTCGTCACCGTGTCTCGTTGCGTGTGTCGTGCTGCGCCGGGCCGCCCCGCGCCGCGGGGCCCCTCGCCCATCCTGCTAGGTCGTGGGCCGCGCCGTCGAGTCGCTCCCGGCCCTCGGTCGATCCGTCGGCTCCGCCGCGGCGCCGTCCCCGGGACCCACGACCTCGTCGCGGGCCCGGCCCCAGGCGGCGGCGACCCGCACGGCGTCGGCGGACGCCCGGACCGCGTGGACCCGCACGCACCACGCGCCCGACGCCGCGGCGAGGGTCGTGACCGCGGCGGTCGCGTCGTCGCGCAGGAGCGGCGGGACGGGCCGCCCGTCGGAGCGCGCGAGGAGGTGCCCGAGGAACCGCTTGCGGGACGCGCCCACGAGGACGGGCAGGCCCAGCGCCTCGAGCTCGCGCAGGCGCGCGAGCAGCGGCCAGTTCGACGACCCGGCCTTCGAGAAACCGAGACCCGGGTCGAGCACGACCTGCTCGCGCCGCACGCCCGCCGCGAGGAGCACGTCCACGCGCGCGGCCAGCTCGTCGCGCACGTCCGTGACGACGTCGTCGTAGTCCTCGAGGTCGTCCATGACGTCAGCGTGCCCGCGCCAGTGCATGCAGACGTAGGCGACGCCCGTGCGCGCGACGACGTCGGCCATCGCCGGGTCGGCGAGACCGCCGGAGACGTCGTTGACGAGCCGGGCGCCCGCCGCGACCGCGCGCTCCGCGACGACCGCGCGCGTCGTGTCGACGCTGACGACCGCCCCCTCGGCCGCGAGCGCGGAGATCACGGGGAGCACGCGCGCGAGCTCCGCCTCGACGGGAACCCGGCCCGCCCCGGGGCGGGTCGACTCCCCGCCGACGTCGAGGATGTCCGCGCCCTCGCCCAGCAGCTCGCGCCCGTGGGCGATCGCGGCGTCCGGCTCGAACCACTCGCCGCCGTCGGAGAACGAGTCGGGCGTGACGTTGACGACGCCCATGACGAGCGTGCGTCCGACGTCCGCGAGCTCCTCGAGCCCCGCGACCACGAACCGGTCCACGGGCCTAGCGCCCCAGGATGAGGCTCATCGCCTCGGCCCGCGTCGCGCCGTCGCGCATCTGGCCCCGCACCGCCGACGTGACGGTGCGCGCGCCGGGCTTGCGCACGCCGCGCATCGACATGCACAGGTGCTCGCACTCGACGACGACGATCGCACCGCGGGGCTTGAGGTGCTCCACGAGCGCGTCCGCGACCTGGGACGTGAGCCGCTCCTGCACCTGCGGGCGGCGCGCGTACACCTCGACGAGGCGCGCGAGCTTCGACAGGCCCGTGATGCGGCCGTCCACGTTGGGGATGTACCCCACGTGCGCGACGCCGTGGAAGGGCACGAGGTGGTGCTCGCACGTCGAGTACACCTCGATGTCCTTGACGAGCACCATCTCCTCGTGGCCGAGGTCGAAGGTCGTCGTCAGGACGTCCGCGGCCTCCTGGCGCAGGCCCGCGAAGATCTCGCGGTACGCGCGCGCCACGCGGGCCGGCGTCTCGCGCAGCCCCTCGCGGTCCGGGTCCTCGCCGACGGCGAGCAGCAGCTCGCGGACGGCGGCCTCCGCGCGGTCCTGGTCGTACGGCGGGACGTCCGCGGGGGCGCGCAGGCCCTCCGCCGACCGGGCCGGGGTGATCGCGCCCGTGCCCGCCGAGGCGCCCGTGGGGGTGCCCATCAGTCCTGCCCCGGCTCGCGCACGTCCGTGACGTCCGTGGTGGTGTCGCGGCCGAGCGCGCGGTCGAGCGGGCTGTCCGCGGGCACCTCGCCGATCCGCTCCGGGGGGAGCTCGTCGTTCGCGGCCGCGGCCTCGTCCTGCGGGATCACGGGCGCGCCGTTCTGCGCCGCCTTCTCGGCGTCGGTGAGCACGGGCCCGCGCTGGGAGACGGCCCGCTGCTCGCTCGAGAGCCAGACGTCGCGCGGGGCGCGCTTCTCGACCGGGGAGAACACGCGCGCGAGCTCGGCCTGGTTCAGCGTCTCCTTCTCGAGGAGCTCGAGCACGAGGGCGTCGAGCACGTCGCGGTACTGCGTGAGCACCTCCCACGCCTCGTCGTGCGCGGCCTCGACGAGCTTGCGGACCTCGTGGTCCACCGTGCCCGCGACCGACTCCGAGTAGTCGCGCTGGTGGCCCATGTCGCGGCCGAGGAACGGCTCGCCCGAGCCGGAGCCGAGCTTGATCGCGCCGACGCGCTCGCTCATGCCGTACTCGGTGACCATCTTGCGCGCGATCGCGGTCGCCTTCTCGATGTCGTTCGAGGCGCCCGTCGTGGGGTCGTGGAAGACGAGCTCCTCGGCGACGCGACCGCCCATCGCGTACGCGAGCTGGTCGAGCAGCTCGTTGCGCGTCGTGGAGTACTTGTCCTCGGTCGGCATGACCATCGTGTACCCGAGCGCCCGGCCGCGCGGCAGGATCGTCACCTTCGTGACGGGGTCCGTGTAGCGCATGGCCGCCGCGACGAGGGCGTGGCCGCCCTCGTGGTACGCGGTGATCTTCTGCTCCTTGACGTTCATGACGCGCGTGCGCTTCTGCGGACCGGCGATCACGCGGTCGATCGCCTCGTCGAGCGCCCGGTCGTCGATGAGCTGCGCCCCGCTGCGGGCGGTGAGGAGCGCCGCCTCGTTGAGCACGTTCGCGAGGTCGGCACCGGTGAAGCCGGGCGTGCGACGCGCGACGGCCGCCAGGTCGATCTCCGGGACGATCGGCTTGCCCGCCGCGTGCACCCGCAGGATCGCCTCGCGACCCTTGAGGTCGGGCGCCTCGACCGCGATCTGGCGGTCGAAGCGGCCCGGGCGCAGGAGCGCCGGGTCGAGGATGTCGGGGCGGTTGGTCGCGGCGATGAGGATGACGTTCGTCTTGACGTCGAAGCCGTCCATCTCCACGAGGAGCTGGTTGAGCGTCTGCTCGCGCTCGTCGTGGCCGCCGCCCATGCCGGCGCCGCGGTGGCGGCCGACGGCGTCGATCTCGTCGACGAAGATGATCGCGGGCGAGTTCTCCTTGGCCTGGTTGAACAGGTCGCGGACGCGGCTCGCGCCCACGCCGACGAACATCTCGACGAAGTCCGAGCCGGAGATCGAGTAGAACGGCACGCCCGCCTCGCCGGCGACGGCGCGGGCGAGCAGCGTCTTGCCCGTGCCGGGAGGGCCGTAGAGCAGGACGCCCTTGGGGATCTTGGCGCCGACGGCCTGGAACTTCTCGGAGTCGGAGAGGAACTCCTTGATCTCGTGGAGCTCCTCGACCGCCTCGTCGGCGCCCGCGACGTCCGCGAACGTCACCTGCGGGGTGTCCTTCGAGACGAGCTTGGCGCGCGACTTGCCGAAGCCCATGACGCGCGAGCCGCCGCCCTGCATGCGCGACAGCAGGAACCAGAACAGCACGCCGATGATGAGGAACGGGATGAGCAGCCCGAGCAGCGAGGACCAGAACGAGGGTTGCGCGACCTCGGAGTTGTACCCGTCCTTCGGCTCCGCGGCGACGACGGCGTCGACGACCGCCTCGCCCTGCGGCTGGACGTAGTAGAACTCGACGTTCTTGCCCTTGTTCTCCTCGGTGTCCGTGCCCTCGTCGGCCACGTAGTCCTCGGACAGCGTGAGACGCACGCGCTGGTCGCCGTCCACGATGAGCGCCTGCTCGACCGTGTCGCCCGAGAGCAGCTCGAGGCCCGCGGACGTGTCGATGCGCTGGACCGTGGGGCGCGACAACGTCGCGAACGCGATCCACAGGATCACGAGGCCCAGGACGATCCAGACGATCGGCCCACTGAGAATCTTCTTGATGTTCATCGGCGACGGGGCGTGCGCCCCGGATCCCTCCGCTCGCGCAAGTGTTCGGGCTCGAAACTACACTCTGGACCTTGGCGCCTGCTGGGGATCTTCCCTCTGTTCGCCCAGGGCGTGGTCCGTACTTCCTGAGCAGCTCCCTGGGCGGTCCGGGCGGGCTCGTGGCCCGCCGCCGCCCGGCTCAGCTCGAGTAGACGTGCGGCGCGAGCGTCCCGACGAACGGCAGGTTGCGGTACTTCTCCGCGTAGTCGAGGCCGTAGCCGACGACGAACTCGTTGGGGATGTCGAAGCCGACGTAGCGCACGTCGACCTCGGTCTTCGCCGCGTCGGGCTTGCGGAGCATCGCCGCGATCTCGACCGACGCCGGCCCGCGCGAGCGGAGGTTCGACAGCAGCCACGAGAGCGTGAGGCCCGAGTCGATGATGTCCTCGACGATGAGCACGTTGCGGCCGGTGAGGTCGGCGTCGAGGTCCTTGAGGATGCGCACGACGCCCGACGACTTGGTGCCCGAGCCGTACGACGACACGGCCATCCAGTCCATCTCGACGTGGCTGTGCAGGCGGCGCGCCAGGTCCGCCATGACCATGACGGCGCCCTTGAGCACGCCGACGAGCAGGAGGTCCTTGCCCGCGTAGTCACGGTCGATCTGCGCGGCGATCTCGTCGAGCCGCGCACCGAGCTGGTCCTCGGTGAGCAGGATGTTCTCGAGGTCGCCTGCGACGTCCGATGCTTCCACGGGGGTCACTCCTGAGCTGGGGGGAGGGGGGAGGTGCCGGCCCGGCGCGTTGGTCCCGGGCCCAGGGAAAGCCTGCCACACGCGCGCGACGCCCTGCGGTCGCCCGGGAGGTGCACCGGGCCTTGGCCGCGCCACGCGGTGACGAGCGCGTCGAGCGCGTCGACGTGGACGGCGAACAGGTCGCTCCCCGGGCACCCCACGCGCAGCGCCGCGGACCGCAGCGCCCGACGCCGCAGCGCCGGGTGCGCGGCGGCGAGCGGGCCGACGTCGAGCACGACCGTCGCGCGGGGCGACGCTCCCCCGCCGCGGCCGGGGGCCGCGCCGGGGCCGGGGTCCGCGCCGGAGGCGGGGTCCGCGCCGGGTGGGACGAGCGCCGCGGCGAGGAGGTCGGCCGCGAGCGCGTCGAGGAGGTCGGCGTCGTCCCGCAGGAGGTCGGCGCTGCGCGCGAGCGCCGGCACCGCGCCCGGGCCGAGGACCTCGACGAGCGCCGGCACGACCCGTCCGCGGACCTGCGAGCGCAGCGGCGGGCCCGTGTTCGTGGGGTCGTCCCACCAGTCGAGCCCGAGCGTGCGGCACACCGCCTCGGTCTGCGTGCGCCGCAGGGCGAGGAACGGGCGCCGGTACGCCCCGCGCCGCGGCGCCATGCCGGCGAGCGAGCGCGCCCCCGCCCCGCGGGCGAGGCCGAGCAGCACCGTCTCGGCCTGGTCGTCGAGCGTGTGGCCCAGGAGCACCGCGCCGGCGCCGTGGGCCGCCGCGGCGTCGTCGAGCGCGGCGTACCGGGCCGTCCGGGCGTGGGCCTCCGGGCCGTCGCCCGCCGTCGGGACGACGACGCGGCGCACCTCCACCGGGTCGAGCCCCAGGTCGCGGCACCGCTCGGCGGCGGCCGCCGCGACGGCGGCGCTGCCGTCCTGGAGCCCGTGGTCCACGACGACGGCGCCCGCCCGCAGCCCGAGGCGCGGCGCCACGAACGCCGTGGCGGCCGCGAGTGCCGTCGAGTCGGCGCCGCCGGAGCAGGCGACGAGCACCGTCGCCCCTGCGGGAAGGTCCGCGAGCGCGCCGCGCACGGCGTGGCGCGCGGCGGCGACGACCGGCGCCGGCCCGCCCACGGCTCAGCCGTGCACGCGGCGCACCCAGGCGCGCGCGTCGGCGATCTCGCGGGCCGTGGGCAGGTTCTCCGGGGACGCCCAGACGGCGTTGAAGCCGTCGCGCCCGACGTCCTTCTCGACCGCGCGGACGAACGCCGCCCCGTCGCGGTACTGGGCGATCTTGGCGTCCATGCCGAGCAGGCGCCGCAGCACGACGTCGAGGCCGGAGCTGCCCTCGCCGTCGCGCCGCGCGTCGAACTTGCGCCGGATGCTGCGCACGGTGCGCACGGTGCGGGGCCCGACGGCGTCCATGGCGACGTCCGCGTGGCCTTCCAGGAGCGCCATGACGGCCGTGACGTCGGCGAGCCGGTCCTGCTCCTCGGGCGTGAGGAGGCCGTCGAGGAGGGTCGTGCCCTCGCCGCGCACCGCGTGCAGGACGGCGCGCCCCACGGCGACGAGCTTGTCGCGCAGGCGGGCCTCGGCGAGGCGTCGCGACGACGCGGAGAGCTCGGTGAGGAGGTCGCCCGCGCGCGTGCGCAGGTGGTCCGCGAGCCACGGCGCCGCCGCGAACTGGAGGGCGTGCGTCTGCTCGTGCAGGCACACCCAGAGGCGGAAGTCGGCGGGCCGCAGGTCGAGCGCGCGCTCCACCTGGAGCACGTTGGGCGCGACGAGCACGAGCCGGCCGGGGCCCGCCCCCGCGGCGGCCTGCCCGCTGTACGGGTCGAACTGGCCGAGGACGCGGCTCGAGAGGACCGCAAGGACCGACCCGACCTGCGCGGCGCCGACGAGGGCGGTCGCCTGTGGCACGCGCCCGCTCTCCCCCACGAGCGCCTCGGTGACGCCCGTGGTGAGCGACGCCATGATCTCTGTGTTGGCGCGCGCCCAGCGGGGCCGGTCCACGACGTGCACCGTGCCCAGCGTCTCCGGGGTCCCCGCGACGGGCGTCATGCGGGTCACGTCGAGCACGTGCGGGACGGCCTCGCCCGCCGCGGTGCGCAGCCCCTCGACGAGGTCGGCCAGCTCGGCGCGCGACGCCTGGGGCCCCGGGCGCGCGAGGCGCCCGGCGATCTGCGCGGCGGCGGACCAGTCGACGACCGACCGGTCGCCGCGCGACGGGCCGTGGGGTCGGCCGTCCTGCTCGACGAGAGTCACCGGCCCACGGTAACCCGCTCGCCCGGCCGACGGGTTCGAGCACGCCCGGAGGATATACTCTCGGGATATACGACGGGAGGTCGGCATGGTGCGCACGACGGTGTTCCGCAGCAACCGGACGCAGGCGGTCCGGCTGCCCAAGGCGGTCGCGCTGCCCGACGACGTCCGGGAGGTGGACGTCCGGGCCGTCGGCCGGTCACGGGTCATCACCCCGGCCGGCTTCGGGTGGGACGAGTGGTTCGAGCACGGCCTACGCGCCGGTCCCGGGTTCCTCGCCGAGCGCGACCAGGGCACCGCGGACGAGCGCGAGGCCCTGTGAGCACCCTCTACCTGCTGGACACGAACGTGCTCGTCGCCCTCCTCCGCGGGCACGGCGCGGCCGCGCGGCCGAGGCTGCGCGAGGCAGAGGGGCGCGTCGCGGTCTCGACCGTGAGCGAGATGGAGCTGGAGTACGGCGTGGAGCGCTCGCAGGACCCGGCCCGCAACCGTCAGGCGGTCGACGAGCTGCTGTCGCTCGTCGACGTGCTGCCCTTCGACAGCCTGGCGGCGATGCACGCCGGCAGGGTCCGCGCCGTCCTCGCGGCCCGCGGCACCCCTGTCGACCCGTACGACGCGCTCCTCGCCGGGCACGCCCGGTCGCTCGGGCTCGTGCTGGTGACGAACGACGTCCGCGAGTTCTCCCGCGTGCCCGGCCTGGAGGTCGAGGACTGGCTGGCGGACGCGACGCACGGCCCCTGAACCGGGAGCCCTCCCCCAGACGTGGCGCGGCCCGTCAGGCGCTGCAGCCGCACTCCGCGAGCGACGCGACGAAGTCGTCGAGGATCAGGCGCGCGCCGTAGGTGCCGCCGTCCGGGACGGCGTCGGCCATGAGGGAGAACACGAGGAGGCGGTCGTCCGCGGTGACGACCGTCCCGGCGAGCGACGTGACGTTCGGCAGGCTGCCGGTCTTCGCGCGCACGACGCCGCGGCCCGCGTTGGCGAGGTAGCGCTCGTCGAGCGTCCCGGACAGCCCCGCGACGGGCAGGCCCACCGCGCCGGGCCGCAGCCGCGGGTGCGCAGGGTCGGCCAGGAGGCCCACGACCTCGTCGAGCTGTGCGGGCGTGACGACGGAGCCGTCGCCGAGCCCGGACAGGTCCGCGAGCGTCGCGCCCGCGAGGTCGACGCCGAGGCCCTCGACCGCCGCCCGCACGGCCTGGGTCGCGCCGGCACCCGAGCCGGGCAGGCCCGCGTCGAGCGCGACGACCCGGCCGACGACCTCGGTGATCGTGTTGTCCGAGTGCTGGAGCAGGTACGCGACGACGTCGCCGAGCGGGGCGGACTCCACCTCGCCCACCGTGCGCCCCTCGCTCGGCGCCGGGGCTCGCACGACGTCCCCGGAGACGGTGACGCCCTCCTGCGCGAGCGCGGCCACGAACGCCTCGGCTGCGGCGAGGGCCGGGTCCTCGGCGCGCGGCGCGTACTCCTCGTCGGTGAGGCGCGCGATGTTCACCGCGAGCGCCGCGACGGGCGCGACGTAGCCGTTGCGCACGCTGGCCGGGTCGACGGTCGGGGCGACCGCGGGCCCGGTGAACAGCGTGTCGTCGAGGCGCAGCGAGATCGTCGTGCGTCCCGTCAGCCGCAGCTCGCCCGCGACCTGCGCGGCCAGGTCGCCGAGCCCGGCCCGGCCGTTGACCGCCGTCGGGTCCCCGGCACCGGCCGCGAGCATCATGTCGCCCCCGCCCACGAGGTACACCGTCTCCTGCCCCTCGAGGACGGCTCGGGTGGGCAGCGTGGTGTGCGCTCCCGGCGAGGTGAGCGCCGCCGCGGCGGTGAACGTCTTGAGGGTCGACGCCGGGACGTGCCCCACGCTCTCGCCGGCAGCGCCCAGCACCTCGCCCGTCACCGCGTCGGTCACGAGGACGCCCACGCGCGGGCCGAGCCGCGTGTCCGCGACGAGCCCGTCCACGAGCGTCTGCACCGCGCCGGTCGCGGGGACGGGCGCCGCGTCGTCGAGCGCCGGCAGCTCCACCTCGAGCGGCGGCGCGGCGGCCGCGCCCGGCGCCTGCGGGAACGGCGGCGGCTCCGGGACGGGCGGCTCGAGCGTCAGCACGCCGGGGACGACGTCGTACGCGTCCGCCACGGCGTACCCGCCCGCGAGCGCGAGCACCACGCCGACGGCCACGCCCGTGCGCGTCGCCCAGCCCATACCTCTCCCTCGGTCCGCCCCGGTCACCGGGGCGCGTCGTCCGCCCGCCCGTCCCGACCGGTCGCCGGTCGTCCGACCCACCCCCGGGGCGGCGGGCACGTGCGCATTATCACTCACGGCGTCGCCCGCCCAGGGCCGTACGGACTCTTGTGGGCGGACGTCCCGTGTCACACTAGTTCCCGCACGACGGCGTCGTCCGTCGATCATCCGACACCAGCCACCGCCCGAGCGCCGCGGTGCCGGTACGACTGGAGGAAGCAGTGGAGTTCGACGTCACGATCGAGATCCCCAAGGGGCAGCGCAACAAGTACGAGGTGGACCACGCGACCGGTCGCATCCGCCTCGACCGCATGCTCTTCACCTCGACCCGCTACCCCGACGACTACGGGTTCATCGAGGGGACGCTCGGCGAGGACGGCGACCCGCTGGACGCCCTCGTGCTGCTCGAGGAGCCCACGTTCCCGGGCTGCCTGATCCGCTGCCGCGCGCTCGGCATGTTCCGCATGCGCGACGAGGCCGGCGGCGACGACAAGGTGCTGTGCGTCCCGACGGGCGACCAGCGTGCCGCGTGGCGCCAGGACATCGACGACGTGTCCGACTTCCACCGCCTGGAGATCCAGCACTTCTTCGAGGTCTACAAGGACCTCGAGCCCGGCAAGTCCGTCGAGGGCGCCCACTGGGTCGGCCGCGCCGACGCCGAGGCCGAGATCGAGCGCTCCCTGCAGCGCGCCATCGACTCCGGGTACCACACGCCGGGCCACTGACCGGCTCGTCCCCCCGTACGACGGCGGCCGCCCACCTCACGAGGTGGGCGGCCGCCGTCGTGCGTCGGGCTACGGTCGGCCCGCGTACGGCATCGCGTCGGCCCAGCGCATCGCGACCTCGTGCACGGGGCTGCCGGGCTGCCGCGCCTCGATCATCATCCCGCCGCCGGTGTACATCGCGACGTGGCGGATGGTCGACGGGTTCGACGTGTCGTTGGCGTAGAAGATGAGGTCGCCCGGGCGGAGGCGGTCGTAGGAGATCTTCTGCACGCGCTGGTACTGCGAGCGCGACGTCCGGGTGATGTCGACGCCCGCGGCGGCCCACGCGCGGGACGTGAGGCCCGAGCAGTCGTAGCCCGGCCCGGTGCCGCCGAACACGTACGGCGCGCCGATCTTCGTGCGCGCCCACGCGACGGCGGCCTGGCCCTGGGCGCCGTTCCCCACGCCCGTGCCGGGCGGCGGCGTGACGACGGGCGGCGGGGCAGGAGTGGGCTGAGGCGCCGGAGCCGGGGCAGGCGCTGGGGCCGGAGCCGGGGCGGGAGCGGGAGCGGGAGCCGGTGCGGGGGCAGGAGCCGGAGCCGGGTTCGGCGCGGCCGGGGCGGACGGCGCGGCCGGGGCGGACGGCGCGGCCGGGGCGGACGGCGCCGCCGCCGGCGTCCCCGCAGCGGGCGGTGCGACCCGCTCCCGGGCCGCGCTCTCGCGCGCGCTCGCGGCCTGCGCGTCGAGCGCGTCCTGGCGCTCCCGCTCGACGTCGACGCTCGTGGTCCGGGCCTGCGCGAGCTCGGCGAGCAGCGTCTCCCGGCGTGCCGCCGACTCCTGCACGGCCTCGTCGAGCGCCCCGGAGGAGACCTGGGCGGCGGCGAGCGCGTCGCGCGCGCGGTCCTCGACCTCGGCCTGGTGCGCGAGCGCCGCGTCGGCCCGCGCGCGGGCCGTGCCGGCGACGGCGCGCGCCGTCGCGTGCGTCTCGACCGCACGTCCGGCGGTGCGGCCCGCGACGCGCTCGGCGTTCTCGCGCGCGACGACCTGCTCGACGCCGTCCGCGTCCAGGACCGTCCGCAGGGCGTCGAGCTCCGTCGAGCCCTGGCGTGACGCGCGGAAGAGGGCACCGACGGAGGCCCGCGCGTCGGACTCGCCCGACCGGGCCGTCGCGAGCGCCGCCTGGGCGTCGCGCACCTCGGCGTCGGCGGCCTCGAGCTCGCCCTGCGCCGCGGCGTACTCCTCCGCCGCCGTCTCGACGGCCGCGACCGCGGACGCGTGCCGGTCGCGCAGCGCCGCGAGCTCGCGCTCGACCGTCGCGACGTCCCGTGACGCGCCGTCGGCGGCCTCGCGCGCGGCGCGCACGTCGTCGTCCGACGGCGCGGACGACGCGGTCGGCGCGAGGCCCACGCCGAGCGCGAGCACGAGCGCTCCGGCGGCCCCCGCCGCGGCGACGCGACGGCGCGGCGCGCTCCGGGTCACGCGGTTCATCAACCCCTCCTCGGCGTGTCTCGTTGACAGCACTCGCACGAGTCTGCCCGGAACGTCCGCTCCGCGCGATCCGAGCAGCCGGGGCCTTCTCAGAATGTGGTCTCGAATGGTGAGAAGGGCCTACCGGGTCGCCGACGACGCGCCTAGCCTCAGCCTCATGTCCCGTCGAATGTGTCGCTGACCCGAGCGCACGTTCGCCTGCCCGCGAGCCGTCGTCGACGACGCCCTCGCCGCGGCATCCCGTCCCGCGTGCGCCTCTCGCCGCGGTCGACGACCCCGTCCCCGCCGCACCCGCCCCGGTGCACCCGCACGCCGCCGTCCCACCCCACCCGCAGGAGAGCAACCATGAGCACCGACACCGCCCCCGCCTGGTCCTTCGAGACGCGCCAGGTCCACGCCGGCCAGACCGCCGACCCGACGACCGGCGCCCGCGCGCTCCCGATCTACCAGACCACGTCGTTCGTCTTCCCGGACGCCTCAGTCGCGGCCGACCGGTTCGCGCTCAAGGACCTCGGCCCGATCTACACGCGCATCGGCAACCCGACGCAGGAGGTCGTGGAGAACCGCATCGCCTCGCTCGAGGGCGGCGTCGGCGCGCTGCTCCTCGCGTCCGGGCAGGCCGCGACGACGTTCGCGATCCTCAACGTCGCCGAGGCGGGCGACCACGTCGTCGCCTCCCCGAGCCTGTACGGCGGCACCTACAACCTCCTGCAGTACTCGCTCGCCAAGCTCGGGGTCGAGACGACGTTCGTCGCCGACCCGCACGACCCGCAGGCCTGGCGCGACGCCGTGCGCCCGAACACCAAGCTGTTCTTCGGCGAGACGATCCCGAACCCGCAGGCCGACGTCCTCGACATCGAGGCCGTCGCGGCGGTCGCGCACGAGGTCGGTGTCCCGCTGATCGTCGACAACACGGTCGCCACGCCCTACCTGCTGCGCCCGCTCGAGCACGGGGCGGACGTCGTCGTGCACTCCGCGACGAAGTACCTCGGCGGCCACGGCTCCGCGATCGGCGGCGTGATCGTCGACGGCGGCACGTTCGACTACGCGGCGCACCCGGAGCGGTTCCCGAACTACAACACGCCCGACCCCTCGTACAACGGTCTCGTCTACGCGCGCGACCTCGGCGTGGGCGGCATCCTCGGTGCCAACCTCGCGTACGTGCTCAAGGCGCGCGTCCAGCTCCTGCGCGACCTGGGCTCGGCGATCTCGCCCTTCAACGCGTTCCTCATCGCGCAGGGCATCGAGACGCTGTCGCTGCGCGTCGAGCGCCACGTCGCCAACGCGCAGAAGGTCGCCGAGTGGCTCGAGGCGCGCGACGACGTCCGGACCGTCCACTACGCGGGCCTGCCCTCGAGCCCGTGGCACGCGAACGCGCAGAAGTACCTGCCGCGCGGCGCGGGCGCGGTCCTTGCGTTCGAGCTCGACGGCGGCAGCGACGCCGGGCAGGCGTTCGTCTCCGCGCTGCAGCTCCACTCGAACGTGGCGAACATCGGCGACGTCCGGTCGCTCGTCATCCACCCGGCGTCGACGACGCACGCCCAGCTCAGCCCCGAGGAGCAGGCGAAGTCCGGCGTGACGCCGGGCCTGGTCCGCCTCGCGGTCGGCATCGAGCACGTCGACGACATCCTCGCCGACCTCGAGCTCGGGTTCACCGCCGCCAAGTCGGCGCTGGGCTCCTGACCGGCCGACGACGGGCGCGACGATGACGGATCTGGACAGCCGGGGCGCCCTGGGCGCCCCGGCCGTACAGTGGCCGACGGTGACTCCGGTGAACGACGAGCTCCTCTCCCCCGCCCCCGACGCCCGCTCCGGCGCGCGGCCGGGCGACTCGTCGACGCACGGCGTGGCGCCGTCGCGCGCGCGGGTGAAGGCCCCGGTCCCGGCGACCGGGGCGTGGCGCGAGGGCGACCCGGCGGGCCGGCGACGCTTCGCCGACGTCGGCACGTTCGACCTCGAGTCCGGCGCCCGCCTGCCCGACGTCCGGGTCGCGTACGAGACGTGGGGCACGCTCGCGCCCGACGGGTCGAACGCCGTCCTCGTGCTGCACGCCCTCACCGGCGACTCGCACGTGAGCGGCCCCGCCGGCCCGGGGCACGTCACCGCGGGCTGGTGGGAGTCGCTCGTCGGGCCCGGCGCCCCGATCGACACCGACCGCTGGTTCGTCGTCGCGCCCAACGTGCTCGGCGGCTGCCAGGGCACCACCGGACCGGCGTCGACCGCGCCCGACGGCCGCCCGTGGGGCAGCCGGTTCCCGCGCGTCACGACGCGCGACCAGGTCGCGGTCGAGATCGAGCTCGCCCGGACGCTCGGCATCTCGTCGTGGGCGTTCGTCGTCGGCGCCTCGATGGGCGGGCACCGCGTGCTGGAGTGGGCGCTCCTCGGGCCCGAGGCGGGGGTCGACGTCGTCTCGCTCGCCGCGATCGCGACCGCCGCCCAGACCACGGGCGACCAGATCGCCTGGGCCCACCCGCAGCTCGGCGCCGTCCGCGCGGACCCGGGCTTCCGCGGCGGCGACTACTACGACGCCGCGGACGGCGACGGCCCGCACGTCGGGCTCGGCATCGCGCGGCAGATCGCGCACGCCACCTACCGGTCCGCGCGCGAGCTCGACGACCGCTTCGGCCGGCTGCCGCAGGGCGGCGAGGACCCGTTCACCGACGGCCGCTACGCCGTGCAGTCCTACCTCGACCACCACGGGGACAAGCTCGCGCGGCGGTTCGACGCGAACTCGTACGTCGTGCTCACCGAGTCGATGCTCACGCACGACCTCGGGCGCGACCGCGGCGGCGTCGAGGCGGCGCTCGCGCAGATCACCGCGCACGCGCTCGTCGTCGCCGTCGACACCGACCGGCTGTTCCTCCCCGCCGACTGCGCGCGCATCGCCGCCGGCATCCCCGGCGCCGAGCCCCTGCGGACGCTCACGAGCGACTTCGGGCACGACGGCTTCCTCATCGAGTTCGACCAGCTCGGACCGATCGTCGCCGACTTCCTCGGCGAGCGGGCGCGCGTGCGCGACTGACGCGCTCGCCGTCGGGGCAGGTCCTGGGGGGATCCTCCCGGGCGGGCCCCGTGGTCGGAGCACGGGCCGGACCGTAGGTTGGTCCCATGCTCGCCGCCTACGCCGACCGCACCGACCCCGACGACCCCCTGGCCGGCCTCGTCGTCGGGGACCGCCCCGAGCCCGCGTCCCGTGAGCACTGGACCACGGTCGACGTGCGCGCCGCGTCGCTCAACCACCATGATCTCTGGTCGCTGCGCGGCGTCGGGCTGCCCGCCGACCGCCTGCCCATGATCCTCGGGACCGACGCCGCGGGCGTCGCCCCCGACGGCTCCGAGGTCGTCGTGCACGCGGTCGTCGGCGCGGACGGGCACGGCGTCGGGCCCACCGAGCGTCGATCCCTGCTGTCCGAGCGGTACCCCGGCACCCTCGCGGAGCGCGTCGCCGTCCCGAGCCACAACCTCGTCCCCAAGCCGCCCGAGCTGACCTTCGTCGAGGCCGCGTGCGTCCCGACGGCGTGGCTCACCGCCTATCGCATGCTGTTCACCGCCGGTGGCGCCGCCCCCGGCGACCGTGTCCTCGTGCAGGGCGCGGGCGGCGGGGTCGCGACGGCGGCCGTCGCCCTCGGCGCCGCCGCGGGGCTCGAGACCTGGGTGACGTCTCGCTCCGCGGCGAAGCGCGCCGGAGCGGCCCGCCTCGGGGCGGCGGCGACGTTCGAACCCGGCGCCCGCCTGCCCGCGCCCGTCGACGTCGTCGTCGAGACGGTCGGGCAGGCCACGTGGAACCACTCGCTGCGGTCCGTGCGGCCGGGCGGCACCGTCGTCGTGGCGGGCGCGACGAGCGGCGACGCGTCGCCCGCCGAGCTCACGCGCGTGTTCTTCCACGAGATCCGCGTGCAGGGCGTGACCATGGGCTCGCGCGACGACCTCGCCGCGCTCCTGCGGTTCCTCGCACGGAGCGAGGTGCGCCCCGTCGTCGACCAGGTGCTCCCCCTCGCCCGCGCGCGCGACGGCCTCGCGCGGCTCGCGGCCGGCGACCACTTCGGCAAGGTGGTGCTCACGCCGTGACGTCCCCGGCCTGGGCCCCCGACGTGCTCGGGGCGGAGTTCGAGCAGCGCACCGTCGAGCTGGAGCCCGACGACGAGGGCGACGTCGTCGTCACGGTCGTCCGGCACGTCCCGCCCACGGAGGAGCCCCTGCGCCCCGCGCGCGCGGTGCTCTACCTGCACGGCTGGAGCGACTACTTCTTCCAGACCGAGCTCGCCCAGACCTGGCACGGCCTCGGCGCCGCGTTCTACGCCGTCGACCTGCGCAAGTACGGTCGCAGCCTGCGTCCGCACCAGACCCCCGGGTACGCGGACCACCTCGAGGAGTACGACGCCGACATCGCCGCCGCGCTTGACGTCGTGCGGGAGGACCTCGGGGCGCACGTCGCGATCATGCTCATGGGGCACTCGACCGGCGGTCTCGTCGCGGCGCTGTGGGCGCACCGGCACCCCGGCGTCGTGCGCGGCCTGGTGCTCAACAGCCCGTGGCTGGAGCTGCAGGGGTCGTCCGTGGCGCGGACCGTCTCCGGTCCCGCGATCCGTCAGCTCGCCCGCTTCCAGCCCCGTGCCCCGCTCCCCAACGTCGATCCCGGCTACTACGCCCGGACGCTGCGGGACCGGGAGGACGGCACGTGGACCATCGACGACGCGTGGCGTCCGGTCCCGTCGTTCCCCGTCCGCGCGGGATGGCTGCGCGCGATCATCTCGGGCCACGCGCGCGTCGCCGCCGGCCTGGCGATCGACTGCCCCGTGCTGGTGCTCCTCGCCGAGAGGTCGCTGTTCAGCACGCGATGGACGGAGGACATGCGCGCCGCCGACATCGTGCTCGACGTCGAGCCGCTCGCCCGCCGGGCCTCGCACCTGGGGCGCGTCGTCACCCTGGTCCGTATCCCCGGCGGCATGCACGACCTGTCGCTCTCGGCGCCGGAACCCCGGGCACGCTTCTTCGCGGAGATCGTCCGCTGGTCGGCCGCGTACGGCTGGTCCTGAGGGCTCCTCGGCCGCTCTCGCGTCCCGGTCCCGCCATCCGTGGGGCCGACGACGCCCCCGGACGTACCGGCACCGGTTCGT
>NZ_JBMVFX010000004.1:0-211312 GCF_049538415.1 Cellulosimicrobium sp. AB352 | reverse complement strand
GACGCCCCGCCCCGCTCCCCTACCGGAGCCGGAGCTCAGTCCCGCGAGCGCGCCCGCAGCTCCTCGTAGACGTGCCGGACGACGTCCGCGCCCGGCTTGCCGTACATGCAGTAGTCGTCGTTCGCTGCCGCCTCGGCCTCGGTGTAGAGCGGAGTCGGCCAGTCCCACAGGAAGTAGCCGGAGACCCAGGGTCGTCGGCCGCACGCGTCGAACATCTCCGCGAGCCAGGCCGCCTGAGCCTCGCCCGACGGCGGCCCGGCGAGAGTCCAGTCGTTCGGTCTCTCCGGTGAGCCCTCGCGGCTGGGGCATCCGGCCTCGAGGAAGACGAACGGCTTGTCCTCGCGCGCGACGACGGCCTCGATCCGGTCCAGGTGGCGCTCCCACGTCCCTGCCGGGTAATAACCCGAGCTGCCGATCACGTCGACCGCGTCCCACCAGGTGACGCGGTCCTCCTGGTACTTGTCGCAGTTGTACGTGACGAGGCCGTCGTAGACCTCGCGCACGGCTGCGACAAGGGCCCGCCACTGTGCGTCGTGCCCGTCGGCGCGAACCATCTCGCACCCGACGCAGAGCATCTCCACGCCCTCCTCGGCCGCAATCCGCGCGTGGTGCACGATGAACTGCGTGTACGACGCGAACCACTCGTCCCACGAGGGCTCGCCCGGGACGTCTTCGTCGAAGAAGCCGATGAACGCGCGCCAGGTTCCGTCGGCGGAGTCGACGACCGGTTTGAGGCACACCTTCCAGCCGCGCGCCTTGGCCGCGCGGATCGCGGCGCGCACCTCGTCGTCGGTCACCGTCGGCTCGTCGCCGTAGCGGACCGTGGTCGACTGGGGCGTGTCCTGCTTCGCGGAGAACGTCACGGCGACCCAGTCCACGCCGAGCCCGCGCAGCTGGTCCATGGAGCGCTCGGCCCCCGGACCGGTCCAGGTTCCGCGCACGCCGGTCCAGCCCCAGGTCATGCCCGTGACGGGTGCCCCGGCGAACGGCGTGGGCCGTACCGGCCCTTCGGCCGCGTGGAGCTCGGCCCGGGTCGGCGGGTTCGCCCCCGCGCGCGATACCGTGACCGACGCGGCGACCGCTGCGGACCGTGCCGCGGTCCGCACCGCCGCGTCCGACAGCCGGCGCAGAACGTCCGCGCCTCTCGGGCCGCGCACCCCGCGAGCCGCGAGCGCGTCGAGCAGCGCCCCGGTGAACGTGTCGCCCGCGCCGACGGTGTCGACGACGTCGACCGCACGGCCCGGGACCTCGACGAGGCGGCCGTCGTGCCGCACGAGGGTCGCGCCGTCGCCTCCGCGTGTCACGACGACGAGGGCTACGCCCCATGCCGACCAGCGGCGGGCGACGTCGAGCGGGTCGGTCGCGGGGGCGAACCATGCGAGGTCCTCGTCGCTCACCTTGACGACGTCGGCGAGCGCGGCGAGCTCCTCGACGCGGGTCCGGACCGCCGCGGGGTCGTCGACGAGAGCGGGGCGCACGTTGGGGTCGTACGAGACGACGGCGGAGGAGCGCGCCCGGCGCACGACGTCCCGGACCACTTCGGCGCCTGGAGAGAGCACCGCCGCGACGGAGCCGACGTGGACGACCTCCGCGTCGCCGAGCTCGACCTCCCCGAGCTCCCACGCGAGGTCGAAGGTGTACGTCGCCTGCCCCTGGGCGTCCAGGGAGACGGTCGCGGCCGACGTCCGGCCTGTCGAGGGCACGTGCGCGTTCACGTCCACGTCGCTCGCGACGAGCCAGTCGCGGACCAGGGCGCCGCGCTCGTCGGGGGCGAGAGCCGTGGTGAGTGACACCTCCCGCCCAAGCCTGCCGAGCGTGAGCGCGACGTTGGCGGGGCTGCCGCCGGGCAGCTCGTGCGTCACGCCGTCGCGGCCCGGGACGACGTCGACGAGTGCCTCGCCGACCACGAGGATGCGCGTCACGAGGCCACCTGCCCGTCGTGGACAGCGCGCGCGATCGAGCGGCCGAGCGGAAGCCGCGGTAAGAGCGTTGCCTGGACCGCGTGGTAGAGGTCGGGCTTGCCGGGCCACGTTCCCCGCGCGGGGTGGTTCGAGCGGTCGAGCTCGTGGTGCCAGGATCCCCTGTCGTGGTCGACCACGAACGTCACCGCGTAGTCCCACCAGGTCGCGTACAGGTCGGCGTAGCGGGCGTCACCCGTCCGTCGGTGCAGGGCGTCCGCGGCGGCGATCGCCTCGGCGACGACCCAGTGCATGCGCTCGCGCACGACGGGCACACCGGACCAGTCGGTCGTGTAGACGAACCCCTCGGCGCCGTCCACGGCCCAGCCGTCAGCCATGGCGCGGTCGAACAGCACTGTCGCCGTCGCGCGCAGGTCGGACGGCGCGACCGTGCCCAGGGCGCCCTCGAGGTGCAGGAGGAGCCGGGACCACTCGAGCCCGTGCCCGACGGTCGCCCCGTAGGGCTTGAACGGGTCGGCGGGCCGGTCGGCGTTGAGCTCCAGGTGCGGCGTCCACGTGTCGTCGAAGTGCTCGGGCAGACGGCCGTCGTGCTCCTCGGCAAGCCGCACGACGAGCCGGGCCACGCGCGCGGCGCGGTCGCGCCACGCGACGTCTTCGGTGGCGTCGGCGACGGCGAGCATCGCCTCCACCGCGTGCATATTGGCGTTGAGGCCCCGGTAAGCGTCGAGGACGGTGAACGATGCGTCCCAGGTGTCGACGACGAGGCCGGTCGCGTCGTCCCAGAAATGCTCGAGGAACACGGAGCACGCGTCCGTGAGCAGGGCCCGCGCGCCCGGCACGCCGGCCAGGGTCGCGCTCGACGCGGCAAGCAGGACGAACGCGTGGTCGTACGCGGACTTGCCTGCGCCAAGGTCCGGTGCGCCTTGCGCGTCGAGGGCGTGGAACCACCCTCCGTGCTCAGCGTCGTGCAGCGGTCCCAGCAGGCCGTCGAGGGCCCCGCGCGCGACCGGTTCGCACCCGGGCACGCCCAGCATGGCACCGAGCGCGTAGACATGGACGGTCCGGCACGTGATCCACGTCTGGACGCCTGCCGCCGGGTCGGGGGCCCCGGTCTCGTCGAGGTAGGCCGCCCCTCCCCCCGGCGCGACGACGCGACGCCCGAACCCGAGCAGCGACCGCGTGTGGGCATCGAGCCAGGCGACGTGCGTCTCGCGCTCGGTCCAGGCGAGCTCGTCGCGCACCCCGCCGCGCGACCGGAGGTCGATCGTCGGCGCCGTCATGCTGACATCACGGGCCGGCGCGACATGAGCTGGTTGACGCTGCGCAGGACCCGCGGGTCGGCGAGCGCGGACCTGTCCAGCGCTTCGGGGGCCGCCACGTGGAAGGTCACGCTCTCGCCGGCAAGGAGGTCCACCAGCATGTCGTCCACGACGGCGTCGGGGTGCACCTTGTCTGCGAGCAGCGACAGACCCCGCACGAGGGTGTTGGTCGTGACCCGGACGCGCGCCCCGTCGTCGGTCGAGGTGACCTCGACGTGCAGCGCCGGGCTGCGCAGGGCGCTGTCGCGCGGTTCGGTGTAGAACCACGTTGCGCGCTCGTGTCCGAGCGACGCGACGAGCAGCTCGCCGGCGGCATCACCCGGGACGGCGAGGTCGGTCGGCAGCTGGACCGTGTCCGTCGCACGTGCCGCGACGTCGACAGGGATCTTCGTCGCCTCGACCTCGACGCCGTCGTAGCGGATCCGCCGGACGACGAGGTCGCCGCGCCACTGCTCGGCGGAGTCGTTGACGACCGCCACGACGAGCTGCCCGTCCTCCCCACGCGGCTGGACGGTGAGCAGACGGTCGGCGAATGCGTGGCGCAGCGCGAACAGGAGCGGCTTCTGGCGTCCGTCGCCGTCGACAGCGGCCCAGGACGTCACGGGCCAGCAGTCGTTGAGCTGCCAGACGACCGCGCCCATGCAGCGCGGGCTCCAGGAGCGGTAGTGCTCGAGCGCCGTGCGCACGGCGGTTGCCTGGTTCCAGGACATGGCCCAGTGCCAGTCCTCCATCGCGTCGGGCAGCGGGACGTGGGCGACGAGCCCGTCCGTCAGCTTGTCGTTGCCCTGCATCGCCTTCTGGTGGACGAGCATCCCGGGCGACTCGGGCGTCAGGGGGTCGTCGCTGATCGCGCGCGTGAGGGTGGACCAGGTGGGAGGCCCCTGCCAGCCGAACTCGGCCATGAACCGCGGCACGGTGTCGCGGTAGTGCGGCCAGTCCTGGCGGTTCCACAGCTCCCACTCGTGCATCGAGCCGTGCCGCGGGTCGTTCGGGTGCACGTCGAGGCTGCCCGACCACGGGCTCGACGGTGTGTACGCGCAGTCGGGGTCGAGCTCCGCGACGACGCGCGGAAACAGCTCCGTGTAGTAGCCGAGACCCCAGGTGCGGCCGTCGAGGCGCTTGTCCCAGCTCCAGTCGTGGAATCCCCAGATGTTCTCGTTGCTGCCGTTCCAGAGCACGAGCGACGCGTGATGACCGAGGCGGGCGACGTTGTCGCGGACCTCCGCCTCGACCTCGGAGCGCAGCGGCTCCTCCTCCGCGTAGGCCGCGCAGGCGAAGAGGAAGTCCTGCCAGGTGAGCAGGCCCCGCTCGTCGCACAGGTCGTAGAAGTCGTCCGACTCGTAGATCCCGCCGCCCCATACGCGCAGGAGGTTGAGGTTCGCGGAGACCGCCTGGTCGATGCGCGCGGCGTACCGCTCGCGCGTGACGCGGTGCGGGAACGCGTCGTCCGGGATCCAGTTCGCCCCGCGTACCCAGACCGGCACGCCGTTCACGACGAACCGGAAGGACGTGCCGTCCTCGTCGGGCTCCATCTCGAGCGTCGCGGTGCGGAAGCCGACGCGACGGGCGGAGGTATCGAGGGGCTCCCCCGCGCCCAGCAGCTCGACGGCGACGTCGTAGAGCGGCTGGTCACCGTGCGTGCGCGGCCACCAGAGATCGACCTGCGGCACGACGACGTCGACCTCGGCCGAGCCGCCGTCGGCCGGCACCTGGACCCGCACCCCGGCGACGGACGCCGCGAGGGTGAGCGGCGCGAGACCGCGACCTGTGCCGGAGCGCTCGACCTCCACGACCACGCGCACCCGGCCCGCCGTCGGTGCCGTGGACTCGCCGGGCTCGCCCGCGACCGCCGCGTGGACGCGCACCTGGGCGAGTCTCGCCACCGACCAGGACTCGAGACGCACGGGGCGCCAGATCCCGGACGTCGCCGTGTCGGGACCCCAGTCCCAGCCGAAGCTGCATGCCATCTTGCGCATGGCGTTGAACGGGTGCTGGTTGACCTGCGGCCGGTAGCCCAGGAGGAGGCTCTGCCGGTCGGCGTACGGGACGGGGGCGGAGAACCGGACCACGAGTTCGTTCTCGCCCGCGACGAGCAGCGGACCGACGTCGAACCGGTAGGTGCGGTGCATGTTCGCCGTCGTGCCCACCACCGTCCCGTTGAGCCGGACCTCCGCGACGGTGTCGAGGCCGTCGAAGACGAGGTCGTGCCGCTCGTGCCCGTCCGGGGCCCACGCGAAGCGCGTGGTGTATGCCCAGTCGGTGCGACCGATCCACGCCTGGAGACGCTCGTGGTCGTCGAGGTAGGGGTCGTCGATCACGCCTGCGGCGAGGAGGTCCGTGTGCACGCTCCCCGGGACCGTTGCCGGGACGTCGGAGACGGTCGTCCCCACGGGAATCGCTCCCCCGACGGCGCTCACCGTCCAGCCCTCGTGCAGCTCGCGGCGGGTCGCCCTGAGGGCGGATTTCTCGGTGAAGGTCACTTCGTGGCTCCTGCGGTCAGGCCGTTGTAGATGTGTCGCTGGAGGAGGAGGAAGGCGATCAGCGTCGGGACGATCACGAGGATCGTGCCGGCGGCGATGACCTCCCACTCCGACCCCGTCGGTCCCTTGAACCGGAAGAGGGTCGTCGAGATGACGCCGAGCTTGCTCGACGGCATGTAGAGGAACGGGATGTAGAACTCGTTGTAGATCGCGATGCCCTTGATGATGACGACGGTGGCGATCGCCGGCTTGAGCAGCGGGAAGACGATCCGTGCGTAGATCGTCAGGCGGTTCGCCCCGTCCAGCATCGCGGCCTCGTCGAGCGAGCGCGGTATGGAGCGCATGAACTGCAAGAAGATGTAGATCGCGATGATGTCCGTGCCCATGAAGAGCACGATCGCGGCCCAGCGGGTGTTGAAGAGCCCGAGGCCGTTGATGATCTGGAACGTCGCGACCTGCGTGGTGACCGCGGGGACGAGCGTCGCCAGCAGGAACCCGGCCATGACGACCTTCTTGCCGCGGAAGTCGAACCGGTCCACCGCGTACGCGGTCATCGTCCCGATGAGAATCGTCCCGGCGAGCGCGACGACGAGGATGATCATGGTGTTCACGAAGCCCGCGAGCATGTCGCTGTCCGTGAAGGCCCGCGTGAAGTTCGCGAAGTTGAACCAGTTCCGGGGGAGATCGAGCGGACCGGTCGTCACGTACTCCTCGCGGGACTTGAAGGCCGCGAAGAAGATCGTGAGGATCGGGACGACGGCGGCCGCGCACGCGATGACGAGGCTGATGTACTTCGCCGTCGTGGCCAACGGCCCGGCGACGGGTGCGACGCCCCTCGAGAACCGGGCGGCGGCCCGGCGGAGCTTGTCCGCTGCGGTGATCCGGTTCGGCGCGGGTGCGGTGGGGGCGCTCATACCAGGTCTCCCTTCTCGTCCGGGAAGAACTTGCGTTGGATCGCGCTGATCACGAGGACGATGATCAGCAGCACGACGGCCATCGCGGACGCGAGGCCGACCTTGGAGTACCGGAACGCCGTGTCGACGGTCTGGATGACGAAAGTCTCGGAACCGTTCGCGCCCTTCGTCATGATGAAGGGGATCTCGAAGACCGAGAGCGCGCCCGAGACGGCGAGGATCAGGGACAGACCGACGATCTGCTTGATGCCCGGGAAGATGATGTAGCGGAACTTCTGCCACGACGTCGCGCCGTCGAGGTCCGCGGCCTCGTACACGTCACCCGGGATCGCTTGGATCGCACCGAGGAACAGCACGAAGTTCAGGCCCATGTAGCGCCACACGGAGGTGCCGGCGAGCGAGTAGTTGACGATCGACGGGTCTCCGAGCCAGTGCGGAGTCTCCTGCACGCCGACGATCGCCAGCAGGGCGTCCAACGTCCCGTCCGGGCGGAAGAAGTAGAGGAAGACGAGGCCGATCGCCACGCCGTTCAGGAGGTACGGGAAGAAGATGACGCCCTTGAAGAAGTTCCGGAACCGCGTGCTGAAGCTGAGGATCGTCGCGAAGTAGAGCGCCAGCGCGAGCTGGACGAGCGCCCCGACGAGGTAGTAGAGGCTGACGAAGAAGACCCGGAACAGCTCGGGCCGCGTGAAGATGTCGACGTAGTTCTTGAACCCGACGCCTTCCTTCACAGCGTCGAGACCGTCCCAGGACGTGAAGCTGTACCAGATCATGTTCGCCACCGGCAGGTACGTGAACACGAGCAGCAACCCGAGCGGGACGACGAGGAACAGCCACGGGGTGAGCGACCCGGGACGTCGCTTGGGCGGTCGGGACGTAGCACTCCGTCTGTGTGGCTGGGTCGATGCGGCCACGGTCGGACTGGTGACAGCCATGTCATGCTCTTTTCGGTCGATAGGGCGTGAGACCCCCGGCGGGGCGGGCCGGGGGCCTCACGCGAACCAGGACTCCTGCGTCAGCCGACGACGTTCGCGCGCGCGGCCGCCCAGCGGGAGTTGAGGTCGGCGAAGAAGGACTCCTTGTCGCCGTCCGCGGCGCCGCGGGCGACGTCGACCAGCTGCTTGCGGTACTTGTCACCCCAGAGGTCGATCTCCGCCTCGTTGCTGATGTCGTTGTCCCACGTCTCCTCGCCGGCCGGGGCCGGGGAGAGCTCGACCTGGTTGACGCCCAGGGCCTCGAACGTGGCCAGGTTGTCCGGGGCCGCCGCGCCGACGACCGGTGAGATACCGCCCTGCTCCGATGCGAAGGTCGACTCGTTCAGGAACCAGTCGACCCACGCCCGCGCGGCGTCCTTGTTCTTGGAGTGCTTCGAGATCGCGAGCTTGTAGTCGCCCGAGACGGTCGAGGAGAACGCGCCCTCGTTCTGCCAGGGCATCGGCCAGAAGTCGATGTCGTCCGCGGACCCGCCGGCTGCCTCGGCCGCGTCCTGCATCTGCGGGACCGCCCAGGAGCCGAGCACCATCGCACCGACCTTGCCGGTGCCGAGGAGGGTCTTGGACTCCTCCCAGTTGGTCGTCGTGGGGTCCTCCTCGGTGACGCCCGCGGCGACGATGTCGTACAGCAGGCCGTCGATCGCGTACTGCTCGTTGCCCTCGGCCCACGGGTCGTCCTGCGAGGTCCGGATGCTCACGGCGTCCGTCCCGGCGATCGTTCCCTGGTTGTTCTGCCACTGGGTGAGCGGCCAGCCGTCCGTGTAGTTGGTGTAGTACGGGACCGCGTCGGTCTTCTCACCGATCTGCTCGAGCGCGTCGACGAACGCCTCGGGCGTCGCGGGCGGCTCGGTGATGCCGGCCTGCTCCCAGACCTTCGTGTTCACGACGTAGCCCATCGCGGTGCCGAAGGTCGCAATGCCGTAGACGTCGCCGTCGTAGGCCTGCTCGTTGATGAAACGGTATTCCTGCCCGAGCTCGTCCACCGTGCCGAGGGGCTCGAAGAACTGCGGGAGCTGGTCCTTGCTCACCGAGTTGGGGACGAGGAGGACGTCCCCGTAGTCCTGTGTGTTGAGTCGGATCGAGACGTCGCCCTCGTAGTCGGTGATCGCCTCGAACTCGACCGTCACACCGGGGTTCTCGGTCTGGAACTGGTCCGCGTAGTCCTGGAGCGTGGTGTCGACGATGTCCGTGCGGTTGGTCAGGACCGTGATGGTGCCCGAAAGCTCGCCGGCCTTTCCGCCCCCACCCTCGCCCGAGCCGCTCGAGCATGCACCGAGCGCCAGCGTCAGCGCTGTCACGGTGAGCACGGCGGCGGTCTGCTTCCTTGCCATGTCGTTCCACTCCTTGGTCGTCGTTGACGTCGCGCGCGACGGGCTCCGCTTGCGCGGACGTCGCTGGCGACACGACTAGTGAAGCGTTTAAGTTTGCGTAAGTCCAACCCTCGAAGGTAACAAACCGATATCAAGGCGGCTTCGGCCTACGCGACGATGAAGCGCATCAGGACACGGGGCGTCCAGTCGTCCCCCGCGGGCGCAGCGTCGGGGTCGAGTCGAGGAAGCTCCCCCCGACCTGACCCGCGATCCGGTCGAACAGACGGCGAGCGACGTGCGCGCCGTAGCGCGTGACGTCGTGGCTCAGCGCCGAGAGGCGAGGGAACGTCGCCTCGCACAGGGGCGAGTCGTCCCACGCGATCATCGACACCTCCTGTGGCACCCGGACACCGATCTCGCTCGCGACTCCCAGCCCCGCGACCGCCATGACGTCGTTGTCGTAGATGATCCCCGTCGGCCGGTCGGTGCTCGTGAGGAGCGTCCGCGTCACCGCCGCCCCCTGGACGGCTGAGTAGTCCGTGCGCACGACCGTTCCCTCCGCGCCGAGCGCCGCGATCTCGTCGCGGAACGCCGCGTCGCGGATCCCCGTGTGCCCGAACCCCTCCAGGCCCGCGACCCGGGCGATCCTGCGGTGCCCGACGGCGTGCAGGTAGCGCACCGACTCGCGCATCGCGGCAGCGTCGTCCGTCCACACGCTCGGCAGACCGCCTGCGAGCGCCGGGTCTCCCACCACCACGGCCGGGAGCGCCTCGGGCTCGGAGAACATCGAGATCCGGGGGTCGTCGATGCTCGGGTCGACGAGGATCACCCCGTCGACCCGACGTGCCGCGCGCCATGCACGGTACGCCCGCAGCTCGGTCTCCTGGTCCGGAACGACCTGGAGGAGCAGCGCGTACGACCGCTTCGACAGCTCGGACTCGATGCCCGCGAGGAACTGCATGTAGAACGACTCGACCCCGAGCATCCCAGGGTCGCGCGCGAGCACCAGGCCGACCGTCTCCGTCCGGGCCCCCGAGAGGGAGCGCGCCGCGGAGCTGGGGGCCCACCCCAGGTCTGACGCGATCGAGAGGATCCGCGCACGCGTCGCCTCCGACACCCCCGGCCGGTTGTTGAGCGCGTACGACACCGCACCCGTCGAGACCCCGGCCTCGCGCGCGATGTCCGCGATGGTGATCCTTGCCACGACGCTCCTTCCTCCAGGTCGCGAGCCTACTGTGACTGTCCGGCGAGCCCGTCCTGTGAGGGTGCGCGGGACGTGGAAAGGTTGCCCCATGACCGGGCCCGCCGCTTCCCCCACCCCGCCCCCCGTCGTCGTGCCGCAGGACGCGCTCGCCGCGGCCGCGGGCGGGCGCACGTTCGACCCGCACGCCGTGCTCGGCCCGCACCTCGCGGACGACGCCGCGGACGCGCGGGCCGTCGTCCGCGTCCTGCGCCCGCTCGCGGACGAGGTCGTCGTCGTCACCGCCGACGGCGAGCACCCCGCGGTGCACGAGCAGGACGGGGTGTGGGCCGCCGTCGTGCCGGTGCACCAGGACGCCGACGGCACCCGGCACGCCCCCGACTACCGCGTCCGTGCCCGCTACGGGCACGAGTCCACGACCGTGGACGACCCCTACCGGTTCCTGCCCACGCTCGGCGACGTCGACCTGCACCTGATCCGCGAGGGCCGGCACGAGGAGCTGTGGCGCGTGCTCGGCGCGAACGTGCGCACGTACCCGAGCGCGCTCGGCGACACGACCGGCACGGCGTTCGCCGTCTGGGCGCCCAACGCGCGCGCGGTCCGCGTCATCGGCGACTTCAACGGCTGGGGACCCACGCACCCGATGCGCTCGCTCGGGTCCACCGGGGTGTGGGAGCTCTTCGTCCCCGGCGTCGTCGCGGGCGCGCGCTACAAGTACGAGATCCTCGGGCCCGACGGCTCGTGGCGCCAGAAGGCCGACCCGCTCGCCAAGGCGGCCGAGGTGCCCCCGGCGACGGCGAGCGTCGTCGTCGAGTCGCGGTACGAGTGGTCCGACGACGCCTGGCTCGCCGAGCGTGCGGCGCACGACCCGCACACGCAGCCGCTCAGCATCTACGAGGTGCACCTCGGCTCGTGGCGCCAGGGCCTGTCCTACCGCGACCTCGCGGAGCAGCTCACGGCGTACGTCGTCGAGCAGGGGTTCACGCACGTCGAGCTCCTGCCCGTCGCCGAGCACCCGTTCGGCGGGTCGTGGGGCTACCAGGTCACGGGCTACTACGCCCCGACGTCCCGGTTCGGCCACCCCGACGACTTCCGCTACCTCGTCGACCGCCTGCACGCCGCCGGGATCGGCGTCGTCGTCGACTGGGTGCCCGCGCACTTCCCGCGCGACGAGTGGGCCCTCGCCCGCTTCGACGGCACCCCCTGCTACGAGCACGCCGACCCGCTGCGCGGCGAGCAGCCCGACTGGGGCACGTACGTCTTCGACTTCGGCCGCAACGAGGTCCGCAACTTCCTCGTCGCCAACGCGACCTACTGGCTCGAGGAGTTCCACGTCGACGCGCTGCGCGTCGACGCCGTCGCGTCCATGCTCTACCTCGACTACTCGCGCGGTCCCGGCCAGTGGCACCCCAACGTGCACGGCGGGCGCGAGAACCTCGAGGCCATCGCGTTCCTCCAGGAGGCCAACGCCACCGCGTACCGGCGCACGCCCGGCGTCATGATGATCGCCGAGGAGTCGACCGCGTGGCCGGGCGTCACCCGGCCCACCTCCGCGGGGGGCCTCGGGTTCGGGCTCAAGTGGAACATGGGCTGGATGAACGACTCCCTGCGCTACGTCGCCGAGGAGCCGATCAACCGCCGGTACCACCACCACGAGATCACGTTCTCCATGGTCTACGCGTACTCCGAGCAGTTCGTGCTCCCCATCAGCCACGACGAGGTCGTGCACGGCAAGGGCTCGCTCTACGGGAAGATGCCGGGCGACGACTGGCAGAAGCGCGCCGGCGTGCGCGCGTTCCTCGCCTACCAGTGGTCGCACCCCGGCAAGCAGCTCCTCTTCATGGGCAGCGAGATCGGCCAGCACTCCGAGTGGAACGAGGGCCGGTCGCTCGACTGGGACGGCCTCGCCGCCGACCCGGGCCGGCAGGGCGTGCAGCGTGTCGTGCGTGACCTCAACGCCCTGTACCGCGCGACCCCTGCTCTGTGGGAGCTCGACCACGACCCCGCGGGGTTCGAGTGGCTCGACGCCGACGACGCCGACCACAACGTCCTCGCCTACGTACGCCGCGGGCGCGACGGCAGCGAGGTCGCCGTCGTCGTGAACTTCGCCGGGACGCCGCACGAGGGCTACCGCGTCGCCCTGCCGTCGGGCGGCGCGTGGCGCGAGGTCCTCAACACCGACGCCGAGGTCTACGGCGGCTCCGGTGTCGGCAACCTCGGTGAGGTCGCGGCGGAGCCCGTCCCGTGGAAGGGGCGCGCGTACTCCGCGGTCCTGCGCGTGCCGCCGCTCGGCGCGCTGTACCTCGTCCCGTCGCCGAGGTAGAGGCCCGGTCCGCCGAGGCAGAGGCCTGGTCGCCGAGGCAGAGGCCTGGTCGCCGAGGTAGAGGCCTGGTCCCGCCGACGGCGAGTTGTCGTCACCCTGGGTGGTGGGTGGGGTGGTGGCGCCGGGTCTACCATCCGCCGCTCGTTCCTCGCGGCTCCCGCCAGGCCCGCCACGACCCGGCGCCACCACCCCACCCACCGAGTTCGTCGCACCCCCGGCGCTGCCTCCTCAGCGCGACGGCAGCCGGTCTCCTCGCGGTGACCTCCACGCACGACGGCAGCAGCCGGTCACGCGGTGACCTCCACGCACGACGGCGGCCGGTCACCTCACGGTGACCGGCCGCCGTCGTGCGTGACGCGGGTGCGTCGGTAGAGCGCGGGTGTGTCAGTACAGGCTGATCGCGAGGCGCTGGCGGGCCTTGCCGACGCGGGGGTCGGTGGGGCCCACGACCTCGAAGTAGTCGAGGAGGCGCACTCGGAGCTTCTCCTTGCCGTCCGCGTCGGCGCCGGGCAGCAGGTCGAGGAGCCGGTCGAGGGCGTCGTCCACGTGCCCGCCGAGCAGGTCGAGGTCGGCGATGGCGAGCTGGGCGTCGACGTCCTGCGGTGCGGCGGCGGCCGCGGCGCGGACCGTCGCGAGGTCGGCGTCGCGGGTGCGCTGGAGGAGGCGGACCTGCGCGAGCCCCGCGACGGCGAGCGCGTCGCGCGGGTCCTGCTTGATCGCCTTCTCGTAGGCCGCGACCGCGGCGTCGAGGTCGTCGCGCTCGATCGCGTCGTACGCCTCCTGGTGCAGCGGCGGGAGCTCGGGCTCCGGCTCGGCGGCGGGCTCCGCGGGGCGCTCGGGCTCGCCGTCGGCGCCCTGGGCGGGCGCACGACCGGTCACGCCGTTCGCCTCGGCCGCCTGGAGCACCTGGTCGAGCACGGCGCGCACCTGCTCGACGGGCGCGGCGCCCTGGAACAGCGGCACGGGCTGACCCTGCAGGATCGCGACGACGGTCGGCACGCCCTGGACCTGGAACGCGGCCGTGATCTGCGGGTACGCCTGGGCGTCGACGCGGGCCAGGAGGAAGCGGCCGGCGTACTCGTCGGCCAGCGCGCCGAGGTCGGTGCCGAGCTGCGCGTTCGCCTGGTCCGTCGGGATCCACAGGAGCACGACGACGGGGTACTGCGCCGAGTCCTGGACGAGCTGGCCGAACGTCTCGTCCGTGACGTCGACGACGTACCCGCCCGCGGCGGGCGCGCCGCCCTCCTCGCCGGGCGGGGGTGACTGCGGCCTGGTCAGCGCGGACAGGTCGACCGCGCCGCGCACGTCGAACGTGGGCTGGGTGGGTTCGCTCATGGTCGCAATCCTACGGAGCGTCAGGCGTTCGCGACCGACGTCGCGACGTGCTCGTTGCCCACCACGCGGATCTTCTCCTCGGAGCCCGCGGGCGGCACGTAGAGCGCGACGACGTCGACGTAGCCGACCTTGAGCACGTTCGTCGGAGTCTTGTCCCCGTACAGCGCCTTGATCGACTCCGTGTCGGGCGGCACCTGCGCGCCCTCCTCGGCCGTCATCGACTCCTGCGAGGTCATCGCACCGACCACGAGCGCGCCGCCGTCCGCGGTGCGGACCGCGCGCACGGGCTCGTCCGGGTTGGGCGTGAACGTCAGGGCGTAGGCGCCCGCGGCGGGCTGGAGCGCCGTCGTCCAGTCCTGCGCGCGCTTGGCGAGCAGGGTGCGGAACGAGTCCTCCTCGAAGGCCCCCGCGAACCCGGAGCCCGTGCCGAGGTTGAGCACGTCGGCGTACTGCGCGACGGCGTCCGTCGGCGTGACGAGCAGGCTCGAGTCGTCGGGCGCGACGTCCTCGCTGCCGATGCTCGGGTCCGCAAAGCTCGGCATGGTGACGCCCGGGAGGAGGCGGACCCAGGCCCAGAGCTGGTAGTCGTCGCGCGCGGTGTCCTGCTCCAGGACGGACAGGCGCGGCGTCTGCAGGTTCTCGGGCTGCACGCTCACGGCGAACGACGTGCGCGGCCAGGTCTGCGTCGTCGGGATGACGACCTGCTGCGCCTCCGTCGGGAGCTCGGTCACGAGGTCGGCGTTGCCGCGCGCGGCGGCGACGGCGAGCTGGCTCGTGCGGATCGCGAGCGCCGGGCCCGTGACGCGGCCCTCGAGCTGGGCCGCGTCGTTGGTCTCGCTCGCCGCCGCGAGCGCGGCGGCGACCGCGTCGAGGACGGCGGTCTCCTGCGCCTCGGTGAGGACGGGCGCGGGCGGGTCCTGCGTGGGGTCGGGCTCGGGCGTCGGGAGGGGTGCGGAGCAGGCGGCGAGCAGGAGCGCGCCGACCAGTCCCCCGGCCACCCCGCCGAGGTGACGACGGGCGCGGCGGGCGCGGGCCGTGTCGCGGGCGGTGCTGGTCATCGGGTGCTGTCCTTCGTCTCGTCCGGGTCGCTCTCGGGTGCAGGCGCCGGGGCGCTCTCGTCGCTGCCGGGCGTGAAGCCCCACGCCCGGCGCCAGGCGTCTGCGCGCGTGCTCGCGCTGTCCTCCGTGGTCGGGTGCGCGCTCGCGTCGACGGTCGGCTGGGCCGCGGTGCGCGGGCGGCGCTCGCCGCGCGCGACGATCGGGATCTGGCCGGTGAGCCACGCGCGGCGCGGCTTCTGGGCGCGGGCCTGCTGCTGCGCGAGGCGGTCGGCCTCCTCGCGCTCGCGCAGCTCACGCCGCGTGAGCATGCGCACCTGGGCCGTGTCGGTCGGCACCTCGCCGTCGGGCGCGTCGGCGTCGTCCGACGACGTCCCCGCCGTCGTGCCGGCCGGCGCCACCGCCGGGGTCGCGGAGGTCGTGGTGCCGCCCGAGGGCCCGCGGCGGCGCGGGCGCAGGCTCGCCGCCCCGATGCCGAGACCGAGGAGGATGAGCACGGCACCGCCGATGACGCCGGGCCACAGGAACGGCGTCTCGACCTGGCGCGGCCACGAGAGCTCGACGGTCGGGGCGACGGCGTCCTCGCCCACGCCGGCGGCGAGGAGCTGCCAGCGGCCGGGCTGGTCGGACCAGCGCAGGCTCGCCGAGCCGGCGCCCGTCGCCTCCTCCAGCCACATGTCCGAGCCGGCGGGGTCGACGCCGACGACGGGGGCCTCCGCGGCCGCGTCGCCCTCCGCGGGCGTCTCGCCCTCGGCGGGCGTCTCGCCCTCGGCCGGGCTCTCGGCGTCGGCGGGTGCCTCGGCGTCGGCCGGGCTCTCGCCCTCCGCGGGCGACTCCCCGTCCGCGGGCGTCTCGCCCTCCGCGGGCTCGTCCTCCGCGGCCGGCGCGTCGACGGCGCGCGTCGCGAGCGCGTCCCAGTCGGACAGGCCGGTGACCAGACCGTGCGGGTCCTCGCCGACCCACCCGGTCACGTCGGCCTCGCGGCCGATCGCGAGGGTGACCTGCTGCTCACCGGGTGCTGTCGCGCGGATCGTCACGTCCTCGGCGACGAGGTCGAGGACCCCGGGCGCGGTGACGAGCACCGTGCCGTCGCCGGTGTACGCCGTGGTCGCCACGACCGTGTCGCTGTCCCGCCAGACGGTGGCGGACGCGACACCGAGGCCGACGGCGACCAGCCCTCCCACGAGCAGGAGGGCGGCGATGATTCGTTGCAGCACCGAGGTTCCCTTCGTCGATCGACGTTCAAGGATAGGTGCGAAACCCCTCGTGGATCGACCGAGACGCCTCGCCTGTGGATCCTCACGAACCGTTCACGCGCCCCTCCCGGGACGGTCTCACCGCTCCCAGGGAACGTCGTGCCCGGCGGCCGAGAGGGCCGCCGTTCCCGCGAGGGAAGACCGCGCGCGCAGCACTGCGACCATCGTCTCACCCCCACCAATCCGGGTATTCAGGACAGCGTGATCCCCGTATCCTGGTCGGAGCACGGCGGGGCCGTGGCACGACCGCCGCGCCCTCCCTCCCCGGGAGGGGACGCCGACCGGCGGCGGAAGCCGCGACGACTCAGCACCGGAGGTCATCGACGTGTCCGACGAGCGCACGCTCTTCCCCATCACGATGCGCGGGTACGACCGCGTCCAGGTCGAGGCCCAGCTCGCGAGGCTGGAGAAGGCCGTGGAGGACGCGCGGGCGCGCGTCGAGGCGGCGGACGCCCGCGCCATGCAGCTCACGAGCGAGCTCAACGACGCCCAGCGCCAGCTCCGCGAGGCGGACCGGCCGTCGTACGCGGGGCTCGGGTCCCGCATCGAGCAGCTCCTGCGCTCGGCGGAGGAGCAGTCGGCGGACATCCTGTCGCAGGCCAACGCCCAGGCGGCCGACATCATGGCCCGCGCGAAGCTCTCGGCGGGCCAGGTCCGGTCCCGGGCCGAGAACGAGGTCGCCGAGCTGCTCAACAGCGCACGCCTGGAGTCGGAGGAGATCCGCTCCACGAGCGCGTCCGAGGCCGAGGGCACGCTGCTCAGCGCCCAGCGCCGCGCGGAGGAGCTGGTCGGCTCCGCGGAGCGCGAGGCCGCGCGCATCCACAGCGCGCTCGCCACGGAGGAGAGCGAGCGCCGCGCGTCGCTCGAGCGCGAGCTCGGCACGCTGCGTGCGACGGCGGAGCGCGAGACCACGGAGCTGCGCGTCACGACCGAGCGCGAGGCCGCGGAGCTCCGCGCGCGCGTCGCGGCGGAGACGGCGGCGCAGCGCGAGGCCGCGGAGCGCGAGTCGGCCGAGCTGCTGGAGAACGCGCGTCGCGAGGCGCAGCGCCAGGTGGACGAGGCGCAGCGCAAGGCGACCGAGGCAGCGAACGCCGTCACGTCCGAGATGGAGACGCTGCGCGACCAGGCCCGCACCGCCCTCGCGGACGCCGAGCTCGAGGTCGTGCGTCGCCGCGAGGAGGCGGAGCGCGAGAACGCCGAGCGCCACGCCGCCGCCAAGGCGGAGACGGAGAAGCTCGTCGCGACGGCCGAGGAGCACGCCGCGGAGGCGGAGAAGCGTGTCGCCCACGCGCTCCAGCAGGCGGAGAAGGTCCGCAGCGAGTCCGACGCGTACGTGAAGGACCTCCTGTCGACCGCGCGCCGGAACGCCGACCAGGTCGTCGCCGAGGCCCGGGCGTTCGCCGACCAGACGGTGAGCGACGCGAAGGCCGAGGCCGAGCAGCAGCGCAACGTCGCCCAGCGCCAGCTCGAGGACCTCACGCGTCAGCACGACTCGATCAACACCTACCTCGACGAGCTGCGCGGGCTGCTCGGCAGCGAGAACGAGGCCGCGAAGGCTCCCGCGAAGAAGGCCGTGCCCTCCGGGACCCCCGCCCAGCAGGCGCGCGCCGCGACGCTCATGACGGCCGAGTTCCCGGTCGTCCCGGACGAGTCCGGGCAGCGGGTCGGGACGGTCGAGGCGCCGGCGAAGGGTGGCTCCGCGGCGTCCGCCGACGCGCGGCCGAGCGACACGAAGACGGCCGACACCAAGCAGGCCGGCCCGAAGTCGAGCGGCACGAAGACGGCCGACGCGAAGCCCGACGCTCCCGCCTCGGCCTGACGCCGTGCCGGCCACCGCGGGCCCGTCGGGTCCCTCGGGGTCCGCTGCCGACGACTGGCGTCGGCAGCGGACCGAGGCCGCCGCGCACCAGCAGCGCGAGCTCGACCGGCAGCGCGCCCGCGAGAGCGACGCGGCCCGGGGCCTGCTCGCCGACTTCGTCGCGCGGGCGCGCGACCGGGGCCTGGCTCCCGAGCCGCTCCGCGCCCGCGCGTTCGACGGCACCGCGACGTACCGCACCCCGCTCCGCGGGTGGTACCTGCGCCGCAACCACAGCGTCGCCGTCGGCGAGGACGGCGAGTTCTACGTGCTCTCGGTGCCCGGCGGCGTGCGCGCGCGCCTGCGGGGCGTCGTGGTCGAACCGTCCGACCCGCCGCTCGTGCTGGGCAAGGGCGGCAGGGACGGCGAGTCCATCGACCTCGCCGACGCGCTCGCGCTCGTGCTCGACGGGCGCTGACCCGCGGTCAGCGGTTCAGACGGTCGCCCGCGCCAGGAGGTCCGCGAGCGCGTCGGCCACCGCGGCGGGGTCCTCGACCGCGCTCATGTGGCCCGCGCCCGTCACCTGCACGAGCTGCGCGGTCGGCGCCGCGGCGACCATGTGCTCCGCCTCCGCCACCGGCGTGACCTGGTCCTCCTCGCCCACGACCACCGCGACCGGCCCCGCGAATCCCGCGAGGACGGACGTGCGGTCGGGGCGGGCCGCCATCGCCCGCTGCGACCACGCGACGCCGTCGGGCCGCTGCGCACGGATCCACTCCTCGAGCCGCGCGGTCAGGTGCGGGCGGGCAGCCTTGCTCGTCTCGCCGAGGAGCACCCCCGGCATGCCGAGGACGGGATCGACGGTCTGCGTGCTCTCCGCCTCGTCGGCGATGCGCAGGCGGTTCGCGCGCGCGTCGTCGGAGTCCGCGGTGGACTTGGTGTCCACCAGCCCGAGCCCCGCGACCAGCTCCGGCCGGCGCTCCGCGAGCGCGAGGGCCACGTAGCCGCCCATCGACAGGCCCGCGACGACTGCGCGCGTGATCCCCGCCGCGGCGAGCGCGTCCGCGGTCGCGTCGGCCGCCGCCTCGATCGACGGCGGCTCGCCCCCCAGCGGGCTCGCGCCCAGGCCGGGGAGGTCGACCGCGACGACGGTGGGCTCGCCCGGCAGCGCCTCCGCGACGTCTGCCCACATCCGGTGGTCGAGCGGGAAGCCGTGCAGCAGCACGAGCGGTGTCCCGTACCCCTCGCGCAGCGTGAAGGTCTCGAGCGGTGCCGTCGTCACGTGGTCCTCCTCGGATCGGTCGGGTGCGCGCGGCGCCTCGCGCCGCGGCGGGGGTCAGTCGACGACGCCGTCGGACCGGCTCGCGTCGTAGCTCGCCTGGTCCGAGTCGGCCGTGTCGCGGTCGGCCGTGCCGCTCGCGTCGCCGTCCCACGTGGTCGGCAGCGGGAGCGGGAAACCGGGACGCACGTGCCCCACGATCTCGTCGAGCACGCGCCGCACCGACGACTCCCCCACCCACAGGTGCTTGGCGCCCTCGACGCCGATCACCTCGGCGTTCCGCACGCGCGCGAAGCGTCGGCGCGCCTCGTCGGGGCGCAGGTAGTCGTCGAGCTCGGGCACGAGGACCACGAGCGGCTTGCCGAACGCGTCCCAGCGGTCGAGGTCGGCGTCCGTCGCGCGGTGCAGCGGGGGCGAGAGGAGGATCGCGCCCTCCACCGCCGGGTCCGCGCCGTGCTTGAGCGCGAGCTCCGTGCCGAACGACCACCCGACGAGCCACCGGTTCGGGAGGTCGTGGAACTCGGCGAACTCGATCGCCGCCGCGACGTCGAAGCGCTCGGCCTCGCCGCCGTCGAACGCGCCCTCGCTCGTTCCCCGCGGGGACGACGTGCCGCGCGTGTTGAACCGCAGCACGGCGAGGTCTGCGAGCGCCGGCAGACGCCACGCCGCCTTCCGGTAGACGTGCGAGTCCATGTACCCGCCGTGCGTCGGCAGGGGGTGCAGCGTGACGAGGGTCGCGACCGGGTCGCGGTCCGCGGGGAGCGCCAGCTCGCCGACGAGCGTGAGGCCGTCCGCGGTGTGCAGCTCGACGTCCTCGCGCCGCGCGGGCAGGACGCTGAGCGACCGGATGGGGGTCGGCTCCGTCGAGGCTCGGGCGGGATCGGGCGCGGTCTCGGGTGCGGTGCTCATCGTCCCGAGCCTAGTGCGTCTACCGCGGCCGACGGCGGCCCCGCGCCTCCCAGCACGACCTGTGCCAGTGGCGACGGTGGTCGAGCGCGGTCTCGGCCCCGAAGAAGGAGTCGTCCTGCCACGCCACGACGTGCCCGGTGCCGGGCGGGATCTCCTGCTGGCAGCCCGGGCAGAGGTAGGTCTTCGAGCCGCCGCGCACCGTGCGGACCTGCCACTCGCCGTCGGCTCCCGACTCCCGGCGCGCACCGCCGAGGGCGCGGTCCAGGTCGAGGGGCGCGGGCTCCGCGCCCCAGGGTCGCTTGCGGGACGGTCGACGGGACGGCATGGGCCCATTCTCCCCCGCGGCACCGCCGGGGACCTCCCAGCGGGCGTCCAGCCGCGACCGCTAGAGTGTCCGGGCCGGTGCTGCACCCGGCGTCCGACCGCGAGGTGGCCCGTCCCCGGGCGCCGACGACCGCCGTCGTGCGGGTGCGGCCCAGACCCGACGGCCCCGCCGTCCCCCCGACCGAAGGACCCTCCTCGTGAAGCACCGCACCCTGCGCGGCGTCGCCGCGCTCACCCTGGGCGCCGCCCTCGTCCTCTCCGGCTGTTCGTCGGAGGGCGGCGGTTCCGACGACGAGACGTCGGCGAGCCCGTCCGCCTCCGACGGCGCGACGTCGTCGCCCGAGGACGTCGCGGCGCTCGAGGCCGTGACGGTCACGGGCGACCCCGGCAGCGAGCCGACCGTCGAGTTCGAGGCCCCGCTCGAGGTCTCGGGCCCGGTCGCGCTCTCGCTCGGGGACGGCGACGGCGACGAGATCGCGAAGGGCCAGGAGGTGACGCTGCACCAGGCCGCGTACTCCGGCACGGACGCGTCCAAGCTCGGCTCCACGTGGGAGGACGACTCGGCGCAGCAGATCGTCCTCGACGACCAGGTGTACCCGCAGCTGCTCGAGGCGCTGGTCGGCAAGAAGGTCGGCACGCGCTTCCTGTTCGCCGCACCGGGGCAGGACGGAAGCGCCGTCCTCACCGTCGCCGAGGTCACCGAGGTCCGGGACGCCCCGGTCGCGCCGGACCCCGCCGACGTGCCGGACCGCGCCGAGGGCGAGGCCGTGACCCCGGCCGAGGGGCTGCCCGTCGTCACGCTCGACGACACGGGCAAGCCGTCCGTCGAGATCCCCGAGGGCTACACCGCGCCGACCGAGCTCGTCGTGCAGCCGCTCATCAAGGGCAGCGGCCCCGAGGTCACCGAGGACCAGACGGTCATCGCGCACTACACGGGCTGGAAGCTCGACGGCGAGCAGTTCGACTCGTCGTGGGACCGTGGTGAGCCCTCCACCTTCCCGCTGAGCGGCGTCGTCGCCGGCTGGACCCAGGGCCTCTCCGGCCAGACCGTCGGGAGCCAGGTGCTCCTCGTCATCCCGCCGTCGCTCGGCTACGGCGAGAAGAGCGACACGAACACGAACGAGCTCGCGGGCGAGACGCTCGTCTTCGTCGTGGACATCCTCGCGGCCTACTGACCTGCCGCCGCCTCACGGAGGGCCGCACCCCGCTCGGGGTGCGGCCCTCCGTGCGTCCGGGCGTGTCGGGCGGGGCGTGGGCGGGTCGTAGGCTCGACGCATGACGGACGCCTCCACGACCTCGGTCCCACCCGTGCCCGACGACGCCGCGACCCCCTCGACAGCCCCGCCCGAGCGCGAGGTGCTCACGTGGGAGACCTTCGGCGTCGCCGCGCGCGAGCTCGCCGAGCAGGTCGTCGCGAGCGGGTTCCGCCCGGAGGTCGTCGTCGCGGTCGCCCGCGGCGGACTCCTGCCCGGCGGCGCGGTCGCGTACGCACTCGGGACCAAGGGCGTGGGCACGCTCAACGTCGAGTTCTACACCGACATCGGCCAGACCCTCACCGACCCGCGGGTGCTGCCGCCCCTCATGGACACGTCCGACCTGCCGGGCGCGCACGTGCTCGTGGTCGACGACGTCGCCGACTCGGGCCGGACGCTCGCCCTGGTCATGGACATGCTCAGCACCCATGGGGCCGAGGCCCGCTCCGCGGTGCTCTACACGAAGCCGCGCACGATCATCCAGCCGGACTACTCGTGGAAGGACACCGACCTCTGGATCACGTTCCCGTGGTCGGCCGACCCTCCCGTCGAGGGTGCGCAGTCCCGGCCGAACGACTGACCGGACGGCCGTCGTCGGTCAGCAGGTCCGGAAGGGCGCGAGCGTCGCGCGGACGGCGTCCGCCGCACCCCAGTCGGGGTCGAACTGCGCGACGACGGCTAGGTGCTGCCGGAGCTGGACGACGGGCAGGCGCTCCCGCCAGTCGTCGTCGAGGCCGGTGAGCTCCGCGTAGAGCCCGAAGAAGGCATCGGCCTCGGGCGGGGGCGCGGTCGTCCACACGTGGGCCAGGTCGACCTCGGGCCACGTGTAGGAGACGGCCGGGTCGATCAAGGCCGGGCGTCCGTCGGCGGTCGCCATGACGTTCGACGCCCACAGGTCGCCGTGCGTCAGGCAGGCGGGCCCTCCCGGCAGCACCTCCGGGAGCCGCGCGCACAGACGCTCGAGCGCGGCGCGGTCCGCGGCGTCGAGGGCGGCGTCGACCCGCGGCTCGTCGAGCCAGCGCAGCAGGCGGTGCTGCGCGAAGAAGTCGAACCCGTCCTCCGTCCAGGTGTTCACCTGCCGACGGCGGCCGAGCCAGCCGTCCCGGTGCCAGCCGAAGCGCTCGCTGCGGGTCGTGGTGTGCACGTGCGCCAGCGAACGGGCGAGGTCTTCCCAGAAGGCCGGCGTCGAGGGCCGCGGGGCGAGCGCGGACAGCACGAGCAGGTCCCGGCCCGCGTGGACGACGTCCGCGGTCTCCAGCCCGGCGGCGCGGAGCGCAGCCAGACCCTCGGCCTCGACCGTGAAGACGTCGTCGCCCGGTGCGTCCGTGTCGAACGCCTTGACGAACAGCGGCGCGCCGTCGGCCCGCCGCGCCAGTCCGGCCGTCGCGGCGAGCCCACCGCTCACCGGCTCGACCGAGGTCACGTCGTCGAGCCCTGCGGCGCGCAGCCGCTCCCTGAGCATGCCCATGGCGGGACTATGCCAGACGCCGAGGGCCCGGACCCGCGGCTTAGCGCGGACCCGGGCCCTCGGCGCGAAGGCAGACGAGGGTCAGAAGTCCCAGTCGTCGTCCTCGGTGTTCACGGCCTTGCCGATGACGTACGACGAGCCGGACCCGGAGAAGAAGTCGTGGTTCTCGTCGGCGTTCGGCGACAGCGCCGAGAGGATCGCCGGGTTGACGTCCGTCTCGTCCTTGGGGAAGAGCGCCTCGTAACCGAGGTTCATGAGCGCCTTGTTGGCGTTGTACCGCAGGAACTTCTTGACGTCCTCGGTCAGCCCGACGCCGTCGTAGAGGTCCTCCGTGTACTGCACCTCGTTCTCGTACAGCTCGAAGAGCAGCTCGAACGTGTACGCCTTGAGCTCGTCGCGCTCCTCCGGGGAGAGCTTCTCGAGACCCTTCTGGAACTTGTAGCCGATGTAGTACCCGTGCACGGCCTCGTCGCGGATGATGAGGCGGATGAGGTCGGCCGTGTTCGTCAGCTTGGCGCGCGACGACCAGTACATCGGCAGGTAGAAGCCGGAGTAGAAGAGGAACGACTCGAGCAGCGTGCTCGCGACCTTGCGCTTGAGCGGCGAGTCGCCCTTGTAGTAGTCCATGACGATCTCGGCCTTGCGCTGGAGGTTCGGGTTCTCCTCCGACCAGCGGAACGCGTCGTCGATCTCACGCGTGGAGCACAGCGTCGAGAAGATCGACGAGTAGCTCTTGGCGTGCACCGACTCCATGAACGCGATGTTGGTGTACACCGCTTCCTCGTGCGGCGTGATCGCGTCGGGGATGAGCGACACCGCGCCGACCGTGCCCTGGATCGTGTCCAGCAGCGTCAGGCCGGTGAACACGCGCATCGTGAGCTCCTGCTCCTGCGCGGTGAGCGTGTTCCACGACTGGATGTCGTTCGACACCGGCACCTTCTCGGGCAGCCAGAAGTTCCCGACGAGGCGGTCCCACACCTCGAGGTCCTTCTCGTCCTCGAGACGGTTCCAGTTGATCGCGCTCACGCGATCGATGAGCTTGAGCTTCCCCGTGGGCGACATCTGCCTTCTTCTCTCCTGCTGACCCCGGACCGACCGGGACGACTTCGTGGGACCGGACCCCGCGCCGTCGGCCACGCCTCTCCGAGAGGGTGGCCGACAGCACCGGGCATCGAGGCAACCGGTGGCTGCCTCAGGCGACTACAGCATGCAGCTGACGCAACCCTCGACCTCCGTGCCCTCCAGGGCCATCTGGCGGAGGCGGATGTAGTAGAGCGTCTTGATGCCCTTGCGCCACGCGTAGATCTGCGCGCGGTTGACGTCGCGCGTCGTGACCGTGTCCTTGAAGAACAGCGTGAGGCTCAGACCTTGGTCGACGTGCTGCGTCGCGGCGGCGTACGTGTCGATGATCTTCTCGTAGCCGATCTCGTACGCGTCCTCGTAGTACTCGAGGTTGTCGTTCGTCAGGTAGGGCGCCGGGTAGTAGACGCGCCCGATCTTGCCCTCCTTGCGGATCTCGATCTTCGACGGCACCGGGTGGATCGAGGACGTCGAGTTGTTGATGTAGGAGATCGAGCCCGTCGGCGGGACGGCCTGGAGGTTCTGGTTGTAGATCCCGTGCTCCATGACCGAGGCCTTGAGGGCGGCCCAGTCGTCCTGGGTCGGGATGTGCACGCCGGCGTCGGCGAAGAGCCGGCGCACGCGCTCGGTCGCGGGCTCCCACACGCGGTCGGTGTACTTGTCGAAGTACTCCCCCGTCGCGTACTTCGAGTCCTCGAAGCCGCCGAACGCACGCCCGCGCTCGATCGCGAGGCGGTTCGACGCCGCGATCGCGTGGTAGGCGACCGTGTAGAAGTAGATGTTCGTGAAGTCGATGCCCTCCTCGGACCCGTAGTGGATCCGCTCGCGCGCGAGGTAGCCGTGGAGGTTCATCTGGCCGAGACCGATCGCATGGCCGGACTCGTTGGCCCGCTTGACCGACGGCACCGACTCGATGCTCGTCTGGTCGGAGACCGCGGTGAGCGCGCGGATCGCGGTGTCGATCGTCTTCGCGAAGTCGGGCGAGTCCATCGTCTTGGCGATGTTCAGCGAGCCGAGGTTGCAGGAGATGTCGCGGCCGACGTGGTCGTACGAGAGGTCCTCGTTGAACGTCGACGGCGTCGAGACCTGGAGGATCTCCGAGCACAGGTTCGAGTGGGTGATGCGGCCCTTGATCGGGTTCGCCTTGTTCACCGTGTCCTCGAACATGATGTACGGGTAGCCGGACTCGAACTGGAGCTCGGCGATCGTCTGGAAGAAGTCGCGCGCCTTGATCTTCGTCTTGCGGATGCGCGAGTCGTCGACCATCTCGTCGTACTTCTCGGTGATCGAGATGTCGGCGAACGGCTTGCCGTAGACGCGCTCGACGTCGTACGGCGAGAAGAGGTACATGTCCTCGTTCTTCTTCGCGAGCTCGAACGTGATGTCCGGGATCACGACGCCGAGCGACAGCGTCTTGATGCGGATCTTCTCGTCCGCGTTCTCGCGCTTGGTGTCGAGGAACCGCATGATGTCGGGGTGGTGCGCGTGCAGGTACACGGCACCGGCGCCCTGGCGCGCGCCGAGCTGGTTCGCGTAGGAGAACGAGTCCTCGAGCAGCTTCATCACGGGGATGACGCCGGACGACTGGTTCTCGATGTGCTTGATGGGCGCGCCGTGCTCGCGGATGTTCGACAGGAGCAGGGCGACGCCGCCGCCACGCTTGGAGAGCTGCAGCGCGGAGTTGATGCCGCGCGCGATGGACTCCATGTTGTCCTCGATGCGCAGCAGGAAGCAGGACACGGGCTCGCCGCGCTGCGCCTTGCCGACGTTGAGGAACGTGGGGGTCGCGGGCTGGAAGCGGCCCGAGATGACCTCCTCGACGATGTCCAGCGCGGCCTGCTCGTTGCCGTCGGCGAGGCCGAGCGCGACCATGCAGACGCGGTCCTCGAAGCGCTCGAGGTAGCGCTTCCCGTCGAACGTCTTGAGCGTGTACGACGTGTAGTACTTGAAGGCGCCGAGGAACGTCTCGAAGCGGAACTTCTTCGCGTAGGCGAACTCGAACAGCGACTTCACGAACTCGCGGTCGTACTTCGCGAGGACGGCCGGGTCGTAGTACTTGTTCTCGACGAGGTAGTCCAGCTTCTCCGCGAGGTCGTGGAAGAAGACGGTGTTCTGGTTGACGTGCTGCAGGAAGTACTGCCGCGCGGCCTCACGGTCCTTGTCGAACTGGATCTCGCCGTTCGGGCCGTAGAGGTTGAGCATCGCGTTGAGCGCGTGGAAGTCGAGCTGGGTGCTCGCGAGCGGCACCTCGGTGACCGTGCCACCACCTGCCACGCTCACGCCGGAATCCGTGACTGTCGTTGCCAAAATCGTCCCAATCCGTCGCGGACGCGCGCGGCGTCCTCGGCTGTTCCCAGGAGTTCGAAGGCGTACAGGTAGGGCACCTGGCACTTCGCGGAGATGATGTCGCCGGCGATGCAGTAGGCCTCGCCGAAGTTGGTGTTGCCGGCGGCGATGACGCCGCGGATCAACGACCGGTTGTGCACGTCGTTGAGGAACTTCACGACCTGGCGCGGGACGGCACCGCCCTCGTTGCCGCCCCCGTAGGTCGGGACCATGAGCACGTACGGTTCCTCGACGCGCAGGAAGCCCTCGGTCGGACGCAGCGGGATGCGCTGGACGTCCATGCCGAGGGCCGGCAGGTCGAGCCGCTGGACGAACCGGTGCGTGTTCTCGCTGACGCTGGAGAAGTACACGAGCGACCCCACGGGGACGCACCTCCGTCCTGCCCTGCTCCGCCTGCTTCCGTACGGGTTTCCGGGCGCCTCGCGGCGCCACGGGGAGGCCGGTCAGGCGACGACCGGCGAGACCTTCTGCGCGAGGGCGGTGATCTGGTCGGGGCGGAACCCGGACCAGTGCTCGTCCCCGGCGATGACCACGGGAGCCTGCAGGTAGCCGAGCCCGCGCACGAGCTCGAGCGCCTCGGCGTCCTGGGTGATGTCCACGACGGAGTACTCGATGCCCTTCTTGTCGAGAGCGCGGTACGTCGCGTCGCACTGGACGCAGGCCGGCTTGCTGTAGACCGTGACGCTCATGGGGGTGGCTCCTCGTCTCGCGCTCTCGTCCGGGACGGTCCTCGGGGAGGGAGAAACATCCCTGACCTCGAAGGACACCGGTGGAACTACGTCTGTGTGATTCGCCAGGAGGCCTCCGGCCCCCTGGGTGTGCAACCACTATACCTAGTGGTCGAGACCGTGCCACTGCACTAGATGTCGTGGTGGAACTTCACCCCCGCGGGTGTGCTAGGCGCCATGGATCCATGGTCTCAGGCCCCTCCGACACTCCCGCGGAGCGCTCGTCCACAGCCCGTCGTCCACCGATCCGACCGGCCCGGAACGGCGTCTTCCCGCGGACGGCGAGACGCCGTCCACAGGGTGGGGACGACGTCGGTCCACACCCTGTGCGGAGCGCCGGCACCCCGCCGCGCGGGCTCCTGCGGGGCGACTCCCCGCTGGCCGGCACGTCGACAAATCCTCCCAATCCGGACGGCCGATCCGTCGAACTCGTCGGCGTGTCGCGCCGTCGGCGTGTCGTACGCCATGCCCGACAGCCACGCCGCAAGTCACCCGGAGCAGGTGATCCCTGCAGGAACGCGCACGGAGGACGATCGGCACGTCGGAGGTCCACGACGGCGCCGAGGAGGCGGTCGAGATGCACCCTGAGCACGCAGCAGTGCGCCGCGACGACGCGGAGCGGGCGGCATGAGCGCGGCGGAGGCCGCCGCCGAGGGGCCGGCGGTGCCGACGACGAGGGCCAGGGCGCGCGCCGCGGTCCCGGCGAGCAGCTACATCTCGTGGATCGCGCTCGCGATGATGACGACGAGCTCCGTCGCGAGCCTGCGCGCCGCGCCGACCATGGCCGTGTACGGCCTGGCGTGCGTCTTCCTCTATCTCCTGCCCGCCGTGGTGTTCCTCCTGCCCACGTCGCTGGTCTCGGCGGAGCTCGCCTCCGGGTGGAGCGGCGGCGTCTACAAGTGGGTGTCCGAGGGGATCTCGAAGCCGATGGGCTTCCTCGCGGTGTGGTGCCAGTTCGCGATGACGATCTTCTACTACCCCAGCCTGCTCGGCTTCGTCGCGAGCACGCTCGCGTACGTCATCAACCCGAGCCTCGCGAGCAGCGGCGTGTGGACGGCGATCGTCATCGTCGTCGTCTACTGGTCCGGCGTCTGGGTGTCGTCCCGCGGCACCAAGGGCGTGGCCGGGCTCGCGAGCGGCGGTCTCGTCATCGGCACGCTCGTCCCGGGCGTGATCCTCGTGACGCTCGGCGTCGTGTTCCTCGGGCAGGGCAACCCGTCCGCCGCCCCGATGGACGCCGAGCACCTGCTCCCCGCGTGGGCCGGGCTGTCGAGCCTCGTGCTGATCGTCAACAACTTCCTGTCGTACTCCGGCATGGAGATGAACGCGGTGCACGTGGGGTCGCTGCGCAACCCCGCGCGCGAGTTCCCGCGCTCGATCTTCCTCGCGATGGGGATGGTGCTGCTGATCTTCATCCTCCCCGCGCTCGCGATCAGCTGGGTCGTCCCGGCCGAGCAGCTCTCCCTCACCGCGGGCATCATGCAGGCCTTCGACGCCGTGTTCGCCTACTTCGGCTCCCAGTGGCTCACCCCGATCATCGGGATCATGCTCGTCACGGCGTCCGTCGCCGGCATGCTCACGTGGCTCGCGGGCCCGTCCAAGGGCCTCCTGCTCATCTCGCGCCAGGAGGGCTACCTCCCGCCGTTCCTCCAGCGGCTCAACAAGAACGGCGTCCAGCAGAACATCCTCGTCACGCAGGGCGTCGTCACGACGCTCATCGCCCTCGGCTACGCGCTCATCCCGAGCGTGTCGAGCGCGTACTGGATCTTCTCGGTCATCACGACGCAGGTGTACCTGATCATGTACCTGCTCATGTTCGTCGCCGCCGTGCGCCTGCGGCGTCAGCAGCCCGACCACGCACGCGGGTACCGCGCCCCGATGCTCGGCGTGCTGTGCGGCGTCGGCTTCGTCGCGTCGCTCGCCGCCCTGCTGGTGGGCTTCGTCCCGCCGTCGCAGTTCGGGTCGGGGAGCCCCGGCTCCTACCTCGTCATCGTCGCCGGCGGGGCCCTCGGCCTGGGCCTCCTGGTGCCGTACCTCTTCTACCGGTCACGCAAGCCGTCGTGGAGGCTCCCGGACACGACGACGCAGGAGTCGGAGGCGAGCGCACCATGAGCGAGGTCACGGAACGTCAGCCGCGCCGCGAGCGCCGGACCATCTACGTCGTCGCGGCCGTGGTCGTCGTCGCGCTCGTCGTCGTCACGCTGGTCGCCCGCGGCTCGCAGGAGACGACGACGGAGGCCGAGCAGAAGGCCGACCAGCTCCTCGTGGCGTTCGCGGCCGCGGGCGTGCCGACGCCGGACGCGGAGCAGGTCGTGCGCGTCCTGGGCGACGACGGCGGGGCCACGTGCGAGGACCCGGGCGGCGCGCTGAGCCGTGCGACGCTCCTGGGCCAGCTCGTCAACGGGGCCGCCGGGCCGGGCATCCGGCCGGTCGTCGCCGACAACCGCGTCGTCCGGGGGCAGCTCCTCGTCATCGAGATCTACTGCCCGGACGAGCTCGCGGGCTTCCAGGACCTCGTGGACGGCCTGCACCTCGACGACACGGTCCGGGGCTGACCGCGCTCAGTCCGCCGACCGCGCGCCCATGGGCGTGGCCGACGTGGGCAGGGTGTGCGTCACCGCGGCGGCCGCCGACGCGGCGTCGTGCACCGTGCCGCGCTCGGCGCGGTACCGCCGGCCCATGACGACCGCCATGACGACCCCGAGCGCGCTGGTCGCCGCCATGACCCACGACGCGGTGCCGAGGCCCGCGGCGAGGGACTCCGCGGTCGAGGCCCCCGCGGCGGTGCGGTCGGCGACGACGGCGGCGTAGATCGAGGCCACGACCGCCGTCGCGACGGCGGCACCCACGTAGCGCGCCATGTTCGACACGCCCGACGCCGCGCCGACCTCGTTCGCGGAGACGCACGCCGTGGACGCCGAGGACGCGGGGCCGTTGGACAGGCCCATGCCGACGGCGATGGCGATCAGCGGGAGCACGAAGGCGCCGTACCGCCATTCGGCCTGGACGACGCCGACGACGCCGAACCCGACCGCCGTGAGCAGGAACCCGAGGCCGATGACCTGCCGGCCGCCGATCCGCGCGGCGAACCGTGGGACGAGCGGGGCCACGACGACGAGCCCCGCGGTGGCCGGGAGTGTCGCGAGCCCCGCCTCGAGCGGGCTGAGGCCCAGAGTCGCGGGGTCCTGGAAGTAGATGCTCAGCAGGTACATGAGCCCGTTGATCGTGCCGGAGCCGATGAGGATGGCCACGGTCGCGCCGACGAGCACGCGGTTGCGCAGGAGCGCGAGGTCGAGGAGCGGGACCGCGACGCGGCGCTCGACCGCGACGAACAGGCAGCCCGCCACGACGGCGACCGCGAGGCTGCCGAGGGTCGCGAGCGATCCCCACCCCCAGTCGCTGCCCTTGCTCAGCGCGAGGATGAGGGGCGCGAGGGTGAGCGCGACCAGGACGGTGCCCGCGTAGTCGATCGAGCGCGAGCGGCCGGGGTCGCGCGACTCCGCCACCACGACGTACGTGAGGACGACGCACGCGGCGGCGACGACGGCGTCGACCCAGAACAGCCCCTGCCACCCCGTGAGGTTGACGAGCAGCCCGCCGAGCAGCGGCCCGGCCGCGGCCCCGACGGCGGACGCCGCACCCCACAGCGAGACCGCCCGGAGCTGGGCGTCGCCGCTGTTGGCCACGGAGAGCAGGCTCAGGCCGCACGCCACGATGGTCGCCCCGGCGGCGCCCTGGACGAACCGTCCGGCGATGACCATGCCGCCCGACGGCGCGAGCGCGATGAGCACGCAGGACGCGACGAACAGCAGGAGCCCGAGCTGGAAGACCCGCTTGCGCCCGAAGACGTCCCCGAGGGCCCCGGACGTGACGATCACCGCGGCCCCGACCAGGGAGTACCCGGTCACGGCCCACTGGAGCGTCGTGACGCTCGTGCCGGTGTCCTCGCTGATCGCGGGGAGCAGGATGCTCACCGCGGACGTGTTCGCGTTGACCACCAGCGTCGACAGGCACGCGGCGGCGAGGACACCACCGGTCCTGGCCCTGACCTCGACATCGCTCATGGCTGCGACGCTAGGCAAGGCCGCCGGGGTGCGCCTCACCCCGTCCGGGCGAGGCGCGGCGGGACCGCCGACCCGCGCGCGGCGAGGGCCCGCCCGGTGCGACCGGACGGGCCCTCGCGGGTGGAGCGGTGCGTCAGGCGGTCTCGTCGACCGTGGGGAGCTCGTTCGACGTCGCGAGCCGGCGGTACCAGTGCGCGGAGTCCTTCCACGTGCGCTCGAGCGTGTCGTAGTCGACGCGGATGATCCCGAAGCGGCGCTCGTACCCGTAGCCCCACTCGAAGTTGTCGAGCAGGGACCACGCGAAGTACCCGCGCACGTCGGCGCCCGCGTCGATCGCGGCGCCCACCGCGTCGACGTGGTCGTGCAGGTAGGCGACGCGGCGATCGTCGTGCACGCGGGGGGTCCCGTCGGCGTCGACCGTGACCTCGTCGGCGAATGCGGCGCCGTTCTCGGTGACCATCATCGGCTGGTGCGGGTACGTCGTCGCCACGGACACGAGCAGCTCGGTCATGCCGGCGGGCTCGATGTTCCAGCCCATCGCGGTGTACGGGCCGGGCTGCTGGACGAACTCCACGTCGTCGACGCCGATCCACGGGCTGTGGCTCGACGCGCCGTGGCCGTCGTTCTCGGACCGCTCGCCCTCGCCGGAGAAGTGGCGCACGCGCACGGTCGAGTAGTAGTTGACGCCGAGGATCGACAGCGGCTGTCGCACCGTCTCGAGGTCGCCCTCCCGCACGAACGACCAGTCGCTCACGTGCGCGGTGTCGGCGAGCAGGTCGGCGGGGTACTCGCCGTCGAGCATGGGCGCGAGGAACGCGCGGTTGGCGAGCGCGTCGATCTTGCGCACCGCGTCGAGGTCCGCGGCCGACGACGGGTCGTCGGGCCGGATGACGTGCAGGTTGAGCGTGACGGACGTCTTCGCGTCCTCGCCGAGCTCGTCGCGGATCGCCTGGACGGCGAGGCCGTGCGCGAGGTTGAGGTGGTGCACGGCCGCGAGCGCCGCGGCGGGCTCGGTGCGGCCGGGCGCGTGCACGCCGGAGCCGTAGCCGAGGTAGGCGGAGCACCACGGCTCGTTGAGGGTCGTCCAGGTGTCGATCCGGTCGCCGAGCTCGCGCGCCATGTGGCGGGCGTACTCGGCGAACGCGTACGCGGTGTCGCGGTTCGCCCAGCCCCCGGCGTCCTCGAGCTCCTGCGGGAGGTCCCAGTGGTAGAGCGTGACGACGGGCTTGACGCCCTTCTCGAGGAGCGCGTCGACGAGGCGCGAGTAGAACGCGACGCCCTCGGGGTTGAGCGGGCCGGTGCCGCCCGGCTGCACGCGCGACCACGAGATGGAGAACCGGTACGCGCCGAGGCCGAGGTCGGCGATGTGCTGCACGTCCTCCTGCCACCGGTGGTAGTGGTCGTCCGCGACGTCGCCCGTGTCGCCGTTGAGCGTGCGGCCCAGGGTGTGGGAGTACGTGTCCCAGATGGACGGCGTGCGGCCGCCCTCGGCGGCGGCGCCCTCGATCTGGTAGGCGGCGGTCGCGGAGCCCCAGAGGAAGTCGGTCGGGAACGTGCGGCGGCCCGACGACGCGGGCGCGGCCTGCGCGTCGACGGCGACGGGGGCGGTGGTGTCGGTGGTCACGAGGGTCCTCGCTGGTCGGTCGTCGGACGACGTGGTCCGCGACGGTGGTCGGGTCGGTGGCCGGCGCGACGACGCCGGGCGGACGCACCATGGGAGCGCTTCCATGGTGCGTCCGCCCAGGATACGTCCTCAGCCGAGGTCGAGAGTCACGCTCGTCGCGCCGTGCGCCTCGGCCGTCGCCGCGCCGGCCCGCACGGACCAGGCCGCGGGGGCGTCGTCGGACGAGACGGTGAGGGTCGCGCCCGACCGGCGCACGCGGAACGTGGCCCCGGCCGCGCTGTCCGACGGCGGGACGACCACGAGCTCGTCGTACCCGTCGGGCAGCTCGAACGCGTGCAGCGTGACGCCGTCGGCCCAGTCGTAGTCCGGCCGGTCGGTGCGGGCGCCGACCGGCAGGACGGTGCCCGGGCGCACGAGCACCGGGAGCGAGTCGAACCCGTGGGTCTCGGTGACCCAGCGCGGGCCGGTCACGGTCTCGCTCAGGGCGGGGCCGTCGTCGGGCTGGACGAGACGCGTCCACGTGCCCTCCGGCACGTAGTACTCCACGCGGCCGTCCGCGCGGAACACGGGCGCGACGAGGAGCGCGTCGCCCAGCAGGTACTGCGTGTCCGCGGTGTACCCGGCGCGGTCGTGCGGGAGCTCGAGCACGAGCGGCCGCATCATCGGCACGCCGTCGGTGTGCGCCTCCTCGGCCACCCGCCCGAGGTACGGCATGAGCGAGAGCTTGAGGTGCGTGAACTTGCGCGTCACGTCGACGGCCTCGTCGTCGAACGCCCACGGGACCCGGACCGAGCCCGACCCGTGCAGGCGCGAGTGCGACGACAGCAGCCCGAACGCCGTCCAGCGCTTGAACACGCCCGGGTCCGGCGTGCCCTCGAAGCCGCCCATGTCGTGGCTCCAGTAGCCGAAGCCCGACATCGACATCGACAGGCCGCCGCGCAGCGACTCGGCCATCGACGCGTACGTCGAGTCGCAGTCGCCGCCCCAGTGCACGGGGAACTGCTGGCCGCCCGCGGTCGCGGACCGCGCGAACAGGACCGCCTCGCCCTCGCCGCGCTTGCGCTCGAGCAGCCGGAAGACCGCCTCGTTGTAGAGCTGGGCGTAGTAGTTGTGCATCTTGCGCGGGTCGGAGCCGTCGTGCCACGCGATGCCGTCGACGGGGATCCGCTCGCCGAAGTCGGTCTTGAAGCAGTCGACGCCCTGGTCGAGCAGGCCCTCGAGCTTGCCCACGTACCACGCGGTCGCGTCGGGGTTGGTGAAGTCCACCAGCCCCATGCCCGCCTGCCACAAATCCCACTGCCACACGGACCCGTCCTCGCGCTGCACGAGGAAGCCCTGCTCCGCGGCCTCCGCGAAGAGGGGCGAGCGCTGCGCGACGTACGGGTTGATCCACACGCACACCTTGAGCCCGCGGTCGTGCAGGCGCCGGAGCATGCCCTCGGGGTCGGGGAACGTGCGCGGGTCCCACTCGAAGTCGACCCACTGGTACTCGCGCATCCAGAAGCAGTCGAAGTGGAACACCGACAGCGGCAGGTCGCGCTCGGCCATCCCGTCGATGAACCCGTTCACCGTCTGCTCGTCGTAGCTCGTCGTGAACGACGTCGTGAGCCACAGGCCGAACGACCACGCCGGCACGCGCGCGGGGCGGCCCGTCAGCGCCGTGTACCGGCGCAGCACGTCCTTGGGCGTCGGGCCCTGGATGACCAGGTACTCCAGCGACTGCCCCTCGACGGAGAACTGGACGCGCGTGTTCACCTCGGAGGCGACCTCGAACGAGACCTTCTCCGGGTGCTCGACGAACACCCCGTAGCCCTTGGTCGTGAGGTAGAGCGGCACGGACTTGTACGCCTGCTCGCTCGACGTCCCGCCGTCCTCGTTCCAGATGTCCACGACCTGGCCGTTCTTGACGAACGGGCCGAACCGCTCCCCCAGGCCGTAGACGAGCTCGCCCGGCTCGAGCGCGAGCTGCTCGTGCGTCCACGCGCCGCCGTCGTCCGACGTGACGTGCCCGACCGACTTCGGCAGCGAGGAGGTCAGCACCTCGCCGTCCGCCTCGAAGTCCACGCGCCAGCGGTCGCCCCGGTGCACGCGCACGGCGAGGTCCTTGGACCGCAGGACGGCGACGTCGTCGTGCACCTCGACCTCGGGCCGGAACCCGGGCTCGCCGGTCACCTGGAACGCCGGGCCCCGGCGCACCGCGCCCTGGTGGTGCTCGACGCGCACGCGGATCACACCGGGTGCGGGCGAGGAGTACGTCGTCGTGAGCATCGGGCGGTTGAGCGTGTCGCCCCGGCCGCGGATCTTCGCCGTCGGCGCGTACACGGTGAGCGTGCCGGCCGCCTCGTCCGCGCGGACGTCGTCGACCTCGACCGCGTAGAGCGGGTGCATGCCGGGTCGGACCTGCCAGTACCCGTCGGTGAACTTCATGGGTGGTGCTTCCTTCGTCGGTGCGTATCGGTGTCTCGGGGCGTCAGGCCGGAGGCCTCACTTGACGGCGCCGGCCGTCACGCCGCGGGTGAGGGTGCGCTGGAAGATGAGGAAGAAGATCAGCGCGGGGATCAGCGAGACGAGCGCGCCCGCGTTGGTCGTCGGGGCGTCCATCATGCGGTCGCCCTGGAGCGACGCGAGCGCGATGGGGATCGTCTGGGTGTCGTTGGTCGTCAGCATGACCAGCGGGATGAAGAACTCGTTCCACGTCCAGATGAAGAAGAAGATCATGAGGACGCCGAGCGTCGGCCGGACGATCGGGTACACGACCTGCCACAGGATGCGCCAGCGGCCGGCGCCGTCGAGCTGCGCCGCCTCGAGGAGCGCGGGCGGGAACGTCCCGAGCACGGACGAGAGCAGGTAGGTGCCGAACGCCGCCTGGATGACCGTGAAGATGATGATGATCGACCACTGCGAGTTCGACAGGCCGACCTTCTGCGCCATGTCGAACAGCGGGTAGATGAGCGCCTCCTGCGGCAGCATGTTCGCCACGAGGAACAGCGTGACGATCCACAGCCGGCCCTTGATGCGGCCGACGCCGATCGCGTACGCGCTGAGGAGCGACAGGAGCGTGCCGAACACCGCGACGAGCGCCGAGATGAAGACGGAGTTCCAGAGCTTCTGCGGGAAGTTCGTGCGCGTCCAGAAGTTCTGCACGCCGTCGAGGTAGAGCTCGCTCGGGAGGCTCAGCGGCCCGTCCTGGGAGTACTCGGCCGGGGACTTGAACGCGTTGAGCACCATGATGACGAACGGCGACAGCATGAGGAGCGCGACGAGCACCGCCGCGGCGAGCACGAACCAGCGGCCGATCCCGCGGCGGTAGCGCTCGTCCTGCCGGGTGGCGCGCAGGGCGCGGCGGGGGCGGGACGCGCCGGCGCCCGGCGCCACGGCGTCCGCGGGGGTGGTGGTGACGGTGGACATCAGCGGCCCTCCTGCTCACGACGCTCGGCGCGGCTCTGCAGCGCGAGGATCACGACGGCGACGACGATGATGACGAGGGTGAGCACGGTCGCCACCGCGGCGCCGTAGCCGACCTTCGACTTGTCGAAGAAGTTCAGGTACGAGTAGTAGCTCGGGACGAGCGTGGAGCTCTCGGGGCCGCCGCGCGTGAGCACGTAGATGGGCCCGAAGACCTTGAGCGCCGCGACGGTGCAGGTGAGCGTGACGACGAACGTCTCGGGACGGATCTGCGGGATCGTGATGGCCCCGAAGCGCCGCCACCAGCCGGCGCCGTCGAGCTCGGCGGCCTCGTAGAGCTCGGGGTCCACGCGCTGGAGCGCGGACATGAAGATGACCACCGGGTAGCCGATCTGCACCCAGATGAGCACGAGCATGACGCTCGGCAGCGCGGTCGAGGTGTCGCCCAGCCAGTTCGGCGGGTTCTCGACCCCGATCCCGCGCAGCATGACGTTGAGCGCGCCGGTCTGGGCGTTGAGGATCCAGTTCCACAGCACGCCGGCCACGGCGACCGGGAGGATCTGGGGCAGGTAGTACGTCGCGCGCAGGAACGCCGCGACACGGGGCCCGAACCGGCGGCCGAGGTAGTCGAACAGCACGGCGGCGAGCACGAGGCCGACGAGGGTCGGCACGACGACCATCGCGAGGATCATCGCGATGGAGTTCTGGAACGAGGTCCAGAACGCCGAGTCGTGCATCAGGTCGGCGTAGTTCCCCAGCCCGTACCAGCGCATCGGCGCCATGCCGCCGCGCCACTTGAACAGGCTGTAGTAGACGTTCATCGCGAACGGGTAGCCGATCACGACGACGAACGCCACCGCGCCGGGCAGGAGGTAGGGCAGGTACGGGAGCCAGGCGGGCCGGCGACGACGGCGGCGTGCCGCGGTCGCGCGCGACGCCTCGCGCGCGGGTCCGGGCCCGGCCTCGGGCACGGTGTCGGTGCGGGTGGTCATGACGGTCTCTTTCGCGGGAGGTCCTCGGGTGGTGCTCGGGTGGTGCCCGGGCGGCCGGCCGACGCAGGTGCCGGCCGGCCGCCCGGGACGGGCGGTTCCGCTCAGCTGTCGAGCAGGTCCGCCTTGCCGTCCACGTAGGCGGACTCGAGGCCGTCGAGCACCTCGGTCGGCGACTTCGACTGGTTGATGAGCGACTGGAGCTCGCTGACGATCACGTCGTAGTAGCCGGGCACGGGCCAGTCGGGGTAGAACGCGAGGCCGTCGTCGTCGAGGATCGCCTGGAAGTTCTCGGTGAGCTGCTGCGTGCGCTCGTCCGTGATGACGGACGCGTCACCGGCGACAGGCAGGCCGCCCTTCTCCGCGAGGATGTTCTGCACCTCGGGGCGCAGCGTGACGTCGATGAACTCCTCGGCGAGGTCGGGCGAGTCCGCGTTCGCGGGGACGACCCACAGATTGCCGGACGAGCCGACCTGGAGCGTGTTGCCGGGGAAGTTGAACTGGCCCCAGTCGGCGTCCATCTCCTCGACGATGCGGCCGAACCACCACGAGCCGGAGACCATCATCGGGTAGGTGCCGTTGATGAACGAGACACCCATGTCCTCGGCGGTGAGCGCCGCGGAGTCGGACGCCACGTAGCCGTCCTTGATCCAGGAGTCGAGCTTCTCGGTCGCCTGCGTCATCTCGGGACCGTGGAAGTCGGGGTCGCCGTCGAAGAGCTGGTACTGGTCGATGAAGTCGCGGTCCGAGTTCGCGAGCACGAGCTCGTACCAGAGCTGGCCCATCGGGTACTCGGCGCCGGCCTCGGCGAGCGGCGTGACGCCCTGGGCCTTGAAGGCCTGCATGACGGTCTCGAGCTCCTCGAGCGTCGTCGGCACCTCGAGCCCGTACTGGGCGAACATGTCCTTGTTGTAGTAGACCTGCACGAACTCGCCGTAGTTCGGGACGCCGTACCACTCGCCCGAGCCCATGAGGCCCTGGTCGTCGTAGGTCGCGGTCGTCTGGAGCGAGCCGCTGAGCTTCTCGTCCCATCCGCGCTCGGTCGCCGCGTCGGTGAGCGGGGTCAGCAGGCCCTGCGCGGCGAGCTGGCCGGCGGTCGCGTTGCCCTTGTTGTACTCCATGACGTCCGGCACGTCGTCGCCGGTGAGGACGATCTTGGCGTTCTTCTGGATCTGTTCGAACGTCTGCTTCTCGACGACGACGTCGACGTCCGGGTTCTCCTCCTCGAAGATCTCGATCGCCTTGGCCCAGGCCTGGCCCATGGCCGAGTCCTCGTTCTCGTAGTGCCAGATCGTCAGGGTCTGGTCGTCGGACCCGCCGCTGCCGCCCGAGCTCCCGCACGCCCCGAGGGCGAGTGGGAGCGCTGCCACGGCAGCGACGAGCGAGATCTTCCGGGATCGCAGCATGTGCGTGTCCTCCTCATCGAGTTCCGGCGGGGGCCGGAGGGCGGCCGGGCGTCGCCCGGCCGGTCGGTGTTTCAGCGAGCCGCGGGCTCGGGGTCGTCGTCCGGTGCCCGGCCGGCCGCGGGGGCGACGCTGCTGCCGGGCTCGAGGACGCACGGGATGAGCACGTTCGGTGTGCTCGGACGGGAGCCGTCCACGAGGGACAGCAGCTTCTGCACGCCCAGGCGGCCGAGCTCGGCCCCGGGGGCGTGCATGGTGGTGAGCGGCGGGTTGCTCATCTCCCCGACGCCGGGCGACGTGACGATCGACAGGATCGACATGTCGCCGGGGATCGCGACGCCGCGCTGCTGGAGCTCGGCCACGACGCCGAACGTCGCGATCTCGTTCATGGTGACGAACGCCGTGAGCCGGGGCTCGCGCGCGAGCAGCGTCGCGACGGCGTCACGGCCCGCGCTCGGCGACTCGTCGACGCGCAGCGCGACCGGCTCGAGCCCGCGACGGCGCATCGCCGCCTCGAAGCCCTCCTCGGCACGGAACGTCGGCGCGTAGCCCTCGTCCGCCGTCGCCTGCGAGTGGTTGACGAGCGCCACGTGCCGGTGCCCGAGGTCGACGAGGTGCTGGACCGCGTCGTCCGTCGTGCGCTCGAAGTCGATGTCGACCGACGGCCGGTCGGACACGTCGCGCGTCCGGCCGATCATCGTGTACGGGACGCCGGCCTCGTGCAGCACGTCGACCCGCGCGTCGTCGAGCGCGACCTCCATGAGCAGGACGCCGTCCGCCATCCCCTGGCGCACGAGGTCGCGGACCTCGGGCGCCTGGGTCGTGCGGAAGGGCCACAGGACCAGGTGGTAACCGTTCTCGCGCGCGGTCTCCGCCGCCGACGAGACGAACTCCGCGACCGTGCCGCCGAGGCCCTTCTCCATCGCGGGGTAGATGAGGGCGAGCACGTGGCTGCGGCGGGACGCGAGGCCGCGGGCCATCGCGTTGGGCTGGTAGCCGAGCTCGGCCATGGCGTCCTCGATGCGCCGACGCGTGGCGTCGGAGACCGGACGCGTGCCGGACAGCGCGTACGAGACCGTGCTCAGCGAGACCTGCGCGCGTCGCGCCACGTCCTGCATCGTCGCCATCCTCACCACTCCCCTGTGGTCCGGTCCCGCACCTCGGCCGTCGAAGCGCTTCGTCGAAACGCATCGTCGAAGCGCTTCGATGTTACGAGTATTGATTGAACAAATGGACGGAGTCAAGTCCGTCGGACGAGAGCACGCTCTCTCGTTTCCGCGGGGCGCCCCGACCTGCGACGACGTCCGGACGCGCACGAGCCGCCGGGCGGCAGGACCGCCCAGCGGCTCGATCGGTCCCCGGCGGGCCCGGGGTCAGGCGGAGAGGTCGACGCCCTCCCCGCCGCGCAGCACCTCGCGCACGCGCAGGTCGCCGTCCGTCACGACGACGTCGGCACGCAGCCCCGCGACCAGCCCGCCGCGGTCGTCGAGACCGAGCACCCCGGCCGGCGTCCACGACGCCGCACGTACCGCGTCGACGAGCGGCACCCCCGCCTCGACCGTCTCGCGCACGACGTCGAGCAGGTGGTACGTGCCGCCGGCGATGGCCCCGCCGTCGGTGAGACGCGCGACGCCGTGCGCGACCGTGACGCGCATCGGACCGAGCTCGTACGCGCCGTCCGCCATGCCCGCCGCGGCCATCGCGTCCGTGACGAGCGCGACGGCGTCCGGCCCGGCCACCGCGCCGTCCGCCCCCACGTGCGGCCCGACGAGCTCGACGACGCTCCGGATCGTGCCGTGCGCGAGGTGGGTGCCGTCGGCGACGAGCTCGACGACCATCTCGCCGCGCGCGGCCGCCGCGAGGCACGCGGCCACAGGCCCCGGCTCGCGGTGGTGCAGCGGGCGCATCCCGTTGAACAGGTGCGTCGCGGTCAGCCGCGCGCCCGGCCGGCCCGCCGCGGCGAACGCCGCGACGCCCGCGGCGATCGCCGCCTCGGTCTGCTCGGTCGTCGCGTCCGTGTGCCCGATCGAGGGCACGGCGCCGACCTCGACGAGCGTCTCGATCACTCCCCCGGGCCCGACGACGCCCGGCACCTCGGGCGCGACCGTCATGGTGCGCAGGTGCCCGCGCGCCGCGGCAGCGATCGCCCGGACGAGCTCCGGGTCGCCGTCGAGCATGTCGTGCGGGTTCTGGGCTCCGCACCGCACCTCCGAGAGGAACGGGCCCTCGAGGTGGATGCCGACGATCTCGCCCGCCTCCGCGAGGTCGGCGAGCGTCGCCGCGCGGGCGAGCAGGACGTCGCGCGGCGCGGTCACGAGCGACGCGACGAGGCTCGTGGTGCCGTGCCGCAGGTGCTCGCGCGCCCCGCCGAGCGCCTCGGCCGCGCTCGTCGCGTCGGGGAAGCTCGACCCGCCGCCGCCGTGGTCGTGCACGTCCACCAGGCCCGGGAGCAGGGTCACCCCGTCCCCGGCGGGCACGTCGGGGAACCCGGCGGCCGCCGCCTCCGAGCGCGGGCCGACCCACGCGACGAGTCCGTCACGGACGGCCACGACGCCGTCGTCGAGCACCCTGTCCGGGGTGACGACGCGACCCGCGAGGACGCGCGCGGTGCCGGGCTGTTGGTCGGGACGAGGGCTGCGGACGGCGTCGGTCATGGGGCCATTCTGGCGCACTTCGTACACCCGGCGTGCAAACCTCTCGGGTCAGCCGTCGGCCGCCTCGAGGAGCCGTCGCGCACCCCGTCCGAGGTGCAGCGCGAACAGCCGCTGGAACGTCGGCACGGCGAACGAGAACGGCCGCACCCACCACAGCACGGGGCGGCTGAAGACGTCGATGCGCCACCACAGGTCACCGGCGTCGTCGCGCTCGACGGCGAACCGCTCCTCCCCCACGAACGCGTGGCCCGGGAGCGTCCCGTAGGCGAAGCCCACGCGTCGCTCGGTGCGCTCGACCCACACGACCTCGCACGGCTCGTACAGCCGCAGGCGCCCGACACCGAGCAGGGTCGTGACCCGCACCCCCGGGGCTGCCTCGGCGGCGTCCGTCTCGAGCCGCACGCGTGCCGCGGCGTGCACCTGCCACGTGAGGAGCTGCTCGCCCAGCCGGGCGAGGTCCTCGGGCGGGCGGGCGCGGTCGGTGAGGCGGCGCCGCACGTGCAGGTGCCGGTACCCCGCGGGCCAGCGGTCCGTGCGCGTCGCCCCGACCTCGGGGTAGGTGAACGTCATGCCGTGCTCCTCTCGGCCCCCGGGCGGGGGCTCGTCGGGTCCGGGTCCCCTGCCGGGGACGGGGTCGTGCCGTCGCGGGCGAGCAGCCGGACGCCGAGCAGCGCGCAGACCACGAAGCCGAGCGCGTTCCCGACCCCGTGCGTCGCGGCCATGACGTCGAGGCTCGGGTGCGCGAACCCGAAGGCCTCGCCCCCCGCCCACCACAGCGCGAGCACCATCGACGCGCTCACGACGACGGCCGCCGTGCCGAGCAGCGCCCGGGCTGTGGCCGGCCGTCCGCCGGGGCGCGCGAGCGACCGCACGACGGCGGCCGCCGTCGCCCACAGCGCGAGCGTGAGGACGACCGCCCCGACGAGCTCGGCGACGTCGCCCACGAAGTACCCGACGAGGACGAGCGTCGTCCCGGCCGGGACGCCCCAGGCGCCCGCCGTCGCGAGCCGGTCGCCCGGGGCGAGCCGCGCGACCGCGCCGGCGACGAGCGCCGCCCCGAAGCCCGCGTAGAGCATGTGCGGCACCGTGAGGGCGAGGTAGGTGCCCGAGAACCCGAGCAGACCCCACTCCGCGCGCTCGGCGACGAGCGCGCTCGCCCCGACCGCGGGCAGCACGAGCGCGGTCACGGTCGCGACCCGGACGGCGAGGTCGACGCGCGGCGCCAGGCCGCCCGCACGGTCACCGGGCACGACGGCGTGCGCGCGCCCCGGGCGGGCGGGAGGCGCCACGTCGCGCAGCGTGCGCACGGCGAGGCGGACGCCCGCCCCGAGCAGGACGGCGGCCGCGAGGACGAAGGGCAGCGTCAGCACGACGGCCAGCCGGCTGTGCGGCAGCAGGAGGCTCACGACGGCGGCGGCACCGGCGAGCGGCCACGCGGCGCTGCGCGGCGCCGGGACGACCTGCGGCCCGAGGAGCCGCAGGCCGAGCGGGAGCACGACCACCGCGCCGAGCGCCACGAGCAGCCCGACGACCGCCTCGCCCGCCGGGCTCACGACGACACCCCGCGGGTCGGGGCCGGCGCCGAGACGTCCTGGACGAGGCGCAGGGCGTCGTCGACCACCCCGCGGGCGACCGGGAGTCGTGCCAGCCGGACGAGGCTGCCGACGAGCGCCGCACCGCCGTCGACGAGGCGGCGCGTGCGCGCGAACCCCGGCGAGGAGTCGTAGACCCAGAAGAGCGTGATGCCGAGCTGCGCCAGCCAGAGCAGCTCCGGCAGGCGCGCCCGGAGGTGCGCCGGGACGCGCGACGACGTCCCCGCCACGACCTCCTCGAAGAGGCTCCGCGAGAGGTCGCGCGCGTCGGTCGACGCGGCCGAGAACGGGCTCGCGTCGGAACCCGGACGGATCGCGACCGAGACGAACTCCGCGCCGAACGCGTGGAAGGGGGCGAACGCGTCGATCGCCGCGCCCCACACGCCGCGCAGCCGGTCGGCGAGCGACCCGCCCGCCGCGAGGAGCGGGGCGGCGAGCACGGCGTGCTCGCGCTGCACGTCGAGGTAGAGCTCCTGGACGAGCGCGTCCTTGGACGGGAAGTGGTAGTACGCGTTCCCCGTGCTCACGCCCGCCTCCGCCGCGACGGCGCGCATCGTCGTGCGCTCGTAGCCGACGTCGCGCAGCATCCGGATCGCGACGTCGCGCAGGTGCGCGCGGGTCCGCTCGGACTTCGGCGTCGCGCTCATGCGTCAGGGCCTTTTTTGAACATGTTCAAAAACTACCACGGCACGGTCCTGGCGCGTGCGGTGCGGTGGCCCCGTTGCCGCCGCCAGCCGCCGCCGAGCAGGCGGTCCCGGCGGGCCGAACAGGCGATGGTGGCTCGTCCGGGGGTCAGGACGGACCACGACCGCCTGCTCGGCGGTGGGACGGGCGTCAGAAGAGACGCGAGTCGACGTCGTCGACGCCGCGCATCGCGTCGTAGTCGAGCAGGAGGCAGCCGATGCCGCGGTCCGTCGCGAGCACGCGCGCCTGCGGCTTGATCTCCTGCGCGGCGAACACGCCGCGCACGGGCGCGAGCAGCGGGTCGCGGTTGAGCAGCTCGAGGTAGCGCGTGAGCTGCTCGACGCCGTCGATGTCGCCCCGGCGCTTGATCTCGACCGCGACCGTCGCGCCGAGCGGGTCCTTGGCGAGGATGTCGACGGGACCGATCGCCGTCGGGTACTCGCGGCGCACGAGGGTGTGGCCCGAGCCGAGCAGCTCGATCTGCGCGGCCAGCATCTCCTGGAGGTGCGCCTCGACGCCGTCCTTGACGAGCCCCGGGTCGACGCCGAGCTCGTGCGAGCTGTCGTGCTGCACCTCGTGCAGCTCGATCTCCAGCCGGTCGTCGCTCTTCGCGTGCTGGACGGCCCAGACCTCCGTGACGCCGCGCTCGCGCGCCTCGTCGGAGGGCGCGCGCACCGCGAGCGAGCACGGCGGGCTCATCCAGTTCAGCGGCTTGTACGACCCGCCGTCCGAGTGCAGCAGCACGCTCCCGTCGGCCTTGACGATGAGCACGCGCGTCGCGAGCGGCAGGTGGGCGGACAGGCGGCCCGTGTAGCGGGCGGAGCAGCGGGCGACGACGAGGCGCATGAGGCGGGTCCTCCGGGTCGGTGGTGGGCGGTCCGGTCACGGCGTCTGCCCCCGGGGCGACGCCTCAGACGACGACGTCGCGCCGCCCCGGAGGCGCGGCCTCCAGCCAGGAGGCGAGGCCCTCGTAGGCGGCCCGCGACATCGTGAGCTCGAAGTCCTGGCCGCGGTAGCGGCAGCGGACGAGGTAGGTGTCGGACGCCTCGCCGGCGAGCGGCTCACGGCCCGCGATGACGAGGTCGTAGCGGGACCAGGTGCGGGCGGGCCGCAGCGACACGGACCACAGCCGCCACCAGTCGATGCGGCCGACGCCGTAGTGCGCGATGCCCGCGACCCAGGGGGCCCCGGGGGCGCCCGCGCGCCGCGCGCCGCACTCGAACGAACCGACGCGGTGCGACAGGGCGCGCAGACGCCACACCCCCAGCCCGATCGCGACAAGGACGAGGACGAGCAGTCCGAGCGCGATCCAGGCCAGGGGCGTCATGGTCGGGCGGAGGTCAGCGGGCCGGTACGGACTCGACGGAGTCCGCCACGATCGTGACCTGGTTCGAGTCGACGGAGAGGAACCCGCCGGAGACGCGGACCTCGAGGGACTCCCCCTCGCCCGCGATGCGTACCGAGCCCTCCTGCAGCACGGAGAGCAGCGGCGAGTGGTCCGCGAGGATGCCGATCTCGCCGTCCGCCGCGGGGGCCGTGACCCGCTGCGCGCGGCCCGACCAGATCTTGCGGTCCGCCGCCACGAGGTCGACGTTCAGCTGTGCCACGGGAACTCCTTCATGGGCGGTTCATGCCCGGTGTGCTGTCCGGGACGACGCCCGGTCCGCGTGCGGCGGACCGGGTCGGGAGCGACGCCCACGGGGCCGGACCGTACGGCCCGGCCCCGTGCGAGCGTCGGGTCAGGCGCCGTACTCCTTCTGGATGCGGGCCCAGTTGCGCTCGAGGTCCTCGAGGCCACCGATGTTGTAGAAGGCCTGCTCGGAGATGTGGTCGAACTCGCCGTCGGCGATCTTCTTGAACGCCTCGATGGTCTCGCTCAGCGGGACCGTCGAGCCCACGACGCCGGTGAACTTCTCGGCCATGTAGGTGTTCTGGGAGAGGAACTGCTGGATGCGGCGCGCACGCGCGACGACCGTCTTGTCCTCCTCCGAGAGCTCGTCCACACCGAGGATCGCGATGATGTCCTGGAGCTCCTTGTTGCGCTGCAGGATCGACTTCACGCGCGTCGCGACGTCGTAGTGCTCCTGGCCCACGTAGCGCGGGTCGAGGATGCGGCTCGTCGAGGCGAGCGGGTCCACCGCGGGGTACAGACCGCGCGAGGCGATCTCACGGGAGAGCTCGGTCGTCGCGTCGAGGTGCGCGAACGTCGTCGCCGGCGCCGGGTCGGTGTAGTCGTCCGCCGGGACGTAGATCGCCTGGAGCGACGTGATCGAGTGACCACGCGTCGAGGTGATGCGCTCCTGGAGCAGACCCATCTCGTCGGCGAGGTTCGGCTGGTAGCCGACCGCGGACGGCATGCGCCCGAGCAGCGTCGACACCTCGGAACCCGCCTGGGTGAAGCGGAAGATGTTGTCGATGAACAGGAGGACGTCCTGCTTCTTCACGTCGCGGAAGTACTCCGCCATGGTCAGCGCGGAGAGCGCGACGCGAAGACGCGTGCCCGGGGGCTCGTCCATCTGGCCGAAGACGAGGGCGGTCTTGTCGAAGACGCCCGCGTCCTCCATCTCGTGGATGAGGTCGTTGCCCTCACGCGTGCGCTCGCCGACGCCGGCGAACACCGAGACACCGCCGTGGTCCTGCGCGACGCGCTGGATCATCTCCTGGATGAGGACCGTCTTGCCGACGCCCGCACCACCGAAGAGGCCGATCTTCCCACCCTGCACGTACGGCGTGAGGAGGTCGATGACCTTGATGCCCGTCTCGAACATCGTGGTCTTCGACTCGAGTTGGTCGAACGCCGGGGGCTTGCGGTGGATCGGCCAGCGCTCGGTGATCTCGATCGTCTCGCCGGGCTCGGCGTTGAGGACGTCGCCCGTGACGTTGAAGACCTTGCCCTTGGTGACGTCGCCGACGGGGACGCTGATCGGGGCGCCCGTGTCGGTGACCTGCGCGCCACGGACGAGGCCGTCCGTCGGCTTGAGGGCGATCGCACGGATGAGCGAGTCGCCGAGGTGCTGCGCGACCTCGAGCGTGAGCGTGAACGACTTCTCGCCCTCGCCCTGCGACGACAGGTCGATGTCGACGGTCAGCGCGTTGTAGATGTCGGGGATGGCGTCCGCCGGGAACTCGATGTCCACGACGGGGCCGATCACACGAGCGACTCGGCCCACGCCGGGACCGCTGGAGTGCTCGACCTGTGCTTCCACGGTGGTGGCGGTCATTGCTGGCCTCGCTTCGCAGTGCCGGAGTGGTCCCCGGCGGGTTCGGTCAGGATGTCGGTGATGGTGCTGGCCGCGCGGGCCTCGCGGCCCGTCATGACGCCGCCAGGGCGTCGGCACCCGAGACGATCTCGCTGATCTCCTGGGTGATGTCCGCCTGGCGCGCCTGGTTCGCGAGCCGCGTGTAGTTGCGGATGAGGTCCTCCGCGTTGTCCGTCGCGGTGTGCATCGCCCGCTGCCGCGCCGCGAGCTCGGACGCCGCCGCCTCGAGGAGGCAGCTGAAGATCCGGCTGCGGACGTAGCGCGGGAGCAGCGCGTCGAGCACCGCCTCCGGCGAGGGCTCGAAGTCGTACAGCGGGAGCACGTCGTGCTTGCCGGCGGGGGCGACGCCCTCGACGACCTCGAGCGGGAGCATCCGCACGACGCGAGGTCGCTGCGTGACCATGTTGACGAACTGCGTGTAGACGATGTGCAGCTCGCTCACGCCGCCCTCGGCGGCCGGCGCGAGGAAGGCCCCGAGCAGGGTCTCGGCGATCTCGCCGGCGACCTCCGCGTTGGGGGCGTCCGACCCGTACGACCACGTGCCCGCGAGCTCGCGCCCGCGGAACGTGTAGTACTGGATCGCCCGACGGCCGGCCGCGTAGAGCGCGACCTCCTTGCCCTCGGCGGCGAGCCGCTCCACGAGGCGCTCCGTCTCGCGGATGATCGACGCCGAGTAGGCGCCGGCCATGCCGCGGTCGGACGCGACGACGAGCACCGCGACACGGTTGGTGTCCGTGCGCTCGCTCGTCAGCGGGTGCTGCGTCGTCGTGTGCGTCGCGACGGCCGACACCGCCCGGGTGATCGCCCGGGCGTACGGCGCCGCGGCCGCGGTGCGGTCGCGGGCCTTGCCGATGCGCGACGCGGCGATGAGCTCCTGCGCGCGGAACATCTTCTTGAGCGACTGCGTCGACTTGATCCGCTGCTTGTAGACGCGCTGGGATCCGGCCATGCTCAGGCCCTCTTCTGCCGGACGATCTGCTCCTGCTCGATCTCCGTCTCGGTCTCGTCCTCGGTGTCGCCGCCGACGAGCGGCGTGCCGTCACCCTTGAGGAAGCCGGCACGGAAGGCGTCGACCGCCTCCGAGAGCTGCGCCTCGGTCGCGTCCTCGAGCTTGCCCGTCTCGACGATCGTCGAGAAGACGTCCGTGTTGCGGCGCAGGTGGTCGAGCATCTCGGACTCGAAGCGGCGCACGTCCTCGACGGGGACGTCGTCGAGCTTGCCCTTGGTGCCGGCCCAGATCGACGCGACCTGCTCCTCGACGGGGAACGGCGAGTACTGGCCCTGCTTGAGCAGCTCCATGAGGACCGCACCACGCTGGAGCTGGCCGCGCGACGCCGCGTCGAGGTCGGACGCGAACATCGCGAACGCCTCGAGCGAGCGGTACTGCGCGAGCTCGAGCTTCAGCGTGCCCGAGACCTTCTTCATCGCCTTGACCTGGGCGTCACCACCGACGCGCGACACCGAGATGCCGACGTCGACGGCCGGACGCTGGTCCGCGTTGAAGAGGTCGGACTGGAGGAAGATCTGCCCGTCCGTGATGGAGATGACGTTCGTGGGGATGTACGCCGAGACGTCGTTCGCCTTCGTCTCGATGACCGGCAGACCCGTCATCGAGCCCGCGCCCAGCTCGTCCGAGAGCTTCGCGCAACGCTCGAGGAGGCGGGAGTGCAGGTAGAAGACGTCACCGGGGTACGCCTCGCGGCCCGGCGGGCGGCGCAGCAGCAGCGACACGGCGCGGTACGCCTCGGCCTGCTTCGACAGGTCGTCGAACACGATGAGGACGTGCTTGCCGCCGTACATCCAGTGCTGACCGATGGCCGAGCCGGTGTAGGGGGCGAGGTACTTGAAGCCCGCCGGGTCGGACGCCGGGGCCGCGACGATCGTCGTGTACTCGAGCGCGCCGGCCTCCTCGAGGGCGCCGCGGACCGACGCGATCGTCGAGCCCTTCTGGCCGATGGCGACGTAGATGCAGCGGACCTGCTTGGTCGGGTCGCCCGACTCCCAGTTCGCCTTCTGGTTGATGATCGTGTCGATCGCGATCGCCGTCTTGCCCGTCTGGCGGTCGCCGATGATCAGCTGACGCTGACCGCGGCCGATCGGGATCATCGAGTCGATCGCCTTGAGGCCCGTCTGGAGGGGCTCGTGGACCGACTTGCGCGCCATGACGCCGGGCGCCTGGAGCTCGAGGGCGCGGCGGCCCTCCGTCGCGACCTCGCCGAGGCCGTCGATCGGGTTGCCCAGCGGGTCGACGACGCGACCGAGGTAGCCGTCACCGACCGGGACGGAGAGGACCTCGCCCGTGCGACGGACCTCCTGCCCCTCCTCGATGCCGGTGAACTCGCCGAGCACGACGACACCGATCTCGCGGACGTCGAGGTTGAGGGCGAGACCGAGGGTCCCGTCCTCGAAGCGCAGCAGCTCGTTGGCCATCGCGCCCGGGAGACCCTCGACCTGGGCGATGCCGTCGGCGGCCAGGGTGACCCGGCCCACCTCCTCGGACACGGCGCCCTCGGGCTCGTAGGACTTCACGAAGCTGTCCAGAGCGGCCCGGATCTCCTCCGGCCGGATCGTCAGCTCAGCCATTGCTCTTCTCCTGTCGTGGCCGCACCTCGTGGTTCGGGTGCGGTCGAACGTTTGTCGGTTGTGCGGCCGGTGGCCGGCAGGACGGTCGTCGGTCGGAAGGGTGGGCCGGTCAGCTCACGAGACGTCGGCGCGCGTCGGCCAGCCGGGCCAGCACCGTGGAGTCCACGACGTCGGCACCGACCTGGACGCGCATCCCGCCGAGGACGGCGGGGTCGACCGTGACGTTGAGCTGCACGGCCCGCCCGTAGGCCCGCTCGAGCAGCGCCGAGAGGCGGTCGAGCTGTGCCTGCGTGAGCACCGTCGCCGACGTCACGGAGGCGACGAGCCGCTGCCGACGCTCGGCCGCGACCTCACCGATCCAACCCAGCGTCGGGACGAACCGGCGCCCGCGCAGCGCGCGCGTCGCGTGGACCGCGAGCACCTCGGTCGCACGGTCGGCCTTCCCGCCGAGCAGCGCGTGCACGAAGGCGGCGCGACGCTCGGGGTCGATCGTGTCGTCGGAGAGGATCTGCCGTGCCTCGCGCTGCCCGACGAGCGCGCGCGACGTCCGGAAGAGCTCGTCCTCGACCTGCTCGAGCGCACCACGGGACTGGGCGGACGCGAGGACCGCCTCCAGACCGAGGCGCTCGGTCGCGTCCGCGAGGTCGCTCTCGCGCGACCACCGCGACCGGACGAGGCCGGCCATGAGGTCGACGACGCGCTCGTCGAAGCCCGACGCGAGGACGGCCGTGACCAGCGCCGCCTTGTCCGCACCGGAGCGGGACGGGTCGGCGAGCGAGCGCCGCAGCGGCGCCGACTCGTCGAGCGCCGCCGTGACCGCGAAGAGCTGCTCGCCGAGCGCGAGCGCGCTCTCGCCCGCCGAGCGCAGGACCGGCTCGAACCGGTCCCGCGCCTGCGTCAGGGACTCGCCGCTCGTTCCGCGCATCAGCGCTCCTCGGTGCCGGGACCGGTGCCCGCCGCGCTCGCCGCCGCGGGACCCGCGGCCTCGAGCTCGTCGAGGAAGCGGTCGACGACGCGGCTCTGGCGTGCCGAGTCGGCGAGCGACTCGCCCACGATCTTGGAGGCGAGCTCCGTCGCGAGCAGACCGACGTCGTTGCGCAGCAAGACCGCGGCCTGCTGGCGCTCGGCCTCGATCTGGCGGTGCGCCGTCTCGACGATGCGCGCGGCGTCGTCGGACGCCTTGGCCCGCAGGTCGGAGACGATCGCCGAGCCCTCGGCGCGCGCCTCCTCACGGATCTTCGCCGCCTCGGTGCGAGCCTCCTGGAGCTGCTGGTGGTACTCCGCCAGCGCCGCCGCGGCCTCGGCCTGGGCGGACTCCGCCTTGGCCAGACCGCCCTCGATCTTCGCGGTGCGCTCGTCCAGGACCGCCTGGAACTTCGGCAGGACCGCCTTGTAGAAGACGACCGCGATGATGACGAGGACGACGGCCGACCACAGGATGTCGTAGCCGGCGGGGAGGAACAGGTCGATGCCTGCCGGCTCCTCGCCGGTCTCCGCCGCGAGGGTCAGCGCGGCGTCAGCCAGCGCCGTCATCACTGGAAGAGGAAGCCGGCGACGAGCCCGAGCAGCGCGAGCAGCTCGACGAACGCGACACCGAGGAACATGGTGGCGCGGAGCTGGCCGGCGACCTCAGGCTGGCGGGCCATGCCCTCGACGGTCTTGCCGATGAGGATGCCGAGGCCGATGCCCGGGCCGATCGCGGCGATGCCGTAACCGATCGTGTTGATGCTGCCGGAGACCTCGGCGAGGGTGGTGACGTCCACGTGTGCTCGTTCCTTCCGTTGGGCGCCCGACCGGTCGGCCGGGCGTCACATTGAGTGGTGCGTGGTGGGAGAGGGTCGGTCGGGGCGCGCGGTGCGGCCTCGGGTCAGTGCTCCTCTTCGAGCGCGATGTTCAGGTACACCGACGCGAGGAGCGCGAAGATGTAGGCCTGCAGGGCCGCGACGAGGAGCTCGAAGAGCGTGAAGATCAGCCCGCCGGCGAGCGTCAGGACGCCGAAGGCCTTCATCGCGGGGACCGCCTCGAAGACGAAGTACTGCGTCGCGGCGAAGCACAGGACCAGCATGATGTGGCCGGCGACCATGTTGGCGACGAGACGGATCGCGAGCGAGGCCGGCCGGATGATGAGGATCTGGAGCAGCTCGATCGGGGTGACGATCAGGTAGATCGGCGCCGGGATGCCCGGGGGGAAGAGGCTGTTCTTGAGGTAGCCGCCGAGGCCGTGCGCCTTGATGCCCACGGCCCAGTAGGTGACGAGCACCCACAGCGCGAGCAGGAAGGGCAGGCCCATGCGGGCGGTACCGGCCATGTTGAGGCCGGGGATGATGCCCGTGAGGTTGAAGGCGAGGACCGCGAAGAAGATCGTCGTGATCATGGGGACGAAGCGCTTGGCGTGCTCCTTGCCCATGATCTCCTCGACGATCTGGACCCGGACGAAGTCCAGCATCATCTCGATCGCGTTCTGGAAGCGCCCGGGGACCAGGCGCGCCCGACGCGCGGCGACGACGAAGATCGCGAGGAGGACGATCGTGGCCACGATCCGGACGATCCAGATCCGGTCGATCTGGAAGATGGTGCCCTCGAAGAGGATCGCCGGCGGGAAGAAGTCGGCGATGGACGGCGCGTGGAAGCCACCTTCGCTCTCGGATGCAGCGAGGAGCACGGGGGTCGCAAGCGTGGACAGGGTGGACTCCCAATGGTCGTGTGGTCCGGGCAGCCGTCACCCGTGGGTGGGCACGCCGTCGGACCTGGCCGTCATGGATTCGCCAGTAGCCTAACGTATGGATCCGCGTGCTCTCGCCGTTCCCGGCCGCTTGTGACATTTTGCTCATGCTGCGGGACGAGGGTCCCTCCCCCCGCGCGGCGGCCCCGTGGTACGTCGGCGGCGCGCCGGTGGTACGTCAGCGCGCCGCGGGGTCGACGTACGGGATCCGTCCCCTGCTCACGGCCCGGTAGTCGAGCGCGGCGGAGCCGATCACGCCGACGAGCAGCACCCCGGCGAACACCCACCGGTCGTAGAAGTCCATGCCGCGCAGCACGACGAGGACGGCGATCAGCACCACCATCTTGCCGAGCCAGCTCGCCATGACGATCGCGGCCGTCGTCGTCGGGCTGGAGTCGACGGTGCGCAGCATCGTCCAGACCGTGGTCGCGGAGAAGATCAGGGCGACGCCCACGCCCAGGAGCGCGCCCCAGACGCCCGGCAGCCCCGCGACGAGCGCACCGACCGCGACGCCGAGCACGGTCAGCGCGCCGAGCAGCACCAGCACGTCGCGCAGGGCGGTGCGGAACACCGCACGCACGGCGCGGCCGTGCGCGCCGATCGTCTGCTCGACGGGGCCCTCGGTCGCCGTGCTGCCCGACCTGCCGTCCACCGTGCCGTCCGGCCTGCCCTCCGGCCTGGCGTCCGGTCGGTCGTCCGGGCGGGCGGGCTCGGGCTGGCTCGTCGTCATCTCAGGGCTTCCTTCGGCGGGGTGGGGACGGCGGACGACGCGGCCGGGTCGCTGGACCCGGGCGCGGAGGATGTGGGGGGCGCGAGGGCCGGCGGGACGTCGACCGCCGCGGCGGCGTCGTCGTCGAGGAACCGCCCGCGCGTGCGCAGCGGTCCGAGCGTGAGGAGCGCCGCGGCGACGACGGCCCCGGCGAGCCCTGCGGCGACGCCGTGCCAGTGCCACTGGACCAGCGCGACGGCGGCGAACGCGAACACGGCCGTCCACACGTAGAGGATGAGCACGGCGCGCCGGTGCGAGTGCCCGATCGCGAGCATCCGGTGGTGCAGGTGCATGCGGTCCGGGTGGAACGGGGACTTGCCGCGCGCGACGCGGCGCACGACCGCCATGGCCATGTCGAGCAGCGGCAGGAGGATCACCGCGAGCGGCAGGAGGAGCGGGATGAACGCCGGGATCTGCTGCGCCCCGGAGAGCGTGGTCGTGTCGACCCGGCCCGTCACGACGATCGCCGCGGCGGAGAACACGAGGCCGAGGACCATCGAGCCCGAGTCCCCCATGAAGATCCGGGCGGGATGGAAGTTGTGCGGCAGGAACCCGACGCAGATGCCGACGAGGGCCGCGATGACGAGGGTCGCGAGGCTCGAGTAGTCGTCGGCGCTCGCCTTCTGCGTGAGCACGTACGAGTAGAGGAAGAACGCGGCGCCCCCGATCGCGACGAGGCCGGCCGCGAGGCCGTCGAGGCCGTCCACGAAGTTCACGGCGTTCATGGCCACCACGACCACGAGGATCGTGGCGACGAGCTGGAGGCGCGAGGACCAGATGAGCTGCTGCTCCCCGATGGGGATGGGCAGCGTGAACAGCACGACGCCCTGGCTCGCCATGAGCCCGGCCGCGAGCACCTGGCCCGCGAGCTTGGTCATCCAGTCGAGGTCCCAGATGTCGTCGGCGATGCCGAGCAGGCAGACGATCGCCGCGGCGCCGACGATCCCCCAGATCCGGGCGTCGGCGACCATCTGCCCCGCGACCTCGCCGACGAAGACGCTCTCGAGGAAGGGCATCTGTGACGCGAAGACGACCGCCACCACCAGCCCCAGCAGCATCGCGAGACCGCCGAGCCGGGGGGTCGGGATCGTGTGGACGTCGCGGTCGCGCACCGCCGTGATGGCGCCCGTGCGCAGCGCGACCCAGCGCGCGAAGGGTGTCGCGAGGAACGTCACCGCGGCGGCGACGAGCATCACGAGCAGGTAGACCCTCACCCGCCGTTCGCCTCCGGCTCCCCGGCGTCGCCGGAGCCTCGGGTCTCGGCGGGTGCGTCGGGGACGGCAGCCTCGGCGGGCACCGTCTCCGGCGGCTCCGGGGCGGCGTCCGCGGCCGGCTCGTCGTCGGGGCCGAGGACGGGCGCGACCTCGCGCAGCTGCTCGAGCGTCACGGCCCCCTGCCGCACGACGCGCAGCGCGCCGGACGTCGCGTCGACGATCGTGGACGCCACTCCCCCGGGCGCCGTCCCGCCGTCGAGGTAGACGCCGACGGCGCTGCCGAGCTGCTCGCGCGCGTCGTCGACGTGCAGCGCGGCGGGGCGACCCGTCGCGTTCGCGGACGACACGGCGAGGGGCCCGGTGCGGCGCAGGAGCGCGAGCGCGGCCGGGTGGTCGGGCATGCGCAGCGCGACCGTGCCGTGCGTCTCGCCGAGGTCCCACGCGAGCGACGGCTGGGCCCGCAGGATGATCGTGAACCCGCCGGGCCAGAACGCCTCGACGAGGCGGCGCGCGTCGTCGGGCACGTCGGTGGCGAGGCCGTCGAGCGTGCGCGCGTCGGGGACGAGGACCGGGGGCGGCATGTGCCGCCCGCGGCCCTTCGCGGCGAGCAGCGCGGACACCGCCTCGGCGTCGAACGCGTCGGCGCCGATGCCGTAGACGGTGTCGGTGGGCAGCACGACGAGGCCACCGCGGGAGATCGCGTTGACCGCCTCGTCGATGCCGGCGCCCCAGGTGTTCGGGTCGGTCACGGGGTGGACGGAGCTCACGGGTCCATCCTTCCACGCCCGTGCGGCGACCCCGGGTCACCGGCGGCACCGGCTCGTCGTGCCACGACCATGCGGTCGCGGCCCGTGAGGTCCGTCAGGGTGCGCACCTCGACGAACGCGTCCGCGGCGCGGGCGGCCGCGCGCACGTCGGCGGCCTGCACCTCCGCGTGCTCCATGACGAACAGGCCGCCGGGCCGCAGCAGGCGCGCGGCGGCGCGCACGACGGCGCGCGGCACCTCCAGCCCGTCGGCGCCGCGACCGTAGAGCGCCAGGTCGGGGTCGTGGTCGCGGACCTCGGGGTCGACCGGCACCGCGTCCGGCGGGATGTACGGCGGGTTCGACACGACGACGTCGACCGTCCCGTCGAGCTCGGCGAGCAGGGCCGGGTCGCCCACGTCGCCGACGAGCGTGCGCTGGGTGCCCGACCCCACGCGCGCGGCGTTCGCCGTCGTCGCGCGGACGGCGTCGGGCGAGAGGTCGACCGCGACGACGCGCGAGCCCGGCACCTCGACGTCGACGCTGATCCCGATGACGCCCGACCCGCAGCACAGGTCCACGACGAGCGGCGGCCGGTCAGCGCGACCCGGGTCGCCGAGGAGCCGTGCCGCCTCGTCGATCGCGACCTGCGCGACCGTCTCCGTCTCCGGGCGGGGCACGAAGACGTCGTCGAGCACCTCGACCGTGACGTGCCGGAACACGGTGTGCCCGACGATGCGCTGGAGCGGCTCACGCCCTCGTCGGCGCTCCACCGCGTCCGCGAAGTCGGCGAGGAAGCGGTCGGTCGCGCCCGTCGGGAGCGCGGGGGCGAGCGGGGCGTCGCCCGCGGGGAGCCGGTACCACTCGAGGCGCGGCAGGCCGAGGCTCCAGGCCGCGAGGGCCTCCGCGTCGTGGCGCGCGGACGGGACGCCGGCCTCCACGAGGATCCCCTCGGCGGCCCGCACCGCGCGCCGCAGGTCGTCCGCGGTGAGCGCGGCGGGCACGGACCGCTCGGTGCGCGCGTCGCCCATCTCAGGCCTCGCCCGCGGCGGCGAGCCGGGCCGCCTCGTCCGCCTCCACGGCCGAGCGCACGACGGGGTCGAGGTCGCCGTCGAGCACCTGGTCGAGGTTGTACGCCTTGTACCCGGTGCGGTGGTCCGCGATGCGGTTCTCCGGGAAGTTGTACGTGCGGATGCGCTCGGAGCGGTCGACCGTCCGCACCTGGGAGCGCCGCAGGTCCGCCGCCTCCGCGGCGGCCGCCTCCTGCTGCGCGGCGAGCAGACGCGCGCGCAGCACGCGCATCGCCTGCTCCCGGTTCTGGAGCTGCGACTTCTCGTTCTGCATCGACACGACGATCCCCGTCGGCAGGTGCGTGATCCGCACCGCGGAGTCGGTCGTGTTGACCGACTGCCCGCCCGGGCCCGACGAGCGGTAGACGTCGATGCGCAGGTCGTTCGGGTCGATCTCGACCTCGCCCGCGTCCTCGACCTCGGGGAACACGAGCACGCCGGCGGCAGACGTGTGGATGCGGCCCTGCGACTCCGTCACGGGCACGCGCTGGACCCGGTGCACGCCGCCCTCGTACTTGAGGTTGGCCCAGACGCCCTCGGCCGGGTCGGACGGCGTGCTGCGCGCCTTCACCGCGACCTGGACGTCCTTGTAGCCGCCGAGGTCGGAGTCGGTCGACTCCAGGACCTCCGTCTTCCAGCCGCGGCGCTCGGCGTACCGCAGGTACATGCGCAGCAGGTCGCCCGCGAACAGTGCCGACTCCTCGCCGCCCTCGCCCGCCTTGATCTCGAGGATGACGTCGCGGCCGTCGTCGGGGTCGCGCGGGACGAGCACGCGGCGCAGGCGCTCGCGCGCCTCCTCCTCGGTGGCGCGCAGGCCCGGGAGCTCGTCGGCGAACGCGTCGCCGTCGTCGCCGCCCAGCGCGGCGAGCTCGGCCGCGGCCTCGGCGTCGTCGCTCGCCTCGCGCCACGCGCGGTACGCGCCCACGACCTGGTTCAGCTCGGCGTAGCGGCGCCCGAGCGTGCGGGCGCGGCCCGCGTCGGCGTGGACGGCCGGGTCGGCGAGCTGCGCCTCGATCTCGGCGTGCTCGGCCAGCAACGGCACGACGGCGGCGAACGACTCGGTCACGGACGGCTCCTCGGGCGGTACGGCGGTGCGGGACGGCGGTCGCGGCGCGGCGCGCGGGCGCCGGGCGTGCGGTCGCACGCGGGCGCGTCACCGGGTCCGGCGCTCCGACCGGCCCCCGACAACGCGACAGCGCCGGTGGTCCGAGCGCACCGACTGCCCCTGGAGAGGTTGTCGGGCTCGGACCACCGGCGCTGCGGTGCTGCTACTTGTCGGCGTCCTTCTTGCCGTAGCGCGCCTGGAAGCGGGCCACGCGGCCACCGGTGTCGAGGATCTTCTGCTTGCCCGTGTAGAACGGGTGGCAGGCGCTGCACACGTCGGAGCTGATCTTGCCCGACGCCTCGGTGCTGCGCGTCACGAACGTGTTCCCGCAGGTGCACGTCACCTCGGTGACGACGTACTCGGGGTGGATACCAGACTTCACGGTTTTCTCCTTGGGGTGACGTCTCCGGGTCAGGTGCGGCTACCGCACCTGTGAACCGGCGACAGGCGGCCTGACGAGCGCAGGCCGACGAACCATTGTGCCAGAACGCGCGGGGGCCCCGAGAACTTCCCGGGGCCACCCGCCGTCGGTGACCGGGCGACGCGTCAGATCGTGCGGCCGACGTTGTCGTCGTCGGCCAGCCCGCCGGGCGTCGTCTTCTGGACGTGCAGCAGGAACTCGACGTTCGTCTGCGTCTTCTTGAGCTGGCCGAGCAGCAGCTCGATCGCCTGCTGCTGGTCGAGGGCGCCCATGACGCGGCGGAGCTTGTAGATGATCTTCAGCTCGTCCTGCGACATGAGGATCTCCTCGCGGCGCGTGCCGGACGCGTTGACGTCCACGGCCGGGAAGATGCGCTTGTCCGCGAGGTTCCGGGACAGGCGGAGCTCCATGTTCCCCGTGCCCTTGAACTCCTCGAAGATGACCTCGTCCATCTTCGAGCCCGTCTCCACGAGCGCCGAGGCGAGGATCGTCAGGGAGCCGCCGTTCTCGATGTTGCGCGCCGCGCCGAAGAACCGCTTCGGCGGGTAGAGCGCGGACGCGTCCACACCACCGGACAGGATGCGGCCCGAGGCCGGCGCCGCGAGGTTGTACGCGCGCGACAGGCGGGTGAGCGAGTCGAGGAGCACCACGACGTCCTGGCCGAGCTCGACCAGGCGCTTCGCGCGCTCGATCGCGAGCTCGGCGACGATCGTGTGGTCCGACGCGGGGCGGTCGAACGTCGAGGCGATGACCTCGCCGCGGACCGTCCGCTCCATGTCGGTGACCTCTTCGGGCCGCTCGTCCACGAGCACCACCATGAGGTGGACCTCGGGGTTGTTCGCGGCGATCGCGTTGGCGATCTGCTGCATGATGATCGTCTTGCCGGCCTTGGGCGGCGCGACGATGAGACCGCGCTGGCCCTTGCCGATCGGCGCGACGATGTCGATGACGCGCGGCGTGAGACGCGTGGCCTCGGAGTTCTCGAGGCGCAGGCGCTCCTGCGGGTACAGCGGCGTGAGCCGGTTGAACTCCGGACGCTCGCGCGCCTCCTCCGGCGACATGCCGTTGACCGTGTCCAGGCGCACGAGCGCGTTGAACTTCTGGCGCGCGGTGTTGCCCTGGTTCTCGCCCTCGCGCGGCTGGCGCACGGCGCCCGTCACGGCGTCGCCGCGACGCAGCCCGGCCTTCTTCACCTGGCCGAGCGACACGTAGACGTCGTTGTTGCCCGGCAGGTAGCCGCTGGTGCGGACGAACGCGTAGTTGTCGAGGATGTCGAGGATGCCCGCGACGGGGAGCAGGACGTCGTCCTCGTTGACCTCGATGTCGTCGAGGCCCGAGAGGTCCGGTCCCTGGCGGTTGCGGCCGCGCTTGCGGTCGCGGTCGCGACCGCGGTCGCGGCCCCGACGGCGGCGCCCGCCGCGCTCGTCGTCCAGGAGCTGGCGGTCGTCACGGCGGTCGCCCTGACGCTCGCCCCGGCCCTGCTGGCCGGACTGCTGACCGGACTGCTTCTCCGGCTGCTGCTCACGCTGGCGCTCGCCGCCCTGCTGGTCGCGCTGACGGTCGGCGCGCGGCGCGTCGCCGTCGCCCTCGCCCGTGCGCGGGGCACCGGCACCGCGGCCCGCACGGCGCGAGCCGCGCTCGCCCGTGACCAGGCCGACGGCGGCCGCGGCGCGCGCCGCACGCTCGTCGGGCGACTCGTTCGCGGTGTCGCGCGTGCGCACGCCCTCGCCGAGGGCCTCGGCGACCGCGGCCGCGGCCTCCGACCGCGCGTCGCGGCGGCCGTCGCGGCGCTCGCCGCGCTGCTCCGTGCGCTGCTCGTCGGCGCGCACCGGGAGGTCGAGCACGGGAGCGGCGGTGCGCTCCTCGCGGCTCGCGGCCGACGGCGCGTCCTGACGCGTCGCCGGGGAGTCGGTGCCGGCCGCGGGGCTCGCCGCGGGCCGCTCGGCGCGGCGGCTGCGGCCGCGCCCCGAGGCGACGGGCGCCTCGTTCGTCTCACGCGACGCGGCGGTCGCCGCGTCCGTGTCGCGCCGGGACGCGGCGGGGCGCTCGGAGGCACCCTGCTCGCCCGTGCGGGCGCGGATGACGTCCACGAGATCGCCCTTCCGCATCTTGGACGTGCCCTTGACCCCGAGCTGCGACGCGAGCGCCTGCAGCTCCGGGAGGCGCAGCGTGGAGAGCGCGCCGTTCCGGGCGGTACCGCCGGCAGCGGTCGCGCTGCTCGTGGCGGTGTCGATGGTGTCTGTCACGAAGGACCCTTCCCCCTCGTTTGCGTCCGTCTCTCAGAGGGCGGACCGCGGGTGGTCGACGCCCGGCCGTGACGGCCGGTGCGCAGGTGTCACCACGCGTCAGTGGTACGACGACGTCATCTGACGCGGGCTGGATTGCCTTCTCTCGGACGGGCTCTGTCGCGGCACTTCCGCGCTGGAGAACGCTCGACTGCTGATGCGAGAGCGTGACCGAAGGCTGGGACCATCCTAGCACCGGCAGGACAGCGGTCAGAGCCGTTCGGCGACGACCCCGCGCGTGTCGACGTCGAGGCGGCGGACCGACCAGTCCGCGCTCCCCCCGACGAGCTCGTCCGCGACGCCCGCGACCTCGTCGAGGCGCTCCGCGGCGGACAGGACGAGGACCGTGGGGCCGGCACCCGACACCGTCGCCGCGAGCCCCCGCGCACGCAGCGCGCGGACGAGCTCGGACGTGGTCGGCATGACGCCGGCGCGGTACCCCTGGTGGAGCCGGTCGTCGGTCGCGTCGAGGAGCAGGTCGGGACGCCGCGTGAGCGCCTCGACGAGCAGCGCCGACCGCCCCGCGTTGAACGCCGCGTCGGCGTGCGGCACCTGCGCCGGGAGCACCCCGCGCGCGCGGCTCGTCGCGAGCCGGGCCGAGGGGACCAGCACCGTCGCCCGCAGGTCGGGGTGCACGTCGAGCCGGACGGCACGCGCCCCGGCCCCGGGCGTACCGCTCTCCCACGCGACGGTCGCGCCGCCGAGCAGCGCGGGCGCCGCGTTGTCCGGGTGGCCCTCGATCGCGGTCGCGAGGCCGAGCGCGACGTCGTCGTCGAGGACCGACGGGTCGGCGACGAGCGCGCGCGCCGCCACGATGCCCGCGACGACGGCCGCGGCAGACGAGCCGAGGCCCCGCCCGTGGGGGACGCGGTTGACGCACGTCAGGTGCAGGCCCGTCTGCGGCGCACCCGCCACGTCGAGCGCGGCCCGCAGGGCCCGCACCACGAGGTGGGACTCGTCGCCGGGCACCTCTCCGGCGCCCTCGCCCTCGACGTCGACCACGACGTCGTCGCTCGCGAGCGCGCGCACGTCGAGCACGTCGTGGAGCGCGAGCGCGAGGCCCAGCGCGTCGAAGCCGGGGCCGAGGTTCGCGCTCGTCGCGGGGACGCGCACCCGCACGTGGTCCGCGCCGAGCTGCATCAGTCGAGCCCGAGGGCGTCGGCGATGGACACCACGTCGGCGGTCACGCGCGTCGGCTCGACCTCGGTGCCGTCGAGCGTGCGCAGCGCCCACTGCGGGTCCTTGAGCCCGTGACCGGTGACCGTGACGACGATGCGCGCGCCCGCGGGCACGAGCCCGCGCTCGGCGCGCGCGAGGATCCCGGCGACGCCGGCGGCCGACGCGGGCTCGACGAAAACGCCGACCTCGCTCGACAGCACGCGGTGCGCCGCGAGGATCTGCTCGTCGGACACGGCCTCGATGACGCCGCCCGACTCGTCGCGCGCGGCCTCGGCGAGCTCCCACGACGCGGGGTTGCCGATGCGGATGGCGGTCGCGACGGTCTCGGGCTCCGTGATCGGGTGGCCCGCGACGATCGGCGCGGCGCCCGCCGCCTGGAAGCCCCACATCTGCGGCGTGCGCGTCGCGACGGCCGGCAGGCCCTCCCCCGCGTGCCCCGCGGCGCCCTGGCCCGCGTACTCGCGGAAGCCCTTCCAGTACGCCGTGATGTTCCCCGCGTTGCCGACGGGCAGCGCGTGGATGTCCGGGGCGTCGCCGAGCGCGTCGACGATCTCGAACGCGCCCGTCTTCTGGCCCTCGATGCGGTCGGGGTTGACCGAGTTCACGAGCTCGACCGGGTACGCCTCGGCGAGCTTGCGCGCCGCGACGAGGCAGTCGTCGAAGTTCCCGTCGACCTGGAGCAGCCGCGCGCCGTGCGCGATCGCCTGGCTCAGCTTGCCCATCGCGATCTTGCCGTCCGGGACGAGCACCGCGCACGTCATCCCCGCGCGCACGGCGTAGGCGGCCGCCGACGCCGACGTGTTGCCCGTGGACGCGCACACGACCGCCTGCGCACCGCGACCCGCGGCCGCGGAGATCGCCGCCGTCATGCCGCGGTCCTTGAACGACCCCGTGGGGTTCATGCCCTCGACCTTGACGAAGACCTGGGCCCCCGTGCGCGCCGACAGGGCCGGCGCCTCGACGAGCGGCGTGCCGCCCTCGCCGAGCGTGACGATCCGCTCGGACACGTGCGCGGGCAGCCGGTCACGGTACTCGGCGATGATGCCTTGCCACTGGTGGGCCATCAGGCTCCCTCGACTCTCAGGACGGACGTGATCGTGCGGACGGGCTCGAGCTCGGCGACCGCCGCGACGGTGGCCGACAGCGCCGACTCGGGCGCCGCGTGCGTGGTGATGAGGAGCTCCGCGACGCCGGGCTCGGCGACGTCGGCCGCGCCGCGCGCCGTCGGCTGGCGGACCGCCTCGATGGACACGCCGTGCTCGGCGAGCGCGTGCGCGACCTGCGCGAGCACGCCGGGGCGGTCCTCGACGTCGAGCCGCACCTGGTAGCGCGTGACCGCGGCGCTCGGCGGGAGGATCGGGAGCTCGGCGTACGTGGACTCCTGCGGCCCCTTGCCCCCGAGCACGCGGTGGCGGGCGGCGGAGACGACGTCGCCGAGCACGGCCGACGCCGTCGGGGCGCCGCCCGCCCCGCGCCCGTAGAACATGAGCTCGCCCGCGGACTCGGCCTCCACGAACACGGCGTTGAACGAGCCGCGCACGTTCGCGAGCGGGTGCGAGGTCGGCACGAGCGCCGGGTGCACGCGCACGGACACGCCCGCCTCCCCGGTCGCCCCGCCGTCGCGCCGCTCGGCGATGGCGAGCAGCTTGATGACGTGGCCCGTCTGCGCGGCCCACGCGACGTCGTCGGCCGTGACGGCGAGGATGCCCTCGCGCGCGACGTCGTCGAGGGACACGCGCGTGTGGAACGCGAGGCTCGCGAGGATCGCCGCCTTGGCCGCGGCGTCGTACCCCTCGACGTCGGCCGTCGGGTCCGCCTCCGCGTAGCCGAGGTCCTGCGCCTCCCGGACGGCCTCGTCGAGGCCCCGGCCCGTCGTGGCCATCTGGTCGAGCACGTAGTTGGTCGTCCCGTTGACGATGCCGAGCACGCGGCGCACGCGGTCGCCCGCGAGCGACTCGCGCACCGGGCGCACGATCGGGATGGCGCCCGCGACGGCGGCCTCGAAGTAGATGTCCACCCCGGCGGCGTCGGCCGCCTTGTAGAGCGTGGGGCCGTCCTCGGCGAGGAGGGCCTTGTTCGCCGTCACGACGGCGGCGCCGGCCTCGATCGCGCGCAGCAGCAGCGACCGCGCGGGCTCCGTGCCGCCCATCACCTCGACGACGATGTCCGCGCGCTCGACGAGGCTCGCCGCGTCCTCCGTGAGCAGCGACCGGTCCACCGCGGCGTCGCGCGGGGCGGACGCGTCGCGGACCGCGATCCCGACGAGCTCCAGGGGCGCACCGACCCGGGACGCGAGGTCGTCGGCCTGCTCCGTGAGCAGCCGCGCGACCTGGGTGCCGACGACGCCGCACCCCAGCAGGGCGACGCGCAGGGGCGGGTGGGACTCGGCGGCAGACGGCACGACGGACCTTCCTCGGGTGGTCAGGACGGGTGCGGCACCAGGCGCGGCCCGGGTCGTGCCCGGGTGGCTCGGGAGCCGCAGGCACAGGATACGGCGACGCGCGCGCCCGCCCGGGGCGTGCCCACAGGTCGGATGCCGACCCGCGGGCACGACCCGGTGGGCGTCACCCCTCGTCGAGCGCCAGCAGGTCCTCGACGGTCTCGCGCCGCACGAGCACGCGGCTCGCGCCGTCGTGCACGGCGACCACGGGAGGACGCGCCAGCAGGTTGTAGTTCGACGCCATCGAGCGGCCGTAGGCCCCCGTGGCGGGCACCGCGAGCAGGTCGCCCGCCCGCACGTCCCCGGGGAGCTGCACCTCGTGGACGACGATGTCACCGCTCTCGCAGTGCTTGCCCACGACCCGCGCGAGCACGGGCCCGGCCTCGGAGGCCCGGCCGACGACCTCGGCGTGGTACTGCGCCGCGTAGAGCGCGGGGCGGATGTTGTCGCTCATGCCGCCGTCCACCGACACGTACGTGCGCACGCGCCCGTCGTCGAGGGTCACGGGCTTCACCGTGCCGACCGTGTAGAGCGTGAGGCCGGCCGGCCCGACGATCGCGCGCCCCGGCTCGATCGAGAACCGCGGCAGCGGCGTGCCGAGCTCCGCGGCCACCGCCTCGACCGCGCGCGCGACGTCCTTCGCGACGCGCTCCGGGTCGAGCGCGACGTCGCCCGGGAGGTACGCGATGCCGTAGCCGCCGCCGATGTCGACCTCGTCGACGAGGACGCCCGAGCGGGCCGCGAGCTGCGCCCGCAGCTCCAGCACGGCGCGCGCCGCGACCTCGAAGCCCGAGGGGTCGAGGATCTGGGAGCCGATGTGCGAGTGGATCCCGAGCAGGTGCAGCTCGGGGCGCGCGACGACGTCGAGCAGCGCCGCCATCGCCGGGGAGTCGCCGGCCGCGCCGCCGTCCGCGGGGCGGGGCGCGGCGATCGACAGCCCGAACTTCTGGTCCTCGTGTGCGGTCGAGATGTACTCGTGCCCGCCCGCGTGGACGCCCGTCGTCACGCGGACCATGACGGGCGCGACCACGCCGCGCTCGCCCGCGAGCCGCGCGACGCGCTCGACCTCGACGAGCGAGTCCACGATGATCCGGCCCACGCCCTCGTCGAGCGCCCGGCCGATCTCGGCGTCGGACTTGTTGTTGCCGTGCAGGCCGATCTCCGGGCCGGGGACGCCGGCGCGCAGCGCGACGGCGAGCTCTCCCCCGCTCGCGGTGTCGACGCGCAGGCCCTCCTCGCGCGCCCAGCGCGCGACGGCCACGGTGAGCAGCGCCTTGCCCGCGTAGTACACGTCGACGTCCGACCCGACGGCGCGGAACGCCGTCTCGAACGCCGTCCGGTACGCGCGCGCCCGGGCGCGGAAGTCCGCCTCGTCGAGCACGTACGCGGGCGTCCCGTGCTCGGCCGCGAGGTCGTGGACGTCGACGCCCGCGACCTCGACCGCGCCGTCGTCCCGGCGCCGCACGCCGCGCGACCACGGCTCGCCGGGGTGTCCCGGCAGGCTCGTGCTCACATGCGCTCCGGCGCGCTCACGCCGAGCAGCCCCAGGCCGTTGGCGAGGACCTGGCGCACCGCGTCGTTGAGCCAAAGGCGCGTGCGGTGCGTGTCCGTGACCTCCTCGTCCGGGTACGGCAGCACGCGCTGCGACTTCTGCTGGTACCACGTGTGGTAGTCGCCGGCCAGGGCCTCGAGGTAGCGCGCGACGCGGTGCGGCTCGCGCAGCTCGGCCGCCTGGGCGACGATGCGCGGGAACTCGGTGAGCCGCCCGACGAGCGCCGCCTCGCTCGGGTGGTCGAGCAGCGCGGGCTCGAACCCGTCGGCGCGCGCGACGCCGCGGTCGGCCGCGTTGCGGTCCACCGCCGCGGTGCGCGAGTGCGCGTACTGCACGTAGTAGACGGGGTTCTCGTTCGTCGCCCGCGCGAGCAGGTCGAGGTCGAGGTCGATGTTCTGGTCCGCGGACGAGCGCGCGAGCGAGTAGCGCGCGGCGTCGACGCCGACGGCGTCCACCAGGTCCTCCAGCGTCACGACCGTCCCGGCGCGCTTGGACATGCGCACGGGCTGGCCGTCCTTGACGAGGTTGACCATCTGCCCGATGAGGAGCTGCAGGTTCTTCCCCGGGGTGTCGCCGAAGGCCGCGCAGACCGCCATCATGCGGCCGACGTACCCGTGGTGGTCGGCGCCGAGCATGATGATGACCTCGTCGAAGCCGCGCTCGCGCTTGTCGAGGTAGTAGGCGATGTCGCCCGCGATGTAGGCCGCCTCGCCGTCGGACTTGATGACGACGCGGTCCTTGTCGTCGCCGAAGTCGGTCGTGCGCAGCCAGGTCGCGCCGTCCTTCTCGAACATGTGACCGGACGCGCGCAGGCGCTCGACTGCGCGCTCGACGGCGCCCGACTCGTGCAGCGAGTCCTCGTGGAAGTAGACGTCGAAGTCGACGCCGAAGTCGTGGAGCGACGCCTTGATCTCGCCGAACATGCGCTCGACGCCGCGCGCGCGGAACACCTCCTGCGCCTCGGCGTCCGGGAGCGTGCGCGGGTCGGGGTCGCCCGCGGCGAGGGCGTCGGCGACGACCGCGTCGGCGATCTCGGTGATGTACTCGCCGCCGTACCCGTCCTCCGGCGCCTCCTGGCCGCGCGAGCGCGCGAGGAGCGAGCGCGCGAAGCGGTCGATCTGGGCGCCGTGGTCGTTGAAGTAGTACTCCCGCGTCACGTCCGCGCCGCTCGCCTCGAGCACGCGCGCGAGCGAGTCGCCGACGGCGGCCCAGCGGACGCCACCGATGTGGATGGGCCCGGTCGGGTTCGCGGAGACGAACTCGAGGTTGACCTTCTTGCCCGCCGCGGAGTCGCCGCGCCCGTACGCCGGGCCGGCCTCGACGATGGTGCGCGCGAGCTCGCCCGCGGCGGCCGCGTCGAGCGTGATGTTGAGGAAGCCGGGGCCGGCGACGTCCACGGCCCGGATGCCCGGGTGCGCGGCGAGGCGGCGCGCGAGGTCCTCGGCGAGCGCGCGCGGCGTCGTGCCCGCCTTCTTCGCGAGCTGCAGCGCGACGTTCGTGGCCCAGTCGCCGTGCTCGCGCTGGCGGGGTCGCTCCACGTGGACGCGCTCGGGGACCGCGGTCGGGTCCAGGGCGAGGGTGCCGTCGGCGACGGCGGCGGCCAGGGCAGCGCTCAGCGCTTCGGAGAGCTCGTCGGGGGTCACCGGGCGATTCTACCGAGGCGCGGGGGCCGTCCGTCGCGCCATTTCACCGCCGCCCGTCCCGCCGCGCCGGGGCCCCGTCCCGCCGCGCCGGGGGCCGGGCCCGCTCCCCCGCGTCTCCGCGCCGGGCCGGAGCACCGGGGCGGCGCACCCGGTCGGCAGCCGGCCGCGCCGGGTCCGCGCACCCCCTGCGGGCTGGTAGTCTCGTGCATCGCGTCGGCGGTCACCGTCGGCGCTCGCCCTCGTAGCTCAGTGGATAGAGCGTCTGCCTCCGGAGCAGAAGGTCGTAGGTTCGAATCCTATCGAGGGCACCCGCACCGCTCCCACGAGCCCGGCCCGCCTCGCGCGGCCGGGCTCGCGCCGTCTCCGGGCCCGCTGCGCGAGGTCCCGCCACGACCCGCGCGCTCCCGCTACGGTGGGCCCATGACCGACGGCGGCTACGGGGACTTCGAGTTCGAGCGCCGGTTCCTCGTGCGCGAGCTGCCCGAGGACCTGCGCGACGCGCCCGCGCTCATCGTGCAGAGCTACTACCTGGCCGACGAGGGGTACGCGCTGCGGCTGCGCGCGAAGGTGCCCACGGTCGACGCGACGATGGACGCGACGACCGACCCGGTCCGGCTCCTCGACCGCTACGCCCCCGCCGTCGACCTGTGCACGCTCACCGTCAAGGGCCCGATGGCCGGCGGCACGCGCTACGAGGCGGAGCGCGAGGTCGACGTGGCGGTGGGCGTCCAGATGATCCGCCGCGGCGGTGCGCGCGTCGTCAAGACCCGCTACTCCGTGTGGGTCGGGGCCGACGGCTGGGTCGTCGACGTGTTCGGCGGGGCGAACCACCCGCTCGTCGTCGCGGAGTGCGAGCGCACCGGTCCCGTCACGGACCTGCAGATCCCCGCGTTCTGCGTCACCGAGCTCACGGACGACCCCCGGTTCTCCAACGACGCGCTCGCGGGCCGCCCCTACGGCGCGTGGCGCGAGGAGTTCGAGGCCGAGCTCGCCGCGTCCGGCCCGCGGTTCCTCCAGGACTTCGGCCGCAACGAGCGGCTCTCCGGCCCGTAGGCACCGCGCGGGCACGCGCCCGGACGCCCGGTCCTCGGGTCAGCGCAGCGCGTCCGCAGCCGCGCACACCGCGGCGACGTCGAACCGGACCGTGCGCCCGTCGACCGGCACCCACCCGGGCTCGTGCCCGAACAGGACCGCCCACGGCAGCGCGCCGGGCGACACGTGCTCGCGCGCCCGGTCGTGCGCGCGCGCCTCCGCGACCTCGCGCTCGACGGCGTCCTCCAGCGCGACGAGGTCGGCCCGCACCGCGTCGCCCTTCTCCGTGAGCCGGCGTGACCGTCCCGCCTCCAGGTAGCCGTCGTGGCGGGCGCTGCGCAAGACCCGGCGGGCGGCGTCGTGCACGCGGAGGCGCAGGGCGTCGTCGGAGGGGTCGAGCGCGACGCGCGCGCCCTCGCCCGCCGTCCCGCCGAAGAGGGTCGACAGGGCGAGGTGCTCGCGCTCGGAGGCACGCGACGCGTCGAGGAGGACGAGGACGGGAGGCTCGCCGGGCGCCGTCGGCTCCACGCGGACGAGGCCGCCTACGGCGAGGCTCAGCACCTGCGCGGCGAGCGCGTGCTCGGGACGGCGCAGGACGACCGCGGCGAGGAGCAGGTCGGCCACGGTCCGACGATACGGCGCGGGGCGGCCGGGCGCGGGGCGGCCGGCCGGGGGCGCGTCAGGAGTTCTGGATCTCCTCGACGCCCTGGACGAACTCGAAGTGCCAGGGCTCGTAGGCGCCGCTGCCGCCGCGCTTGGCCCACGCCGGGTTGGCCCAGCCGTACGTGGCGCCGTTCTGGTTGATCCACGCGTAGACCTCGCGCGAGCCGGTCTCCACGGAGCAGAGGTCGATCGCGAGCCCCCACCCGTGCATGGACCAGCCGGGGGGCGCCGCGAAGGCGCCGCGGGAGGACTTGAGCGAGACCTGCGTCGAGAGCGTGCGGTACGACGACACGAGGCAGAGGTCCCGGCCGAAGGTGGCCCGGAACGCCTCGTTCATCGCGGAGAGCGCGACGGCCGCGTCGGGTCGCAGGTGCTCGTCCGCCTGCCACAGCTCGCACAGGGCGTGCTCGTCGAGCTTGCCGTTCGTGCCCTCGGGCCGGACGGTCGGGTCGCAGCCCGGCAGCGGGTCGCGCGCGGCGGAGCGGGAGGCCGCCTCGCGGCGCACCTCGACGCGGGGCGCGGCGGCGACGCTCGGGGAGACGGCGGGTGCGGTCGCGGCGGCGGTCGCGAGGTCGAGCGCGCTCGGGCCGACGGGGCGGGTCTCCGGCTCGAAGGGCGACCCGCTGCCGAGCGCGTCGTCGGCGCCCGCGGAGAGCGGCATCGCGATGGTCGCGGCGGCGAGCGTCCCGAGGACGGCGACGCGCGGCACCCAGCGGTGCTGGCTGGAGACCTGTGCCTGGGGGCGGCGACGCCGGGAGCCCTGCTCCGCCTCGCGCCGGGCCCGTCGTGAGTCGAGGGCGGGTGCGCCGTGCTGCGACTCCACCCGCCACCTGCCTCTCACGTCGTCGGGGTGGCTCCGAGCCACCGATGACCGATCAATCACGGAACAGTAACGAAGGGCTCCGGCGATGCCAAGTCCCCTGCTCAGAGCCTCGGCGGAGCGCCCTCGGGCACCCTCGCGCCGGCCGGGACGCCGGCCTAGTGCCGGCGCTGCATCGCGTCGCGCACCTCGCCGACGAGCTCCTCGAGGATGTCCTCGAGGAAGACCACCCCGAGCGCGCCCCCGCCCTCGGGACCGTCGACGCGCGCCAGGTGCGCCCCCGAGCGCTGCATGGCGCGCAGCGCGTCCTCCACCTCGTCGTCGGGCGCGGCGGCCGCGAGCGCCCGCACGCGCCACGACGGGACCGGGGCCTCGCGCGTCGTCTCGTCCGCGTAGAGCACGTCCTTGACGTGCAGGTAGCCCACGAGGTCGCCCGTGACGTCCGCGACGGCGAACCGGGAGAAGCCGGTCTTGGCGACCAGGCGCTCGACCTCGTCGGGCGTGCACCCCTCGGTGACGGTGACGAGGTCCGCGACGGGGACCATGACGTCCTGCGCGGTGCGCTCGGAGAACTCGATGGCCCCGGACAGCAGCCCCTGCTCGTCGCGCAGCACGCCCTCGGCCTGGGAGTGCTCGACGATGGACTGCACCTCCTCGGCGGTGAACGCCGACGCCACCTCGTCCTTCGGCTCGACGCCCGTGGCGCGCACCGCGTGGTTCGCGAGCCAGTTGAGCGCGACGATGACGGGGCGCAGCACGCGCCCGATCCACACGAGCGGCGGACCGAACCACATGACGGCCGTCTCGGGCCCGGAGACCGCGAGGTTCTTCGGGACCATCTCGCCGAGCACCACGTGCAGGTAGACGACGATCGCGAGCGCCACGACGAACGCGATCGGGTGCGCGAGCGCGGTGCTCACGCCGAGCGCGTGCAGCGGGTCCTCGATGAGGTGCGCGATGGCCGGCTCCGCGACGACGCCCAGACCCGTGGAGCAGACGGTCACGCCGAGCTGGGCGCACGCGAGCATGAGCGACACGTGCTCCATCGCCCACAGGACCGTCTGGGCGCGGCGGTTGCCCTGCGCGGCGAGCGGCTCGATCGCCGAGCGGCGCGCGGAGATCACCGCGAACTCGGCGCCGACGAAGAACGCGTTGCCGGCGAGCAGGAGGAGCGCGACGAGGAGCGCGGTGGTCGAGCTCACGCGTCCCCCTCCGTCGGTGTCGCGCGGACCGAGAGCCGCTCGACGCGCCGCCCCTCCATCGCCTCCACGCGCAGCACCACGCGGTACCGACCCTCGCCCGCGGCGATCTCGTCGCCGGGCTCGGGGACGCGGCCGAGGCGGGCCATGACGAGGCCGCCGAGCGTCTCGTAGGCGCCGTCCTCGGGGACGCGCAGCCCGGTGACCTCGGTGAGCTCGTCGGGCCGCATGACGCCGGGCACGAGCCACGAGCCGTCCGCGCGGCGGGCAGCGCCGGAGCGCCGGGGGTCGTGCTCGTCCGCGACGTCGCCCACGAGCTCCTCGACGACGTCCTCGAGCGTGACGACGCCCGAGGTGCCGCCGTACTCGTCGACCACGACCGCCATCTGGAGGCCGAAGCCGCGGAGCTCGACGAGGAGCGGCCCGAGCCGCACCGTCTCGGGCACGCGCGAGGCGTCGGCCATGAGGGCCGCCGCGGGGACCTCGTGGCGCCGCTCGTAGGGGACGGCGACGGCGCGGCGCAGGTGGACGAGGCCGACGACGTCGTCACGGTCCTCGCCGATGACGGGGAACCGCGAGTGCCCGGTGCGCCGGGCGGCGTCGACGACGTCCGCGGCGGTCGCGTCCCGGTCCACGACGACCATGCGCATGCGGTCGGTCATGACGTCGACGGCGCTCAGCTCGTCGAGCTCGATCGAGTTGGTGAGGAGGGTCGCGACGGAGACGTCGAGCGTGCCCTCCTGGGCGGAGCGGCGCACGAGGGCGGCGAGCTCGGACGCCGAGCGGGCGCCCGACAGCTCCTCGCGCGGCTCGACGCCGACGCGGCGCAGGATCGCGTTCGCCGAGCCGTTGAGCACGGCGATGACCGGCCGGAACAGCTTGGTGAACTGCCGCTGCACGGGCACGACCTGCCGCGCGGTGGCGTAGGGCGCGCTGAGCGCGAAGTTCTTCGGGATGAGCTCGCCGAAGAGCATCGAGACGAAGTTCACGACGAGCAGCGCGAGCACGCCCGCGAGGACCGCGGAGGCCGCGTGGCCGAGCGGCGTCGAGCTCAGGGCGTCCCCGAAGAGCGCGAGGAGCGCGGGCTGCGCGGTGTACCCGAGGAGGATCGTCGTGAGAGTGATGCCGACCTGCGCCGAGGAGAGCTCGGTCGACAGGTGCTTGAGCCCGGCCCGGACGCTGCGGTCGCGACGGTCGGGGCCGCCCGTCCCCCCCGACGGCACCGAGCCGCGTCTGTCGCCCTCCTGGTCGGCGTCGTCCCCGGCGGGGAGGACGGCGGGGTCGAGGGTGACCAGGGAGAACTCGCTGGCCACGAAGACGGCGGTACCTGCGGTGAGGAGCACCCCGAGCGCGACCATGACCCAGTCGCCTACCACGAGGTGCTCCACCGATATCGGGAGGTGCTCTTCATCGTGCCGACGATGTTAGCGCTCGCCCGTCGCGCGGCGCCCGGGAGGGACGGCCCGGCGGCCCCCGGGCGGCACCGCACGACCGCGCGACCTGGTCCTCCCACGACGACGAAATCCGGCCGACCTGGGCCGACGTGTGCCACGCTGTATCCCATGGCAGATCCGAGGGCAGCGAGCGCAGCACCGACCGGCGCGGGGGCCGGTCCCGTCCCCGGCCGCGGGCCCGTGCCCACGACCGCCCCGGTGGCCGGCGGCGGCACCCCGCAGCAGGCGGCCACGGTCCTCGTCGTCGAGGACGAGCCCGCGATCGCGACCGCCATCGCGCAGCGGCTGAGCGCGGAGGGCTGGCGCGTCGAGGTCGCGCGCGACGGCCTGTCCGCCGTCGACGCCGCGGCGCGCCTGCGCCCGGACGCGATCGTCCTCGACGTCATGCTCCCCGGCATCGACGGCCTCGAGGTCACGCGCCGCATCCAGGCGGAGCAGCCCGTGCCGATCCTCATGCTCACCGCGCGCGACGACGAGACCGACATGCTCATCGGGCTCGGCGTCGGCGCGGACGACTACATGACGAAGCCGTTCTCCATGCGCGAGCTCGTCGCGCGCATCAAGGCGCTGCTGCGCCGCGTCGACCGCGCCACGCAGGCCGCGAGCTCCGCCCCGAGCGACCCGCCCATGACGGTGGGCGACGTGACGATCGACAAGGCCCAGCGCCGCGTCTACCGCGCGGGCGAGGAGGTCCACCTCACGCCCACCGAGTTCGAGCTGCTCGTCATGCTCGCGAGCTCGCCGAAGACGGTCCTCACGCGCGAGCGCCTGCTCGCCGAGGTGTGGGACTGGGCCGACGCCAGCGGGACGCGCACCGTCGACTCCCACATCAAGGCGCTGCGCCGCAAGCTCGGTGCAGACCTCATCCGCACGGTCCACGGCGTCGGCTACGCGTTCGAGCCGCCCGCCGGATGACCTCCTCCCCCGCCGACCCCGCCGGCGGCACGGACCCGGGCCAGGCGCAGGCTCCCGGCCCGGCGCGGCCGGGACCGCACCGGGCCCACACGATCCGCCCGCACCTCCCCGACGTCCGGCCGCTCGACTCGTTCCGCTCGCTGAAGATCAAGCTCGGCGTGCTGGTCGCCGCGACGGTGACGCTCGCCGTCCTCATCACGTGGATCGGGCTGCAGAACCAGCTCGGGCCGTCACGCACGTTCCCGCTCGCGATCGTGCTGTCGCTGCTGCTCACGCAGCTCCTCGCGCGCGGTATGACGTCCCCCCTGCGGGAGATGACCGCCGCCGCCCGGGCGATGGCCGACGGCGACTACACGCGGCGCGTGCGCGCCACGAGCCGCGACGAGGTGGGCCAGCTCGCGGTGGCGTTCAACGTCATGGCGGAGGACCTCGCGACGAGCGACCAGGTGCGCCGCGAGCTCATCGCGAACGTCTCGCACGAGCTGCGCACCCCGATCGCGGCGCTCCAGGCCCAGCTCGAGAACGTCGTGGACGGGGTGACGCCCCCGACGCCCGCGACGATGGAGATGTCGCTCGCGCAGACCGAGCGCCTCACGCGGCTCGTCGCGTACCTCCTGGACCTGTCGCGCATCGAGGCGGGCGCCGCGGCGCTCAACATCACCCAGATCGACGTCGGCGACTTCCTCGAGGAGAACGCCGAGGCCGTGTCGATGGTCGAGGCGGGCAAGCAGCTGCGCTACGTCGTGGACGTCACGCCCCCGGACCTCGTGCTCGAGGCGGACCGCGAGCGGCTGCACCAGGTCGTGACCAACCTCCTGCAGAACGCGATCCGGCACTCGCCGCAGGGCGGGGAGATCCGGCTCGAGGCGTACCCGGTGGACGACGACGTCGTGCTGGAGGTCGTCGACGAGGGCCCCGGGATCGCCAAGGAGGACCGCGAGCGGATCTTCGAGCGGTTCGCCCGGGCCAGCGCGACGGGCGCGCACACGACGACGGGCGGCTCGACGGGCGGCACGGGGATCGGGCTCGCGATCGTGCGCTGGGCGGTGGACCTGCACGGCGGCCGGATCGAGGTCGCGGACTCGCGCCGGGGGGCGACGATGCGCGTCACGCTGCCCGCGCACGCGGGCTCCGCGCCGTTCCCGCCCGAGGACGGCGACGCGTCGTACCCGGCGCACCCCGACGTGCGGTGACTCCGTCCTGACAGCGCGCGCACCCGCCCGCGCTCGTGCGTGAGATGCGTCACACCGCCGCGCGGAGATACCTCGGGATGGCGTGGAATTCCGCGATCTTGCCCTCCGACGAGGTGCGCGTGGGGTCACGTTTGCCTGGCCCAGACACGGCGTGAAGAACCCGCGAACAGGCCGCGCCGGAACGCTCGGCCCAACGCCCGAGGCCGACGACGAGGGCCTAGGCTGGAGTGGTCCGGAACCCGGACGAGCCCGTGCCGACGTCGGGGGCGCCGCAGCAGCGGTGCGCCGTCGTGCCACGGTCGCGGGCTGTGACCGACAGCGACCTGTGTGTGAAAGTGGGCGATCCTCGCGTGTCCCCGAAGGCTGAGTCAGAGGCGATCAGCGACGCAAGCTCCGTGTTCGGAGCGAACGAGTGGCTCGTCGACGAGCTGTACGAGCAGTACCTCCAGGACAAGAACGCGGTAGACCCCGCGTGGTGGGACTTCTTCGAGGACTACCGCCCTGCGGAGCGCTCGGACGCCGACACCACGAGCGACGCCCCGGCGGCGCCCGCGAACGGGTCCGTCCCGGCCGCGGCACCCGCGAACGGGTCCCGCCCGGCCGCGGCGAACGGCTCGCCCGCTCCGGCGGCGCCCGCCGCGCCGGCACCCGCAGCGCCGACCGCCGTGACGGACGGCTCGGCCGCCGCCGAGGCCGCGCAGCGCGTCAAGCCGCCGAAGCTCCCGGCCGACCCGGCGGTCAACGCCGCGGTCGAGGCCGTGCACGCGTCGCGCCCCGTCGCGACCGCCCAGCCCGCGACGGCGCCGTACGCCCAGGTGCCCGCGCGCAAGGTCGCCGGCGCCCCCGCGCCCGAGGACCAGGCCACGGACGACGTGCAGAAGCTCCGCGGCCCGGCCGCGCGCGTCGTGACGAACATGGAGGCCAGCATCCAGGTGCCGACGGCGACGTCGGTGCGCGCGGTGCCGGCCAAGCTCATGGTCGACAACCGCATCGTCATCAACAACCACCTCGCGCGCGGTCGCGGCGGCAAGATCTCGTTCACGCACCTCATCGGCTTCGCGCTCGTCGAGGCGCTGGCCGACATGCCGGTGATGAACGCGAGCTACACGCAGATCGAGGGCAAGCCCGCGATCAACCAGCCCGCGCACGTGAACTTCGGGCTCGCGATCGACCTGGCGAAGCCCGACGGCTCGCGCCAGCTCCTCGTGCCGAGCATCAAGAAGGCCGAGACGATGGACTTCGCCCAGTTCTGGGCGGCCTACGAGGACCTCGTGCGCCGTGCGCGCGGCGGCAAGCTCGGCGTCGACGACTTCGCGGGCACCACGATCTCGCTCACCAACCCGGGCGGCATCGGCACCGTGCACTCCGTGCCCCGCCTCATGCAGGGCCAGGGCACGATCATCGGCGTCGGCGCGATGGACTACCCCGCGGAGTTCGCGGGCGCCTCGACCGAGCGGCTCGCCCGCCTGGGCATCTCGAAGGTCCTGACGATCACGTCGACCTACGACCACCGCATCATCCAGGGCGCGCAGTCGGGCGAGTTCCTGCGCATCCTGTCGCAGAAGCTCCTCGGCGAGGACGGCTTCTACGACCGCGTGTTCGCCGCGCTGCGCATCCCCTACGAGCCGGTGCGCTGGGTCCGCGACAACACGACGGACGCCGAGATCGAGGCGGCCAAGCCCGCCAAGATCGCCGAGCTGGTGCACTCCTACCGCTCGCGCGGCCACCTCATGGCCGACACCGACCCGCTCGCGTACCGCCAGCGCAAGCACGGCGACCTCGACATCCAGAACCACGGCATGACGCTGTGGGACCTCGACCGCACGTTCCCCACGGGCGGGTTCGGCGGCCGCACCAAGTCGACGCTGCGCGACATCCTCGGCCTGCTGCGCGACTCCTACTGCCGCACCGTCGGCGTGGAGTACATGCACCTGGCGGACCGCACCCAGCGCAAGTGGCTCCAGGAGCGCCTCGAGTCCGGGTACGCGCGTACGCCGCGCGAGGACCAGCTCCGCATCCTGCGCCGCCTCAACTCCGCCGAGGCGTTCGAGACGTTCCTGCAGACGAAGTTCGTCGGGCAGAAGCGCTTCTCGCTCGAGGGCGGCGAGGCGCTCATCCCGCTGCTCGACGCGATCCTGTCGAAGGCCGCCGAGAACGGCCTCGACGAGGTCGGCATCGGCATGGCGCACCGCGGGCGGCTCAACGTGCTCGCCAACATCGCGGGCAAGAGCTACGCGCAGATCTTCGCGGAGTTCGAGGGCAACCTCGACCCGAAGAGCGTCCAGGGCTCGGGCGACGTGAAGTACCACCTCGGCACCGAGGGCGTCTTCACGGCCGAGACCGGTGCGACGACGAAGGTCTACCTCGCGGCGAACCCCTCGCACCTCGAGGCGGTCGACCCGGTGCTCGAGGGCATCGTGCGCGCCAAGCAGGACCGCATCGACCTGGGCGGCGACGGCTTCTCCGTGCTGCCGATCCTCATCCACGGCGACGCGGCCTTCGCGGGCCAGGGCGTCGTGCCCGAGGTGCTCAACCTCGCGCAGCTGCGCGGCTACCGCACCGGCGGCACCGTGCACGTCATCATCAACAACCAGGTCGGCTTCACCACGGGCCCGTCGTCGTCGCGCTCGACGACGTACGCGACCGACGTCGCCAAGGGCTACCAGGTCCCGATCTTCCACGTGAACGGCGACGACCCCGAGGCGTGCGTGCGCGTCGCCGAGCTCGCCTTCGCGTTCCGCGAGCAGTTCGACCGCGACGTGATCATCGACATGATCTGCTACCGCCGCCGCGGTCACAACGAGGGCGACGACCCCTCGATGACGCAGCCGCTCATGTACAACCTCATCGAGGCGAAGCGCTCGGTGCGCAAGCTGTACACCGAGAACCTCGTCGCGCGCGGCGACATCACGCTCGAGGAGGCCGAGCACGTCCTCCAGGACTACCAGGCCCAGCTCGAGCGCGTCTTCACCGAGACCAAGGAGGGCGGCTTCACGCCCGCCGCGGACCGCGAGCCGGTCGCCGGTCTCGAGCGCCCGGAGTCCCAGCTCGAGGACGCCGGCACCATGGTCGGCTGGAAGACGGCGATCGACCGCTCGGTCCTCGAGCGCGTCGGCCAGGTGCACGTCGCGCCGCCGGAGGGCTTCACCGTCCACCCGAAGCTCGCGCAGCTCCTCGAGAAGCGCCGGCAGATGTCCGTCGAGGGCAACATCGACTGGGGCTTCGGCGAGCTCGCCGCGTTCGGCTCGCTCCTCGTCGAGGGCACCCCGGTGCGCCTCGCCGGCCAGGACTCGCGCCGTGGCACGTTCGTGCAGCGTCACGCCGTCCTGCACGACCGCGAGACGGGCGCCGAGTGGACGCCGCTGCTGTACCTGTCGGCGGACCAGGCGAAGTTCTGGGTGTACGACTCGTCGCTCTCGGAGTACGCCGCGCTCGGGTTCGAGTACGGCTACTCGGTCGAGCGCCCCGACGCGCTCGTGCTGTGGGAGGCGCAGTTCGGCGACTTCGTCAACGGCGCCCAGACGGTGATCGACGAGTTCATCTCGTCGGCCGAGCAGAAGTGGGGCCAGTACTCCTCGGTCGTCATGCTCCTCCCCCACGGCTACGAGGGCCAGGGGCCGGACCACTCGTCCGCGCGCATCGAGCGCTTCCTCCAGCTCGCGGCCGAGGACAACATGACGGTCGCGCAGCCGTCCACGCCGGCGTCGTACTTCCACCTGCTCCGCCGGCAGGCGTACGCCCGCCCGCGTCGTCCGCTCATCGTCTTCACGCCGAAGCAGCTGCTGCGCCTCAAGGCGGCCGCGTCGAGCGTCGAGGACTTCACGACCGGCACGTTCCGCCCGGTGATCCCGGACGCGTCGGCCGACCCGGCGAAGGTCGACCGCGTGCTCCTGTGCACGGGCCGCGTCTACTACGACCTGCTCGCCGAGCGCACCAAGCGCGGCGACGAGGGCGTGGCGCTGGTCCGCCTCGAGCAGCTGTACCCGCTCGACGTCGACGGCATCCGGGCCGAGCTCGCGAAGTACCCGGGCGCCGAGGTCGTCTGGGTCCAGGACGAGCCCGAGAACCAGGGTGCCTGGTCGTTCGTGCACATCAACCTGCCCGAGGACCTGCCGCGCGTGAGCGTCGTCTCCCGTCCGGCGTCGGCCTCCACGGCCGCCGGCACGGCGAAGAAGCACCAGGCGCAGCAGGCCGTGCTGCTGGAGCAGGCGTTCGCCCGCTGACCGGCCCGCACGACCCGCGCACGACGAAGGCCCCCTCCGCGCGGAGGGGGCCTTCGTCGTCGGTGCGCCGTCGCCGTCGGACCGGGGGCTCGGTCCTGCCGACCTACCAGCGGTCGTGGATCTTCTCGCGCAGGTAGCGGTCGTAGATCTCGCGCACGCCCGACGTGAAGAGCGGGCCGAGGACGTCCGCGTCGCCCGCGGCGGCGTTCGACCGCGCCTGCTCGACGTTGCGCGCGCCGGGGATGACGGTCGACACGCCCGGCTGCTGCCAGACCCACGCGATGGCCACCTGGGCCGGGGTGAGGTCCTGCCCGACGACGTCGTGCACGAGCGTGGTGAACTCGGCCGCCGCCTGGACGCCGGTCTCGAAGTCGACGCCCGAGAACGTCTCGCCGACGTCGAACGCGCTGCCGTCGCGGTTGTACGTGCGGTGGTCGTCCGCGGCGAACGTCGTGTCCTTCGTGTACTTCCCGGACAGCAGCCCGGACGCGAGCGGGACGCGCGCGATGACGCCGACGCCGGCGTCGGACGCCGCGGGCAGCACCGCGTCGAGCGGCTTGAGCCGGAACGCGTTGAGGATGATCTGCACCGTGGCGACGTGGGGGCGCGCGATGGCCGTGAGGGCCTCGTCCACGGTCTCGACGCTCACGCCGTAGCTCGCGATCGCACCCTCGGCGACGAGCGTGTCGAGGCCGTCGTAGACCTCGTCGCGCGAGTAGACGGCGGTCGGCGGGCAGTGCAGCTGCACGAGGTCCAGCCGGTCGGTCCGCAGGTTGCGGCGCGAGCGGTCGACCCACTCGCGGAACTTGGCGAGCGTGTAGTTGTCGGCGTCCTGCGGCTCCCGGCGGCCCATCTTCGTGGCGACCGTGATCCCGTGGCCGGGGTTGTCGGCGAGGTAGGAGCCGATGATCTGCTCGCTGCGCCCGTCGCCGTAGACGTCCGCGGTGTCGAAGAACGTCACGCCGGCCTGCGCGGAGGCGTCGAGGACGGCGCGCGCGTCGTCCTCGCTCACGTCGCCCCAGTCGGCGCCGAGCTGCCAGGTTCCCAGTCCGACGACCGAGACGAGCCGTCCCGTCCGCCCGAGCACCTGTCGTTCCATCGTTCCTCCTCGTGCTGCGTCGGGTGCGCCGGAAGACACACCCGGGCACCGAGTCTGACGGGCGTGGGCGCATCGCGCACCCGCGCACGCCGAGTACCGTATGTGAGCGTGAACACCCATGCCCCCTCAGGAGCCCAGGTCCGCATCGCCCACGGCGACCACGCAGCGACGATCACCGAGGTCGGAGCGGCCGTCCGCGAGTACGCGGTGGGGGGCCGGCCGGTCTTCACGCCCTTCGGCGAGGACGAGGTGTCGCCCGCGTTCAACGGCGCCGTCCTGCTCCCCTGGCCCAACCGGCTGCGCGACGGGCAATACACGGTCGACGGCACGACGTACCAGGTCCCGATCTCGGAGCCGGACCGCGGGACCGCGCTGCACGGCCTCGCGTGCTGGCAGCGCTGGACGGTCGTCGAGCACGAGGCCGCGCGCGCGACGCTCGAGCTGCACCTGCCGCCGTCGCCGGGCTACCCGTTCGACCTCGTCGCGCGCGTGACGTACTCGCTCGACGACGCGGGGCTGCGCGTCCACGTCCGCACGACGAACGTCGGCACGGCGACCGCCCCGTACGGCGTCGGCTTCCACCCGTGGCTCTCGGCCGACGGCGCGAACCTCGACGCGTGCACGCTGCGCCTGGACGCGGCGACCCGCGTCACGACCGACGAGCGGCTCCTGCCGACCGGCACCGAGCCCGCCACCGGCACGTTCGACCTGCGCGAGCCGCGCCTGCTCGCGGGCGTCGACCTCGACGACGCGTACGTCGACGTGCTGCGCGACGAGGACGGGCTGTCCTGGATCCGCCTCACCGCGCCCGACGGCCGCACGGCCGCCGTGTGGATGGACGGCTCGATGGACACGTGGCAGGTCTGCACGGGCGACCACGTCGGCGACGTCGCGTTCCGCCGCACCGGCGTCGCCGCCGAGCCGATGAGCTGCGTCGCGGACGCGTTCCGGACGGGCGAGCGCCTCGTCCGGCTCGAGCCCGGGGCGTCCCACGAGGTGACCTGGGGAGCGACGCTGGCCTGAGGCGTCCGGCCGCCGCGGCGACCTCCGCGCGGGTCGACACGCCGTCCGCACCGGCTCGGATCGACCCGCGCGGCCCGCGTCGGGGAGAATGGCGCTCGTGGAAGACGCGGTGAGTCGTGAGGTACGGATCTGCGTCGTCGGCGACGAGCTGAGCGCCGGCGTCGGCGACGCGAAGGCCCTGGGGTGGGCGGGGCGCGTCGTCGCGCGCACGCGCTTCCCCCAGCCGGCGTACGTGTTCCCCCTCGCCATCCCCGGCGAGACGACGACGGCGCTCAGCCAGCGCTGGGAGGCGGAGACCGCGCGCCGGTTCTCCCCCGAGCCGGACGTCGACAACCGCCTCGTCATCGGCCTCGGCCGCCACGACCTCGACGCGGGGCTGTCGGTCGCGCGCTCGCGCCTCAACCTCGCGAACGTGCTCGACGTCGCGGAGTCCCACCGCCTGCCCACGTTCGTCGTCGGGCCGCCGCCAGGCCATGCGCAGGACGCGGAGCGCCTCGCGGAGCTGTCCCACGCGTTCTCGGACGTCGCGAACCGGCGCCGTGTCCCCTACGTCGACACGTTCAGCCCGCTCGTCACGCACGAGCAGTGGCTCGCCGACCTCGCGCAGAGCGGGAACGGCTTCCCCGGCCAGGCGGGCTACGGGCTCATGGCGTGGCTCGTGCTGCACACCGGCTGGCACGCGTGGCTCGGGCTGCCCGACGACACCGTCTGAGCCCGCGCAGGGACGCACGAGCGAGGGGGAGGCGTGGTCGCGGACCACGCCTCCCCCTCGCCTTCGGGGCGGTACCGCTCAGCCGCGCGAGACCGTGAGGTCGCCCGAGACGGTGCTCGCCGACACGTAGGCGCCGCCCGCGCCGTGCTGGTCGACGTGGTCGACGGACGTCGTGCGCTGCGCGCTGGAGTCGAGCCGCACGCCGTCGAGCACGGCCTTGCCGGTGACGCTGCGGGCCTTGAGGTTCACGGCCGAGCCGGCGCCGAGGCGCACGGCCACGTCGCCGGAGACCGTGCGCGCGTCGACGAGCGGGGTGCTCTCGCGCGCGACGACCTCGACGCCGCTCGTGACGGTGCTGACCGACACGCGCCCGAGCGTGCCGCCGAGCGTGACGGTGCCGGACGCCGTGGTCACGTGGACGTCGCCGACGTGCTCGCCGACGTCGACGGAGCCGGTGGCCGTGCGGACCGACGCCGTGCCCGAGACGCCCTGGACGCGGACGGCGCCGGTCCCGGTCGTGACGGACACGTCCGCCCGCGTCCCGACGACGGTCGCCGCGGCGCGCGCGGTCGTCACCTTGAGCGGGACGCTCGCGGGCACGGTGACCCGCACGACGGCGCGGTCCTTGTCGCGCAGGCCCTTCGCGCGGTCGACGAGGCCCTCGATGCCGGCGAAGTCGTACCCGACGCGCAGCTCGCCGTCGTGCACGCTCACCTGCAGCGGGCGCTCGGACACCTCGCTCACGTCGAGGTGCGCCCCGCTCTCGCGGCCGGGGTCGGCGACGACGTCGACCGACCCGTCCGTGAGCTGGACGACGACGCGCCGGACGTCCGCGACGTCGACGCTCCGGGGGGCGTTGATGACCCAGGACTCGGTGCTCATGCGCTTCTCCTCGTTCGGTTCTCTGGTGCGTGGTCGGTGGTCTCGGGACGTCAGGGCAGGGTGGACCGCACGGCCCGGCGCGCGCTGTCGAGCACGGTGCGCAGCGTGTCGACCGTCAGCTCGGGCACCCCGCCGGTCGCGTCCGCCCGGCGCAGGTCCGCGCGGAGCTCGTCGCGGAAGCGCTGCAGCACGGCCTCCGCCTCGGCTCGGCGCGCGGTCGACTCGCGACGGCGGGTGTCGTGCTCGCCGTCGCGCGGGCGGGCGCGCGCCGTCTGGGCGGCGGCGGCGAGCTCGGCGCGCAGTCCCCGCAGGGAGCCCTGCACGTCGGCGCGCAGCGCCTCGGCGCGCTGGCGCACCGTCTCGGCGATGCCGTGCTCGAGCGCCGCGACGTCCGCGCGCCGCGCCTCGATCTCGGCGCGCCCCGCGGGGGTCAGCTCGTACGTCGTCTTGCGCCCGTCGGCGCTGCGGTGGACCAGGCCCTCGTCCTCGAGCCGCGCGAGGCGCGGGTAGATCGTCCCGGCGCTCGGGCGGTACGTGCCCCCGAACCGCTCGGAGAGCTCGGTGATGAGCTCGTACCCGTGCTTGGGCCCGGACGCGAGGAGCGCGAGCAGGTAGAGCCGGAGCTGGCCGTGGGCGAAGACGGTGGCCATCAGCGGTCCACCGGGCCGCTCGCGGGGGCCGGTCGCCCGGCGGGCGCACCGGGGCTGCCCCACGCCGGGGCGTCCGGGGCCGCGTCCTGCACCGGGGGCGCGTCGGCCGGGGCGGACGACGTCCCGGCCGTCCCCCGCAGGACCGTGACGTCGCCCGAGACGGCCGAGACGCGGACGGGCGCGCCCGCGCCGAGCCGCGCCGCGCGGTGGAAGGACCGCGCGGACCCGCGCTGCTCCTCGCCGTCGACGACGAGCCGGCCGCTGAGGCAGCGCACGGCGTAGTCCATCGCGTCCGGGTCGGGCAGGCGCACGAGCACGTCGGCGGAGACGGCGCTCACCGTGATCTCGTCCGGCGTCGTGCGCGTGTCCACGGTCACGGAGCCGGAGACCGAGTCGAGGCGCAGCGAGCGCAGCGCGCCCGTGGCGGTGAGCCCGCCGGAGACGGACTCCATCCGGACCGGGCCGTCGTGCTCGCTCGCGGCGACCTCGCCGGAGACGGTGTCGACGCGCAGCGGGCCGCGCGTCCGGCTCGTCATGACGGCGCCGGACACGGTCGCGAGCCGCACGCCCTCGCGGGCGCCCGCGACGAGCGCCTCGCCCTGCACGGTCGCGACCTCGACCTGCGCGCCCGCCGGGACGGCGACGTGGACCTCCGCGGCGTCCTTGCCGGTGTACGTGCGGAAGCGCTCGAGGAAGCCCTTCCAGCCCGCCTCGAACGGGCCGTAGCCCACCCGCAGCGTCGTCCCGTCGAGCCGCACCTCGAGCGCGCGCCCGCTCACGGAGTGCACCTCGACGCGCGCGTCGGTCCGTGCCGGGTCCTCGTGCGCGACGACGTCGATGCGCCCGCCGATCATCGTCGCGTCGAGCCGGCGCACGAGCGCGAGGTCGATGGCCTGCGGACCGGTGAGGGTCCAGAGCTCCTGCGTCATCCCGCGCTCCGTCCTGGTCGCCGCGCGCCATCTCGACCAGGACGGCCGGAGGGCACTCGCGATATATCTCGTTCCGTCAGACACGATATATCGCGTGCTCGACCGTGACAAGGGGTCGCGTGTGGGACCATGGGAGACGGACTGGACACGCCGAGACCGGTCGTTCCACGTCGACACCCGTCGAGAACCGCCGAGACCGGCAGCACTCCCCGACCGTCAGGAGAACACCATGAGCAAGCGCGGACGCAAGCGTCGCAGCCGCAAGGGCAACGCCGCGAACCACGGCAAGCGCCCCAACGCCTGAGACGGCGCAGCCCCCGCGAGGGGGAGCACGGAAGAGGGCCCGGACCGACGTCGTCGGTCCGGGCCCTCTCTCGTGCGCGCGGGCCCCAGGGGCTGGCCCCCGGACCCGGGTCAGCGGGTCTCGACGACCGTCGTCGTCGTGACCATCACCGTGAGCTGCGTGTGGATGCGCTCCCGCAGCCCCGCCGGCGCCTTCTCGTGGCACGAGCGGCGCACGAGCTGCTTGACGAGCTCCTCGACGCTCAGCTCGGCCAGGCACGGCGAGCAGTGCGCGACGTGCTGGCGCATGCGCAGCTCGTCGTCGGGCGTCATCTCGGAGTCCAGGTACTCGTACAGGTGCGTGAGCGCGTGCTCGCACTCGGACTCGCCCGCGGTCGAGTGCGGGATCGGGGTCACCGGCTCCTCGACCGGACCCCGTCCGGGCTCACGGGTCTCTGACGTGCTCACGACTCACCTCCGGGGCTCTTCGCGCCCACCAGTCCTCGCCTCGCGGCGTAGTCGGCCAGCAGCTCGCGCAGCTGGCGCCTGCCTCGGTGCAGGCGGGACATGACCGTGCCGATCGGTGTCCCCATGATCTCCGCGATCTCCTTGTACGGGAAGCCCTCGACGTCGGCGTAGTACACGACCATGCGCCGGTCCTCGGGGAGCTCCTGGAGCGCGCGCTTGACGTCCGAGTCCGGCAGGCGGTCGAGCGCCTCCGCCTCGGCCGAGCGCAGGCCCTGCGACGTGTGCGACGCCGCGCGCGCGATCTGCCAGTCCTCGACGTCGTCCGTCTGCGCCTGCTGCGGCTCGCGCTGCTTCTTGCGGTACGTGTTGATGAACGTGTTCGTGAGGATCCGGTACAGCCACGCCTTGAGGTTCGTGCCCGGGCGGTACTGGTGGAACGCCGCGAACGCCTTCGCGAACGTCTCCTGCACCAGGTCCTCGGCGTCCGAGGGGTTGCGCGTCATCCGCAGCGCGGCGGAGTACAGCTGGTCGAGGTACTGCAGGGCGTCCCGCTCGAACCGGGCGGCGCGCGCGGCGTCGCTCTCGGCCTCCGGGGCGCGGTTCGTGTCCTCGGCGTCCGTCGCGTCGGCGGGCGGCGTCGTGCCGGCGGGCGGCGTCGTGCCGGCGGGCGCACCGTCGTCCGGCGTCGTTCCCGACGTCGTCGCAGGGCTGCCGGAGACGTCGCTGCCGGAGATTCGCTCTGTCATCAACAACGAGCCTAGTCCCCCGTTCGTCTGGGTGTTCGATGAGGCGTCCCGCGCACGGCTCGGCACCGACCACGCGGCGGCGAACCCGGCGTCCGGCGCCGGGGTCGTCGACGCGACCCGGGCGGCGGGTGCGGGAGTCTGGAGCAGGGCGGTCACGAGGGGTGCAACCCGCGAGCGCCCCCGGGCATTCCCGGCCCGGGCACCGCCGCGGGTGGCGCCGTCCCGGGGGGCGCGGCAGGCTGGGACCCACCGGAGGACGCCCGCCCAGGGCACCGGCGAGTCACCAGCGATGAGGAGAGAACCGATGCTGCTGCGTCACCTCGCGAGGCCCATGCTGGCCTCGTGGTTCGTCTACGACGGGGTCCAGGCCGCGCTCAAGCCGGCGGAGCACGTGCGGGCCGCGCGCGCGGGCGTCGAGCTCGTCGAGAAGCGCGTCGGCATCGAGGCCCCGCTCAGCGAGCGGCAGGTGACGACGCTCGTCCGCGCCCACGGCGCGGCGACGGCGGTCGCAGGCCTGTACCTCGCCGTCGGCAAGGCGCCCCGGACCGCCGCGCTCGCGCTCGCCGCGCTCACGGTCCCGCTGGCCGTCGTCAACCAGCCGTTCACGGGTGGCGAGGCCACGCGCACCGAGCGGACGCGGAAGTTCGTCGCGAACGTCGGCGCGATCGGGGCCGCGCTCATCGCGGGCGCCGACTACGAGGGCCGCCCGGGCGTCCAGTGGCGTCTCGAGCGGGCGCGGCACGACCTCGCGCTCGCCAAGCAGGCGAAGCAGGAGGCCGTCGTCGCGGGGGCGAAGAGCACCGCGAAGGACGTGTCGCGCTCGGCTCGCCGCGCCGCGAAGGCCGCCCAGGACGCCGCGCAGCACGCCGCGAGCAGCACCAAGGGCGCCGTGCACGACGCCGGGGCCGCCGTCCGCGCCAAGGTCGCCTGACGCGTCGCACCGCGCTGCCGCGCCCGTCCGCCCGGCGGGACCGGCCGCCGTCGGGCCACGACGCTCCACTAGCCTGGACGCCATGACGACGCAGCCCTCCGCGCCCACCGACGCACCGTCCCCCGCCCCGGCCGACGCCTGGGTCGCGCCCACGGCGCGCGGGCCGCTCGACGCGACGGTCGAGGTCCCGGGGTCGAAGTCGCTGACGAACCGGCTGCTCGTGCTCGCGGCGCTCGCCGACGGCCCCGGGACGCTGCGCGGCGCGCTGCGGAGCCGCGACGCCGACCTCATGATCGCGGCGCTGCGCGCGCTGGGCGTCGGGATCGAGGAGGGCGCGTCGCCGACCGAGCTGCACGTGACGCCCGGCGCCCTGCGCGGACCGGTCGACGTCGACTGCGGCCTCGCCGGGACGGTCATGCGCTTCCTCCCGCCGGTCGCGGCGCTGGCGGACGGCGCGGTGCGGTTCGACGGCGACGAGGGTGCGCGGGTGCGGCCCATGGGCCCGGTGGTGGCGGCGCTCAGCGCGCTGGACGTCCCGGTCGCGGGCGACGACGGCGGCAGCCTGCCCACGACGCTCCCGTTCACCGTGCGCGGGCGCGGCCGGGTCCGGGGCGGATCCGTCGACATCGACGCGTCGGCGTCGAGCCAGTTCGTCTCCGGGCTGCTCCTCGCGGCGGCGCGCTACGACCAGGGCCTCACGGTCCGGCACGTCGGGCACACGCTGCCGAGCATGCCCCACATCGAGATGACGGTGGAGGTCCTGCGGGAGGTCGGGGTCGTCGTCGACGACTCGCGCCCGGCGATCTGGCGCGTCGAGCCGGGGCCGATCGCGGCGCGCGACGTGCAGGTCGAGCCCGACCTGTCGAACGCCGCGCCGTTCCTCGCGGCCGCGCTCGTCGCCGGGGGCACCGTGCGCGTCACGGGCTGGCCGACGGCGACCACGCAGCCCGGCGCGATGGTCCCCGAGCTGCTCGAGACCATGGGCGCCACGTCGTCCCTCGACGGCGACGTGCTCACCGTGACGGGCACGGGCGAGGTGCGCGGCGTCGACGTGGACCTGCACGCCGCCGGCGAGCTCGCCCCCACGATCGCCGCCCTCGCGGCCCTCGCCGACGGGCCCAGCCGCCTGCGCGGCATCGCGCACCTGCGCGGGCACGAGACGGACCGCCTGGCCGCGCTCGCGACCGAGATCACGCGCCTCGGAGGGCAGGCCGAGGAGACGCGCGACGGGCTCGTCATCACGCCGCGCCCCTTGCACGGGGCCGTCTTCCGTACCTACCACGACCACCGCATGGCGACCTCGGCCGCCGTGATCGGGCTGCGCGTGCCGGGCGTCGGCGTCGAGAACGTCGCGACGACGGCCAAGACGCTCCCCGGCTTCGCGGGCATGTGGGATCGGATGCTCGGCGGCTCGGGGGCGGCGGCCCGCTGATGGCCCGCGTCCCGGACGAGTCCGACTTCCGCTCGCGCCCCGGCAAGCGTGGCAGCCGCCCGCGCACCAAACAGCGCCCCGAGCACGCGGACGCGGTGACCGGGTTCGTCACGGGCGTGGACCGGGGCCGGTACACGCTGCTCGTGGGCGGGACCGACGACGGGACGGTCGTCGGCGCCGAGGACGAGCGCACCGTCCTCGCGATGAAGGCCCGCGAGCTCGGGCGCACGCGGATCGTGTGCGGGGACCGCGTCGACCTCGTCGGCGACGTCACCGGGGACGACGGCTCGCTCGCGCGCATCGTCCGCATCCAGGAGCGGTCGTCGGTGCTCCGCCGCACCGCCGACGACACCGACCCGTACGAGCGCGTCATCGTCGCGAACGCGGACCAGCTCGTCGTCGTCACCGCCCTCGCCGAGCCGGAGCCGCGCACGCGCATGATCGACCGGTGCGTCGTCGCCGCGTACGACGCCGGCATGGACGTCCTGCTGTGCCTCACCAAGGCGGACCTCGCCGACCCGGCGCCGCTGCGCGCGCTGTACGAGCCGCTCGGCGTCTCCGTCGTCGTCACGCGGCGCGCGCCCGACGGCCTCGCGCCGGACGGCTGGGCCATCGAGCCGCTCGACGCCGTCCGCGAGGCGCTGACCGGTCGCACGTCGGTGTTCGTCGGGCACTCGGGCGTCGGCAAGTCGACGCTCGTCAACGCGCTCGTGCCCGACGCCCGGCGCGCGACGGGGCACGTCAACGACGTCACGGGGCGCGGCCGGCACACGTCGACGTCGGCGGTCGCGCTGCGCCTGCCGGGCGGCGGGTGGGTCATCGACACCCCGGGCGTGCGGTCGTTCGGGCTCGCGCACGTGCAGGTCGACCACCTGCTGCGCGCGTTCGAGGACCTCGACGCCGTCGCCGCCGCGTGCCCGCGCGGGTGCACCCACCTCGACGACGCGCCGGACTGCGCGCTCGACGACTGGGTGGCGGACTCCCCCGACGACGCCACCCGCGACGCCCGCGCGGCGCGGCTCGAGTCGTTCCGGCGCGTGCTCGCCTCGCGCACCGGCGCCGCCTGAGCCCGCACCCCGCGCGGCGCCTCCCCCGGCCCGTGCGCGCACCGCTACGGTGTGAGCCATGACGCCCCCCTCGACGCGCGGCTACGACGACGACCTGCGCCTCGCCCACGTGATCGCCGACCAGGTCGACGCCCACACCCTGTCGCGCTTCAAGGCGCTCGACCTGCACGTCGAGTCCAAGCCCGACTCGACGCCCGTGAGCGACGCCGACCGGACCGCCGAGGAGATCATCCGCGGCCAGCTCGGCCGGGCCCGCGGCCGCGACGCGATCGTGGGCGAGGAGTACGGCGAGACGGGCCACGGCGCCCGCCGCTGGATCGTCGACCCCATCGACGGGACGAAGAACTTCGTGCGCGGCGTCCCCGTGTGGGCCACGCTCATCGCGCTCGCCGACGGCGACGAGGTCGTCGTCGGGCTGGTGTCCGCGCCCGCGCTCGGCCGGCGCTGGTGGGCCTCGAAGGGCACCGGCGCGTGGACGGGCAAGTCGCTCGCCGCCGCGTCGCGCCTGCACGTCTCGGGCGTCTCGTCGTGGTCCGACGCGTCGCTCGCCTACGCGTCGCTCGACGGCTGGGAGGAGCGCGGCAAGCTCGAGCCGTTCCTCGACCTCATGCGCGGCGCGTGGCGCACGCGCGGCTACGGCGACTTCTGGTCGTACATGCTCGTCGCCGAGGGCGCGGTCGACGCGGCCGCCGAGCCCGAGCTCGAGCTCTACGACATGGCCGCGCTCGTGCCGATCGTCACCGAGGCGGGCGGGCGGTTCACGTCGCTCGACGGCGCCGACGGCCCGTGGGGCGGCAACGCCGTCGCGACGAACGGCCTCCTGCACGACGAGGTGCTGGGCCGCCTGGGCTGACGGGGCTCGTCACCCCGGCGGTGGCCCAGGTCCGCCCCGGGTTCGCCCCGGCCTCAGCCGCGCGGCACGTCCTTGAGCTCGGACCAGTCGTACCAGAGCAGGTCGCGCTCGCCCACGCGCTCGATGGCCGCGTCGAGCGCCGCGTCCGCGTCGGGACCGTCGTCGTCCGCCGCGGCGAGCACGGCCTCGACGTCCGCGACCGCCTCCGGCTCGTCGACGTGCACGCACACGATCGCGACGTCGGGCACCGTGCGCAGCACCTCGACGGCGCTCGGGGCGGGCGCGTCCTCGTCGTCGGAGTCCTCGGCCCCCACGACCTGGACCGCGCCGTCGGGCACCTCGAGCGTGACGACGAGCCGCTGCCGCGGCGCGTCCGGGCGTGATGCGACGAGCGCGAGCGAGTCGTCCGCCGCCTCGAGCGCCGCCGCGTACTCGAGGCCCTCCTCGTCCTCGTCGGGCAGCGCACGCGTCAGCGCGGCGGTCACGGCGTGGGCGCCGCGCGGGGCGACGGTCCAGCGGGCGGCGTCGGCGGTCACGGTGACGGCGTCGAGCTCGTCGAGCGTCGCGGGGAGATAGATGCGCATGGGTTCAGTGTGCCGCCTCGAGCACCGGACCGGGCGCCGCACCACGCCCGGACGGGGCGGCCTCCCGCACCGCCTCCGCGAGCCGGGCCAGCGCGCGCCGGGCAGGGCTCGCCGGGGTGGTCTCGCCGAGCGTCCTCCCTTCCCGGAGGGCCACGTCGACGGCGGTGTCCTCCGGGACGACGTGCAGGTCCTCGACGCCGGCGTACCGCGCCATCGCGTCGCGCACCGCGCGCTCGGGCCGTGGCCCGACGACGCTCGCCCGCACCCGGTTCACGACGACGACGCGGGCCGCGGCGGCCGCCGCCCCGGACTCTCCCAGCTCGTCGAGCGCGCGGACGAGGCGCTGGAGCCCGACCGGGTCCCCGCCGCCCACGACCACGACCACGTCCGCGGCGCCCAGCGCGCTGAGCGTCGCGTCGTGGCGCTGCGGGGCGCGGGTGTCGTAGCTGAGCAGCTCGTCCTGCTCGATGCCGAAGCCGCAGTCGACGACGGTCCAGTCCCCGACCGACCGCGCCACCTGCCACACCGCGTCGAGCGACGGGCCCGGCAGCTCGGGCCAGCGCGCCGCCCGGGCGAGGCCCGTGAGGACGCGGACGCGGGGCACGAGCACCGGGGCCAGCGCGCGGAGGCCCGCGGCGTCGAGCACACCCTGACCGGCGCTGCGGGCCGCGGCGGCGAGCCCCGGGGACTCGTCGAGCAGCCCGAGGCGCTGCGCGACCGTCCCGCCGTACGTGTCCGCGTCGACGAGCAGCACCTCGGCCGGAGGCCCGACGGCGGCCGTGGCAGCCGCGTCGACCTCGTGCGCCCGGCGTGCGGCGCGGTGCCGCCGGGGCCGCCCCGCGGGTGCCGGGCCCGCGAGCTCGACCGCGAGGTTCGTCGCGACGGTCGTGCGGCCCGGCGCCCCGGTCGGGCCCCAGACGGCGACGGTCCGGCCGTCGCGCCGGTCGCCCTCGCCGTCGGCCGGCACGGGCGCCAGGACGCGGGCGGGCGCGCCGGGCGGGCCCGCGTGCGCGGTGCGGGCCGGCACGACCGCCCGGACGGCGTCGCACAGGGTGCCCGGGGACCGGTCCACGTCCACCACGGTGTCCACCCCGTGGGCCCGCAGCCGGTCCTCCTCCCACGTGCCCCCGGGGGCGAGCGCGACGACCCGGACGTCGTGCGCGTGCAGGTCGGCCACGGCCTGCCGGTCCAGCGCCGGGAGGTCGTGCGAGACGACGGCGACCCGCCCGGCCCCCGCGGCCGCCGCGGCGAGCAGCTCGACGACGTCCGCGCAGCGCCGCGTCACCCGCAGCCCGGACGCGTCGAGCGTCGTGACGACCTCCGCCTCGCGCGCCCCGCGGACCGCGCACAGGACCGTCGTGACCGTGGTCGCGCCGCTCACCCCGCACCGCCGACCGGGACCAGCGCGAGGGTGCCCTCCCCCGCGACGGCGGCGAGCACGGCGGGGAGGTCGTCGACCTCGACGAGCAGGTGCACCGTCGTCGGCCCGCCGACCACGAGCGTGCCCTCGCCCTCGTCGACCTGCGCGACCGTGACGCCACCGACGAGCATCTCCGGCACGGCACCCGGTCCGTCCGGGGCGTCCTGCGCGACGTCCGGGGACGGTGCGGCGGCGGCCTCCGGGACGTGCCAGAGGTCGACGTCGGCGCCGGCCACGATCCGCTCCGAGAGGCCCGACGTCACGGGCACCGCGACCGCCCGCACCGCGAGGTCGGTGGCGGCGCCGAGCGCCGTCGCCGGGACGAGCTCGCCCGCGGACACCGTCCGCAGGACGACCGCCTCGTCCGGGAGCCCGTCCTCGACGAGCAGGTAGCGGTCGGTCTGCGCGCCGAGCCGCACCTCGACCGTGCGCAGCTCCGCCGCACCGACGGTGGTGCCGGGCGTCAGCGGCGTCCCGGCCGCGTACACCGCGACCGTACGGCTCGCGCTGCTCACGGCCCAGGACCCCAGCGCGACGGACAGCGCCACCACGACGACCCCCACGAGGAGCCGCGGGTCCTTCCAGCCCGGCCGCCGCAGCCGCGCGGCGGGCGGGGGCGTCGCGGCCCCCGGGACGGGTCGTTCCACGGTCGTCGTCATCCATCTCCCCCTCGGTGGTCGGCACGTCGCCCGTGCCGCGGCTTCATGATCCCCGGTCGGCGGGGCGCGTGGCAGCGCCTGTGGACGAGCACCTCGACGGGGCGCGCGCGTGCCAGACTGACGCCATGCCCCAGCGGTTCCTCACCCTCGCCGACGTCACGGACGAGCTCAACATCTCGGCGGCGCAGGCGTACGCGCTCGTCCGGTCGGGAGAGCTGCCCGCGATCCAGGTGGGCGGTCGCGGCCAGTGGCGGGTCGAGATGAGCGAGCTCGAGGCGTACATCCAGCGCATGTACGCGCAGACGCGCCAGCGCATCGAGGCGGGCGACTTCGACGGCTGACGGCACGCCGTCGCGCCTTCGCCGACCCGTGCCGCGTCCCCACGCCGTCGTGCGACGGCGTCCCTGCTCCCCCGGCTCCCCCTGCCGCGCGCTCACCTCGGTACGTACCCCGTCTCCGCCTCGCTGACGCACACGACGGCCGACCAACGGACCACCCGCGCGCCGTGAGTGCTGCCGGGCGACGGCTCGAGGTCGAGATGGTCCTTCCCCACCCGGGCGACCCACCCTGAGTAGCTCCCGGCGGCCGTCCGCACCTGGACCGGTCTCCGGTCCCGCTGGAGCGCGCGCAGCGCGTGCCCGAGGCCGAGCGCCGCCGACCGGGACGAGCGCGGCGGGTCGGCGTGCCGCCCGAGACCCCGCACCGCGACCACGGCGTCCAGCGGGACGAGGTGCTGCCGGCGGCCGTCGACGACCAGCGCCCACTCCTGCGCGACCTCCCGCACCTCGCCGGTCACCGCCGACGCGTCGCGGAGCTCGAGCGTCACGGGCCCCGGCGCGGCGCGCAGCCGCTCGGTGAGGAGCACCGTCGCGTGCTCCGCCCGGGTCAGGTCGGCGACCGCGGCGACGCGGTCCTGCGACTCCGCCGCGGCGAGCTGCGCCGCGAGGTCGTCGAACAGGGCGTCCCATCGCATCGGCACACCGTAGCGGGGTGCCACCGCACCCGACCCTCCGTCGTCCACATCACGGGACGGGCCTGGACAGGCGTCGATCCTGCACGCTTAGATCAATGTGTCGCCATCAAACGACACCAAACGACACCAAACGCTGTCGAGTGCGCGACGGCAGGCAGGGGGCAACGATGGACCGGGTTAATGCTGGATCCCGACGAGCCGGGGGTCTGCTCGCCCTCCTTGCGCTCGTCCTCGTCCTGGGCGGCGCGACGACCGTCCTGTCGTTCCGGGCGCTGCACCTCGTCGACGCGCTCCCGACGCACCGCGTCGAGTCCTGGGTGGAGCTCGGCGCGGTGTCGGTGGGCGCGCTGGTCGCCCTCTGGGTCGCGCTCAGCGCGCTCGTCGCGCTGGCCTGCGTGGCTGCCGAGGCCGCCGGACGGTCCTGGACGACGGGAGAACGCCTCCTGCGCCGCGCGGCGCCGGCCGTCGTCCGGCACGCGGCGCGCGCCGCCGTCGGCGCCACTGTCGGCGCGGGCCTGCTCGTCGCCGGCGGGACAGCGCACGCGGCCGCCCCGGCGGACGACCCGGGCGTCGTCGCCGTCGATCTCGGGTGGCGACCCAGCGGTGCCGTCGCCGGGGACGGGGGCACGGTGTCGAGCAGCGCCGCGGAGAGCGCCGCTTCGACGTCCCGGACGACCCCCGGCGCCCCGTCCGCCACGGCGGACGGCTCCACGGCGGGTTCCGACGGTTCGTCGAGCACCCGGGCGGACGCCGCGCCGGGCCAGCCCGCGCCGGTCACCTCGGTGCCGCCGTCTTCGGTGCCGCCGTCGTCCGTGTCGGCGCCCTCGGTGCCGCCCTCCGGGGTGCCGGCGGACGCCGGCACGTCGCAGGACCCCCACCGCTCGCACGGTGCCACCTCCGCAGCGACCGGCGCGACGCCGTCGACGAGCGCGGAGAGCGCTGGTACGGGCGACACCACCGACTCCGGAGGGGCGCGCGCCGGGGCGGGCGTCGTCGGCCAGGAGACGGAGGATTCCGGCGCCGCGGGACAGACGGTCGCTGCGGAGGGGGCCTCGTCGGACGCCGTCCGCCAGCGCGACGCGGCGCTGGCCGTGACTCGCGACGTGCCCGGTCCGGAGGCCGCGCCGGAGGTGGTCGTCGTGCGCGGCGACTCGCTGTGGTCGATCGCCTCCCGGCACCTGCCCGCGGGGTCCACCGACCGGCAGGTCGCGGAGGCGGTGGAGCGCTGGCACGTGACGAACGCCCATGTCGTGGGCGCGGACCCCGACCTCGTCCGGCCGGGCCAGGTCCTCGTCGCGCCGTCCGCCTGACCACCGCCGACCCCGAAGGAGCCCCACCATGACCGCTCCCCTGCTGGCCGGCGCGCACGCCCCGGTCACCACCGCGACACCCGCGGCCGCACCGACGGCCCCTCCCACGAACGGGACCACGGTCCGCCCGCTCCGCTCGACGAGCGTCCCGTCCGCCCCGCCTGCGCGGCTGCTCCGCTGCCTCGGCGACCCGACCGTCGCCACGGTCGACGTGACCGACCCGACGACGGCCCGCGCGCCGCAGCACGTCGTCCGGGGCCGTCCCCTCGGGCGCCCGACGACACCCGTGCCGCTGCCGGACCCGACCGCGCTGTGCTGCGCCGTGGTCCGGGCGGCGGTCGAGGTCGTCCGGGGCGAGCGCACGGTCGGACAGCTCGCGCGGTGGGTGTCGCCGGAGATCTACGAGGCGCTCGCCCGGCGCGCCCGGCTCGTGGCCGACGGCCCGGGCGAGACCCCGGCCCGCCCGGTCGCCGTCCGCCGCGCGCGGGTCCTGCGCATCGGCGACGGCGTCGCCGAGGGGACGGTCGTCGTCCAGGACGGGGACCGGGTCCGCGCCGCCGCGGCGCGGCTGGAGGCGCGCCGCGGAGCCTGGCGCGTGGTCGCGCTCGAGATCGGCTGAGCCCTTCCCGCACCGGGCACGACGACGCCCTTCCCGGACCCGACATCCCCGGCGGCCTTCCTGGCTGGGCACGACGACGGCGAGGCGCCCACCCGCAGGTGGACGCCTCGCCGTCGTCGTCAGGGTGCCCGGCGGACGGGCATCCGGTCAGGCCTCGTTCTGGCCGTGGCAGACCTTGTACTTCTTGCCGGAGCCGCACGGGCACTGCGCGTTGCGGGGCGTGCCCGGGAAGGTCCGGCCGTCGCTCTCGACCGCCGTCGCCTCGCCGTGCAGCGCGCGGCGCGAGCGTCGGCCCGCGTCGCCCGACACCACGGCCTGGCCCGTGCCGTCCTCGCTCGGGGCGGTGTACGACAGCGGGACCTGGCGGTCGGGGCCGTCGAGGCCCTTCGCGATGAGCGTGCCGGGGCGGTCGCCGCCCGGGCCCTCGGCCGCGGCACGTGCCGCCACCGGCTCCGGCGCGACCGGCGCGTCCTCGACGGGCGCGTCCTCCACGGAGGCGTCCTCGACCGGCTCGTCCGCGACGGGCGCGCCGTCGACGGGCGAGTCCTGCGTCGGCGCCGCGTCGCGCTGCGCCGCCGCCGCGAGACCGGCCGCCGCACCGGCCGACGCGGCACCCGCCGCGCCGCCGAGCGCCTGGCCCGCGGCCGACTGCGCGGCCTGCGCCGCACCCGCGACGGAGATCGCGGGCGCCTGGCCCGTGGCCGCGCCCGGCTCCGCGACCTTGACCTCGAGGTTGAAGAGGTACCCGACCGTCTCCTCCTTGATGGCCTCGGTCATCGCCTGGAAGAGCTGGAAGCCCTCGCGCTGGTACTCGACCAGCGGGTCGCGCTGCGCCATCGCGCGCAGCCCGATGCCCTCCTTGAGGTAGTCCATCTCGTAGAGGTGCTCGCGCCACTTGCGGTCGAGGACCGAGAGCGTCACGCGACGCTCGAGCTGGCGCATGTTCGCCGCGCCGAGCTGCTCCTCGCGGTTCTGGTAGGCGATGCGGGCGTCCGAGAGGATCTCCTCGAGCAGCATCTCGCTCGTGAGGCGCGTCTCGCCGCCGGCCTGCTCCACGACCTCGTCCACCGTGATGGAGATGGGGAACACCGCCTTGAGCGCGGTCCACAGCCCCTCGAGGTCCCAGCTCTCCGGGTTGCCCTCGGCCGTGGCGCCCTCGACGTACGCGGTGACCACGTCGGTGAGGAAGTGCTGCACCTGCTCCTGCAGGTCCTCGCCCTCGAGCACGCGGCGGCGCTCGTCGTAGATGACGGTGCGCTGGCGCGACAGGACGTCGTCGTACTTGAGGACGTTCTTGCGGATCTCGAAGTTGCGCGACTCGACCTGGCCCTGCGCGCTCGCGATGCCGCGCGTGACCATCTTCGACTCGAGCGGCACGTCGTCGGGGAACCCCGCGCGGTTCATCATCGACTCGGCGAGGGTCGAGTTGAACAGGCGCATGAGGTCGTCCTGCATGGACAGGTAGAACCGGGACTCGCCCGGGTCGCCCTGACGGCCGGAACGACCACGGAGCTGGTTGTCGATGCGGCGCGACTCGTGCCGCTCCGTGCCGAGGACGTACAGACCGCCGAGCTCGCGGACCTCGTCGTGCTCCGCGGCGACCGCGGCCTTCGCCTTCTCCAGCGCGTCGGGCCAGGCGGCCTCGTACTCCTCCGGGTTCTCCGCCGCGTCCAGGCCGCGCGCCGCGAGGTCCGCGACCGCCATGAACTCGGCGTTGCCACCGAGCATGATGTCCGTACCACGGCCGGCCATGTTCGTCGCGACCGTCACGGCGCCCTTGCGGCCCGCGAGCGCGACGATCGCGGCTTCGCGCTCGTGCTGCTTCGCGTTGAGGACCTCGTGCGGGACGCCCTGCTTCTTCAGCTTGGACGACAGCAGCTCCGACTTCTCGACGCTCGTCGTGCCGACGAGCACCGGCTGGCCCTGCGCGTGGCGCTCGACGATGTCCGCGACGACGGCGTCGAACTTGCCCTCCTCGTTCTTGTAGACGAGGTCGGGCTGGTCGACGCGCTGCATCGGACGGTTCGTCGGGATCGGCACGACGCCGAGCTTGTAGGTGCCCTGGAACTCCGCCGCCTCGGTGTCGGCGGTACCGGTCATGCCCGCGAGCTTGGAGTACAGGCGGAAGTAGTTCTGGAGCGTGATCGTGGCGAGCGTCTGGTTCTCCGCCTTGATCTGCACGCCCTCCTTGGCCTCGATGGCCTGGTGCATGCCCTCGTTGTACCGGCGGCCCGGCAGGATGCGGCCCGTGTGCTCGTCGACGATCATGACCTCGCCGTTGAGCACGACGTAGTCCTTGTCGCGCTTGAAGAGCTCCTTCGCCTTGATGGCGTTGTTGAGGAACCCGATGAGCGGCGTGTTGAGCGACTCGTACAGGTTGTCGATGCCGAGGTAGTCCTCGACCTTCTCGATGCCGGGCTCGAGCACCCCGACCGTGCGCTTCTTCTCGTCGACCTCGTAGTCCGTCCCGGGGTTGAGACGGCGCACGACCTTGGCGAACTCGCCGAACCAGCGGTTCGTGTCGCCCGAGGCCGGGCCCGAGATGATGAGCGGCGTGCGCGCCTCGTCGATGAGGATCGAGTCGACCTCGTCGACGATCGCGAAGTGGTGGCCGCGCTGCACGAGGTCGTCCGTGGACCACGCCATGTTGTCGCGCAGGTAGTCGAAGCCGAACTCGTTGTTCGTCCCGTACGTGATGTCGGCGGCGTACTGCTCGCGCCGCTGCGCCGGAGTCTGGCCGGACAGGATGACGCCGGTCGACAGGCCCAGGAAGCGGTACACCCGGCCCATGAGCTCGGACTGGTACTTCGCCAGGTAGTCGTTCACCGTGACGACGTGGACGCCCTTGCCCTCGAGCGCGTTGAGGTACGCGGCCGTCGTCGCGACGAGGGTCTTGCCCTCACCGGTCTTCATCTCGGCGATGTTGCCGAGGTGCAGCGCCGCGCCGCCCATGAGCTGGACGTCGAAGTGCCGCTGGCCGAGCGTGCGCCGCGACGCCTCGCGCACCGCGGCGAACGCCTCGGGGAGCAGGTCGTCGAGGGTCTCGCCCGCCTCGAGGCGCGCCTTGAAGCGGTCGGTCTCCTCCCGCAGCTCCTCGTCGGTGAGATCCTCGAAGCCGGGCTCGAGCTTGTTCACCTGGTCGGCGATGCCGGACAGCTTCTTGAGGATCCGGCCCTCGCCGATGCGAAGGACCTTGTCGAGGATCGAAGGCACGCAGGACTCCCGTTTCGATCGGTGCCCGGGCCGGGTGGTCCGGGAGCAGAGCCGACGCTCTGCCGCGCGGGCGCGCACGGCAGCGGACGTCGGCAACGTCACACAACATCGTAGGGGAGTCGTGGCCGCGCCGGTCCCGTCCGGGTTTCGCCGACGACGAACCTCTCCCCCGCGACGTCGCCCGCCAGCCTACGGCGCAGGCACCTCGGCCGGGCGCGCCGTCCACCGCCGCCGGCGGCAGCAACGGCGGAGGGCCACGACGTCGCCGTCGCCGACAGGCGGCCTCAGTGCGTCGCGACCTCGGCCGCGAGGGCGGGCGCCAGGTCACCCACCGGCGCGACGTCGACCTCCGGCACCCCCAGCCACCGGCCGAGCACGTGCAGTTCGGCGGCGAGGCGCGCCGCCGTCTGCGGCCCGGCCGCCTGCTCCCGGTGCGCCGACTGCACCCGCAGCACCCCGGCCCGGCGGTCGGCCTTGAGGTCGACGCGCGCGGTGAGCGCCTCGCCCTCGAGGAAGGGCAGGACGTAGTAGCCGTGCACCCGCTTCGCCGCGGGCACGTAGATCTCGATCCGGTAGTGGACGTCGAACAGCCGCTCGAGGCGGGTCCGCTCGAACACGAGCGGGTCGAACGGGTTGAGCAGCGTCGTCCCCGTCGCGCGCCGCGGGAGCGCCGCGTCCGCGTGCAGGTAGGTCGGCTCGTCCCACCCCCGCACGGTCACCGGGCGCAGGGTGCCCGCCTCGACGAGCTCGTCGAGCGCCGTCCGCACCGCGGGCCCCTTGAGCCGGAAGTAGTCGCGGAAGCAGCGCAGCGTCCCGACCCCGTGCGCGCGGGCGCCGATCTCGAGCAGCGCCCGGACGGCGTCGGCGTCCGCGACCGGCGGCGTCGCGACGACCTCCGGCGGGAGCACGCGCTCCGTGAGGTCGTAGCAGCGCTCGAACGCGCCGTTGCGCCGCGCGGACGTGATCTCCCCCGTGAAGAAGAGGAACTCGAGCGCGCGCTTCGCGACCGTCCAGTTCCAGCCCCACTGCGAGCGGTCGCGCGGGTGCGCCCGCCCCTCGGCCTCGAGGATCTCGTGCACCTCGCTCGCGGTGATCGGGCCGCGCTCCGTGACGAGGCGCCGCACGTCCTGGACCGCCTCGGAGTGGCTCATCTCGACCGCGCTGATGGTGCCCCACGCCTCCGTGCGGTACCGGCGGCGGCGCCACTCGAGCAGCGGCCACGTGCTGGGCGGCACGTAGGACGCGACGTGCGCCCACGTCTCCACGAGCCGACGCGGCGCACGGCCCGCCGCGCGGTCGAGCAGCGCCGTGTCGTACGGGCCGAGCCGCGCGTACAGCGGCATGAGGTGCGCCCGCGCGAGCACGTTGACCGAGTCGATCTGGAGGAGCCCCAGGCGGTCGATGACCCCCTGGACCTGCCGCATCGTCGGGGCGCGCCCGCCGGACCCGGCACGCGCGCCGACGTCCGGGCGCTCCCGGTGCAGCCCTTGCGCGGCGAGCGCGACACGGCGCGCCTGGGACAGGGACATCGACTCGGACCTCGACGGCGTGGCGACCACCCCCCGATCCTGCCCGCCCCCACCCACACGCCCACCCGCCGCCCACCCGGCGTCCACCCGCCCCCGCCGACCAGGCGGTCCTGGCGCGTCCCGGCGGCCGGACCCGCCACGACCACCTGCTCGGCCGACCGGGATCGCCTGGTCGGCGGCGGTCGGCGGGCGGCGGTCGGCGGGCGGCGGACGGTGGGCAGCGGGCAGCGGGCAGCGGGCAGCGGGGGCGGGTCAGCGGGCGACGGGTCCGGACAGCACGACGCGCCCGGACCCTCGAGGGTCCGGGCGCGTCAGGTGCGGTCAGGCGCTCTTCTCGACCGAGGCGTCGGCGCAGTCGCAGGACGTGTCGAGCGCGACGACGCCGTACGTCCAGCCGCGGCGGCGGTAGGCGACGGACGGGCGCGACGTCTCGATGTCGACGAAGAGGAAGAAGTCGTGGCCGACCATCTCCATCTCGTACAGCGCGTCGTCCACCGTCATGGGCTCCGCGGTGTGCAGCTTCTGCCGGATGACGACGGGCGAGTCGCCGAGCGTCGTCTCGACGGCCTCCCCGGGCGCGGTCGGCGCGGTCGGCGCCGGCGGCGGGGGTGCCTCGTGCGTGGCCGGGTCGTAGGGACGCACGTCGACGGGCGGCACGACGGTGTGGTTGCGGTGGTCCTTGCGACGGTCGCGGGCGCGGCGCAGCCGTTCCGCGAGCTTGTCCATCGCGAGGTCGAGGGCGCCGAACCGGTCGTCGGCCGCGGCCTCGGCGCGGACGACGGGTCCCTTGGCCCGCACGGTGAGCTCGACGCGTTCGCGGACCCCCGAGAGCCTCGGGTTGTTCTCGTGGGTGACCTCGACGTCCACGCGCTGCGCCGTGGGCGCGAGCTGCTGGACCTTGGCGAGCTTGTCCTCCACGTGCCGGCGGAAGCGGTCTGCCACTTCCGTGTGCCTGCCGACGACGACGATCTCCATGTGAGCCTCCGCGAGGATCTAGTGCGACGCCCGGCCCGGTGCGTCCGGGCGCCTCGTTCGGATTCGGTAGGAGCACCCGCTGCCGGGTGCGGTGGGCTACCACCTCCTTGCGGCGCAGGGCCGCGCGCTCGGTACGCTCGCGCGGCGGCGCACGTGTCCTGCACGTCCGTCGTCCGCGGCGACTGGCCCTCAGCCTAACCCCGGGCCCGGGGTGTCGGCAGCACCAACGGAAGGTGAACGAGGGGACCTTCGACCCGCGCGGCGCGGACCTCACGGAGGCTGCCCGGCGGACCGCCGTCGTTCGCCCGGCGACGGGGTCGCGGCGAGCGCGACGGCGCCCAGCACGAGAGCGCCCGCGCTGGTCAGAGCCCTCTCGCACGCGGCGAGGGTGGCTCCCGTGGTGACGACGTCGTCGACGAGGAGGCACGCCACGACCGGTGCCGGTGCACCGGTCGACGGGCGCCGCCCGGGCCGTCCTCGACGCGCTCCGGCGGACGGTCCGACGAGCGGTCGGACGAGCCCTCCGGCACCGGCCCCGAGGAGCTTCCCGGGGGCGACGGCGACCGTGCCGAGACGGGCCCCGCGCGCCCGCGAGCCGAGCCCGACCTGGTCCCGGGCGCGCCCGCGGTGCACGAGGAGCGCGGCGCTCCGGGCGGGGGTTCCCGAGGTGTCGAGTCCGGCGGCGACCGCACGCGCGAGCAGGGCGACGGGGTCGCGCCCGCGGGCGCGACGCGCGGCCCGCGTCGTCGGTGCCGGGACGACGGGGACCGGGCACCCCCGGGACCCCTCCCCCGGGACCGCCCCGACCCCAGACCCGAGCGCGGGACCGAGCGCGGTGCCGCGCCCCTGCCCGAGCACGGCTCCGAGCACCGGCCCCAGCGCGGTGCCCGCGCGCCACGCGGCGTCCGCGAGCGGCCGGTCGAGGTCCGCCCTGCCGCGGTCCTTCCAGGCGACGACGACGCCGCGCACGGGCCCCGTGTACGCCGCCGGCGCCCACACCGGCAGGGGCGCGACGCCGTCGAGCCGGTCGAGGCGGGGCGCCCCACGCTCGCGCCGCTGGAGCGGGGCGCGCAGCGGCGCGAGGCAGGGCTCGCACCACCGGACGTCGGGCGCGTCGCAGCCGGGGCACGCGACGGGCAGGACGAGGCGGGCGACGTCGTCGAGGGCGGCGAGGAGCACCGGGCCAGCGTGCCCGGTGGCGCGAGCGTCCGGCACCGGCGGACCGGCCACCTGTGGACGACGCGCGCACCGCGGGCTCCCGACCCGCGCCGTCCGGGAGCCTGTGGTCGCCCGGCGCGCCTCGCGCCACCGGGCGCGCGGCGTCTCAGCCGGGGTACGTGGGCAGCCGGACCTCGGTGGCGATCTTGGTCCAGAGGCTCGACGTGCCCGCGGCGTACAGGCTGCTGTCGCTCGTCCCGACGAGCGTCGTGCCGACGCCCGTGGCCGACGCGAGCGAGACGGCGCCCTCGACGGGCGAGGCGGCGACCGTCGGCCCCCCGACGGGCACCCGCTGGACGACGACCTCGGACTCGCCGGACGCCCGGCCGAGCACCCCGAGGAGCGCGCGGTCGACCCACGTCACCTGTGTCGCGGCGGCGATCGGCTGCCCGACCCGGACCGGTGCGGAGAGCTGGGTCGGCCGGCCGGTCTCGTCGCGGACGATGCCCGCGACGTGGACCTGCGCCCCGGACCCCGAGTCGCTGACGACGGCCACCCGGGCGCCGTCGGGCGCGACCCGCAGCGACATCACGGTGCGCCCGTCGAGCCACGGCGCGGCCACCTCGGAGACCGCCGCGTCGCTGCCGGCCTCCCGCAGGTCCACGACCTGCAGCGACCCTGCCTGCACCTGCGGGCCGCTCCAGACGTACTGGAACCGGTCGATCGACGGCGCGACGAGGCTCGTCCCGGTGAGGAGCGTGACGGGCCCGGCCTCCGCCGTCGGCGCCGTGACGAGCCGCGCGGCGCCGTCCCGCACGACGTACGTGGCGTCGTCGGCCCGGCCGCGGAACGCGAGCGCGGTGGGCTGGAGCCCGGCGAGCGGGGCGGCCGACGTCACCGCGCGCGTCGTGCGCCCCTCCAGGCTCATGACCTGGTCGCCCGAGAGCACGACCGGCTCGTCGGGCGTGGTGGCGACGCCGATGGTCGGGACGTCGTCGGCCGAGAGCTCCGAGCCGCCGACGCCCACCGTGATGTCGACGGGCACGCCGAGCGAGGCCTGGAGCTGCGCGATGAGCATCGCGCGGTCGGCCGGCGACGCCGCGGTCACCGGGTCGGTGAGGGGCACCGCGACCCTGCCCTCCCCCGGGGGCACGGAGTCGATGCTCAGCGAGGTGCCCTCGGGCGCGACCGTCGCGACGGACCCTGCGAGCCAGTCGGCCGGGCCACGCAGCGTCTCGCGGACCGCGAGCGCCTGCCAGTTCCGGCTCGGGAACCAGCGGGCGTCGGGCACGAGGTAGGCCCGGTCGAGGGTCGGGAAGTAGAGGTTGGCCTGCTTGAAGGTGCGCGCGAAGTTCGTGGCCGTGATCGTCAGCCCGTCGTCGACCACGTCGATGCGCCACTGGTCGTCGGCGTCGCGGACGAGGCCGTAGGAGACCTCGGTGGTCCGGCCGGGCGCCTGCTCCGTGTAGACGCCGCGCTCGTCCACGGTGCCCACGACGTCGGCGGTGGCGCGGACCGTCGTCGTGCCGCCCTCGATCGCGGCCTCGTCGACGTCGAGCTGCGGCACGTCCTCGAGGATCGCGACCTGGGAGACGGGCGACCAGTCGTCCTGCGCGTCGCGCGTGAGGAACTCGGACGCGACGTCGAACGAGCCGCGCGCGCCCTGGGCCTGGGCGGCCAGGAAGCCGCGGACGATCTGGTCCGGCGAGGCGTCGCGGCGGGGCGAGGCGGCGCTGACGAACGGCTGGCCCGGGTCCTCCGGCGTCGCCTCGCCCTCGACGACCGGCCCGGACGTGGGGATCGAGGCGCACGCCGCGAGAGCGGCGACCCCCGCGGCCGCGATCCCGGCCGCGAGCGCGCGCCCGACCCGGCGCCGCAGGTTCGCCTGCCCCGTGGTCGGACGCCGCACGGTCCCCGTCGTGGTCATCGCCCCTCCTGGACGTCGTCGGGGCCGGCGGCCGGACCGCCGCCGGAGCCGGGCACCGTCGCCCGGCCGGGCTGGGGCGCGTGGTCGCGCGGGATGACGACGGGGATGCCGCCCGTGACCGACGGCAGGTCGGCGGGGCCCGCCGTCCCCTCGACGTCCTCGACGACCGGCGTCCGCACGCTCCACTCCGCGGGCAGCCCGCGGCCGGCGGCCGCCTCGGAGACGAGCGGCAGGGGGGACGACTGGAGCCGGATCCCGGCGCGCCGCGGGAGCGTGAGCCGGAAGCTCGCGCCCCGGCCGGGGCGGCCCCACGCCTCGAGCCACCCGCCGTGCAGGTGCGCGTCCTCCAGCGAGATCGCGAGCCCGAGGCCGGTGCCGCCGGTCGTGCGGGCGCGAGCGGGGTCCGCACGCCAGAAGCGGTCGAACACGTGCTGGACCTCGTCGGTCGTCATCCCGACCCCGTGGTCGCGGACCGTCACCGCGACGGCGTGCCCGTCGCCGTCGACCGTGATCTCGACCGGCCGCTCCTCGGCGTGCTCGACCGCGTTGACGACGAGGTTGCGCACGATGCGCTCGACCCGCCGCGGGTCGATGTCGGCCGTGACGGGCTCGTCGCCGAGGTGGACCGACAGCCACACGCTCTTGCGCTCGGCGAGCGGGGCGGCGTGGTCGACGGCGGCGTTCACCACGTCGCGCAGGTCGCGCCGCTCGGCGTCGAGGACCGCGGCGCCGGCGTCGAACCGGCTGATCTCGAGCAGGTCGGCGAGCAGGTCCTCGAACCGGTCGAGCTGGGCCTGCAGGAGCTCGGTCGAGCGTCGCGAGACCGGGTCGAAGTCCTCGCGCGACGCGTGCAGCACCTCGGAGGCCATGCGGATCGTGGTGAGCGGCGTGCGCAGCTCGTGGGACACGTCCGAGACGAACCGGCGCTGGAGCATCGACAGCTCCTCCATGCGCCCGATCTGCTCCTGGAGGCTCTGCGCCATCTCGTTGAACGAGTGCGCGAGGGACGCCATCTCGTCGTGGCCCTTGACCGGGAGCCGCTCGTCGAGGCGGCCGTCCGCGAGCCGTTCCGCGACGCTCGCGGCCTGGCGCACCGGGAGCACCGCCTGGCGCGTGACGAGCGCCGTGATCCCGACGAGCAGGGCGAGCAGCACGAGCGCCCCGACGAGCAGGACCGACTGGAGGAAGCGCAGCGTCTCCTGGTCGGCCTCGAGGTCGTAGAGGTAGTAGAGCTCGTACGTGCCCGCGACCGGCACCTCGACGGTCGAGCCCACGACGATGCCGGGCACCACCCCCGACGACTCCGGGTGGGCCGGGTCGACCGGGATCGCCACGGACTGGAGGTACTGCTCGCCGTCCGCCGCGACGGTCGCCGCGCGCATCTCGGGCGACACGAGGCCGTCGAGCTGCTGGTCGGTCGACTGGTCGAGGAAGCCGACCGTGCCCGACCCGCCGGACTGCCAGAGGAAGACGTCGCGCGACGACCCGGTGGTCTGGAGCATGGAGAAGAGGTCGAAGAGGAGCGACTGGGCCTCGGTCGGCGTCGACGCGGGCGACGCGTCGAGCGTGCGGCGCGCCTGCTGCGTGGACTGGGCGCTCTCCTGGTCGAGCTCGGCGGCACGCCGCTCGTAGAGGCCGTCGCGCATGGCGTCGGTGAGGTAGGCGCCGAGCGCCCCGACGGTCAGCACGCCGACGACGAGCGCCGACGTGACGACACGGAGCTGCATCGACGAGCGCCAGCGCCACACCACGCGGCGGACGGTCGCGCGCGCCCGGCGCCGGACGCGGCGCCAGAGCCCTCGCCCGCGCCCGTCGGCGGAGCCGGCCGTCGTGCTCACGTGCGGGTCGCGCCCGCCTTGTAGCCGACGCCGCGCACCGTGAGGACGATCTCCGGGTTCTCCGGGTCGTGCTCGATCTTCGAGCGCAGGCGCTGCACGTGGACGTTGACCAGCCGCGTGTCCGCCGCGTGCCGGTAGCCCCAGACCTTCTCGAGGAGCACCTCGCGCGTGAAGACCTGCCACGGCTTGCGCGCGAGCGCGACGAGGAGGTCGAACTCGAGCGGGGTCAGGGACACCTGCTCGCCGCCGCGCGACACGCGGTGCCCCGTGACGTCGATCTCGACGTCGCCGATGGACAGGTGCTCGGGGGCGGGCTCCTCCGTGCGGCGCAGGCGCGCCCGGATGCGGGCGACGAGCTCCTTGGGCTTGAACGGCTTGGAGATGTAGTCGTCGGCACCCGACTCCAGGCCGAGCACGACGTCGACCGTGTCGCTCTTCGCGGTGAGCATGATGATCGGGACGCCCGACTCCGCCCGGATGAGGCGGCACACCTCCGTGCCGTCCTTGCCCGGGAGCATGAGGTCGAGCAGGACCAGGTCCGGCTGCGTGGTGCGGAACGTCTCGAGCGCGAGGTCGCCGTCCGCGCAGAACACCGGTTCGAAGCCCTCGGAGCGCAGGACGATGCCGATCATCTCGGCCAGGGCGGTGTCGTCGTCCACCACGAGCACACGAACCTTCATGCGGACATCTTGCCATCGACGGGCCCGACGTCGGGGCGGCCGGGCCCCGCGGCGAGGGTGAACCCGCGGGCGGGGCGCACCCGGCGGCGCGAGCCGGTCGGCCGCCGCGCAGGGCCGCGTACTAGGGTGGCCTCGCCGCCGTTGCCGATCCTCGCCCGGCGGCCTGGACCGACGCCCGAGCCGATCGCGGGGGACCACGAGCACATGAGCACACCCGACACCTCCGGCACGCCGGACGGTGCCACGCCCGACCCGACGGCGGCCCCCGGCCCCACGCCGCCCGCCGCGCCCGGTCCGGGCGGCGACGCGAGCGGCTGGGGCGCGCCCTCGTACGGCGCCCCCGGCTACGGTGCGCCCGGCTCGTCGGCGCCCCAGCCGCGGTACGGCCAGTACGCGCCCGGCCAGGAGCCCGGTCAGCACCCGCCGACGGACCAGCCGCCCGCACCCGGCGCGTGGGGTGCGCCCGGCGCCGCTCCGGGACAGCCGGGGTACGGCCAGCCGGGCTACGGCCAGCAGCCGGGGTACGGCCAGCAGCAGCCGGGGTACGGCCAGCCCGGCTACGGCCAGCAGCCGGGGTACGGCCAGCCCGGATACGGCCAGCAGCCCGGTTACGGCCAGCAGCAGTTCGGGCAGGGCCAGTACGGGCAGCAGCAGTACGGCGCGCCGGGCTACGGCCCGCCGCCCGGCCTCGCGGGCGCGCCCTACGCGCCGGCCGCGGCGAAGCCCGGCATCATCCCGCTGCGCCCGCTGTCGCTCGGCGAGATCTTCGACGGCGCGTTCGGCGCGATCCGCCACAACCCCCGGGTCGTGCTCGGCATGAGCGCGCTCGTCGTCGTGGTGGCGACGCTGCTCGGCACCTTCCTGGGCTGGGCGTTCTCCGGCTACGTCGCCCAGTACTTCGACGTCGTGCTGGACGAGGCCACCTTCCCCGGCTTCGACGAGAGCTTCGCCACGACGCTCGCGAGCTCCCTCGGCATCCAGGTGACCACGTTCTTCGCCGCGCCGATCATCGCGGGTCTCCTCACGGTCTCCGTCGGCCAGTCCGCGATCGGGCGCAAGGCCGGTGTCGGCGAGGTCTGGTCCCAGGTCGGACGGCGCACGTGGTTCCTCATCGCGTTCCCCCTGCTGACCGGCCTGGCTGCGTCCGTGGCGCTCGGCCTGGCCACGCTCCTCGTCGTCGCGGGCTTCGCGGTCTCCGAGGGGCTCGGCGCGTTCCTCATCGTCGTCGCCCTGCTCGCCTGGCCCGTGCTCCTCGTCTGGGTCGGGACGCGGACCGGCCTCGTGCCTCCCGCCCTGGCGCTGGAGGGGCAGCCGTTCTGGCGGACCGTCAAGCGGGCGTGGCTGCTCACCCGCGGCAGCTTCTGGCGCCTGTTCGGCATCTACCTGCTCGCCCTCGTGGCGATGAGCTTCGTCTCCGGCATCGTCGCGTACCCCGCGAGCCTCGCCGCGTCGTTCCTGCTCATGGCGGGCCAGACCTTCCTGTACCACCTCGTGCAGGCGATCGGCGTCGCGCTCTCGATGATCCTCACCTCGGTCTTCCTGGGCTGCATCGTCGCCCTGCTCTACATCGACGTGCGCATGCGCCGCGAGGGCCTCGACGTCGAGCTCGCCGCGGCGGCGAGCGAGCAGCCGCCCGCATGACCGTGCGGTCGCTCGCGGCCGACGTGCCCGTGCAGCCCGGCGCCGACGAGGCCCGGCGGTGGCTCGTCGGCGAGCTCGCCGGGCCGGAGTACCGCACGGACCCGTCGCTCCTGCAGCGGTTCCTCGAGTGGCTCCAGGGACTGTTCGACGGCGCGCCCACGCTCGACCTCGGCGGCCCGCTGACGGCGGTGGTCGTCGTCGTGGCGGTCGCCCTCGTCGCGGCGGTGGCCTACTGGGTCGCCGGCCCGGTGCGCCTGTCGCGCCGGGCGAAGGCCTCGGTGGTCGTGCTCGACGACGACGCGCGCACCGCGGCCGAGATGCGGGCCGCGGCCGACGCCGCCGCGGCGCGCGCCGACTGGGCGACCGCCGCGCTCGAACGCTTCCGCGCCGTCGTGCGCTCGCTGGAGGAGCGCGCGGTCCTCGACCCGCGTCCCGGACGGACCGCGTGGGAGGCCGCGCGGACGGCGGGCGAGCGCCTGCCCGACGTCGCCGACGGGCTCGAGCGCGGCGCGCACCTGTTCGACGACGTCGCGTACGGCGCCGTGACCGTCGGCCCGGAGGCGGACGCCTTCCTGCGCGCGCTCGACGAGCGGACGCTCGCGACGCGCCCCGCGCTCCGTGCGGAGCTCGCCGCGTCCGCGCCCGGTGACGGCGCATGAGCGCCCCGACGACGTCCTCCGTCCCGCCCGGTGCGGCGCCCTCCGCGGGCGCGTCGGGCGACCCGCGAGCCGTGACGACCGCCTACGTGCCCGTCGTCGGCGACGGCACGACCGCCCGCTCGCGGGCCCGCAGCCGCTGGCGCCGGGCGCGCTGGCCCGTCGCCGTCGTCGGCGCGCTGCTGCTGCTCGCCGGGCTGACGGCGCTCGCGCGCCCCGCGACGTCGGCCACGCCGCTCGCACCCGACAACCCGGGCCCCGCCGGGGCGCGCGCGGTCGCGCAGGTGCTGGGCGACCAGGGCGTCGAGGTCACCTACGTGCGCACGGTCGCCGACGCGGTGCGCGCCGCCGAGGAGGGCGGCACGCTCCTCGTCGCGCAGGGCGACTACCTGCTCGACGAGCAGGTGGACGCGCTCGTCGGGACCCCCACGGACCTCGTGCTCGTCGCGCCGCCCGACCACCTGCTCGCCGCCGCGACCGACGGCGGCGCGGAGCTCGCGTACGACTGGGGCTCCGGCGGGTCGGCACGACCGGCGCGCTGCGCGGACCCGGCCGCGCAGGCCGCGGGCTCGATCCGCTCCGACGGCGTCGGCTTCGTCGCGCTCGACGACGCGACCGTCCTCTGCTTCCCCTCCCCCGACGACCCGTCCCTGGGCGCCTACCTCGTGCACGAGGCCGACGGGCGCACGGTGCGCGCGGTGGACACGCCCGCCGTCCTGCGCAACGACTCGGTCACCGAGGACGGCAACGCCGCGCTCGCGCTCTGGACGCTCGGCGCGCACGACCGTCTCGTGTGGCTCGTGCCCGACCCGTTCGACACGTCGCTCGCCGACGACGGGAGCACGACCCCCGGGCTGTCCCTGCCGCCGTGGTTCGGCGTCGTCGCCCTCCAGGCGCTCGTCGTGCTGCTCGTGGTCGTGCTGTGGCGCGGCCGCCGGCTGGGCCCCCTCGTCACGGAGGACCTGCCGGTGATCGTGCGCGCCGCCGAGACGACGCGCGGCCGCGGCCGCCTCTACCGACGCGCCGGGGCGCGCGGCCACGCCGCCGCAGGGCTGCGCGCGAGCGCCGCCGACCGTCTCGCGCACCGCCTCGGCCTGCCCCGCTCGGCCGACGCCCCCACCGTCGTCGACGCCGTCGCCCGCGCGACGGGTCGGCCGGGCGACCAGGTCGCCCAGCTCCTGTACGGACCACCACCCGCCGACGACGCGGCGCTGCTCGAGCTCGCGCGTCACCTTGACCGGATCGAGAGCGAGGTCTACCACTCGTGACGCACCACCCCGACGGCTCCGTGCCGCAGCCCGACCGCTACGCGCCGCCCGCCCAGGACCCGGGCGCCGCCGACCGCGTGAGCGCGGCCGCCGGCCAGCCCGCGCACCGGCCCGGACCGCAGGCACCCGCCCCGCAGGCGCCGTACGCCCAGGGCCATGCGCCCGCCACGCCGGCCCCGACCCCGACCCCCGCACCGGTGCACGACGCCCCGCCCGCGCCGTCGCCCGAGCTGCGGCAGGCGCTCGCCGCCGTCCGCAGCGAGGTCGGCAAGGCCGTCGTCGGGCAGGACGGCGCCGTGACGAGCCTGCTCATCGCGCTGCTCTGCAAGGGCCACGTGCTGCTCGAGGGCGTGCCCGGCGTCGCCAAGACGCTGCTCGTGCGCACGCTCGCCGCGTCGCTCGACCTCGGCACGAAGCGCGTGCAGTTCACGCCCGACCTCATGCCCGGCGACGTCACGGGCTCGCTCGTGTACGACGCGCGGACCGCCGAGTTCTCGTTCCGCGAGGGCCCGGTCTTCACGAACCTCCTGCTCGCCGACGAGATCAACCGCACGCCCCCCAAGACCCAGGCGTCGCTCCTGGAGGCCATGGAGGAGCGGCAGGTCTCGGTCGACGGGACGCCGCGCCCGCTGCCCGACCCCTTCCTCGTCATCGCGACGCAGAACCCCGTCGAGTACGAGGGCACGTACCCGCTGCCCGAGGCGCAGCTCGACCGCTTCCTGCTCAAGGTCGTGCTGCCGCTGCCGGAGCGCGAGCAGGAGGTCGAGGTGCTCGCGCGGCACGCCGCCGGCTTCAACCCGCGCGACCTCGCGGGCGCCGGGGTGCGCGCCGTCGCCGGGCGCGACGTGCTCGACCGCGCCCGCGCGGAGGTCGCGCGCGTCCAGGTCGCGCGCGAGGTGCTCGGCTACGCCGTCGACGTGTGCCGCGCGACGCGCCACTCCCCCTCGCTGTCCCTCGGCGTGTCCCCGCGTGGCGCGACGGCGCTGCTCGCCACGTCGCGCGCGTGGGCGTGGCTCTCGGGCCGCTCCTACGTGACGCCGGACGACGTCAAGGCCCTCGCGCACCCCACGCTGCGCCACCGCGTGCAGCTGCGGCCCGAGGCCGAGCTGGAGGGCGTGACGGCCGAGAGCGTGCTCGACACCGTGCTCGCGTCCGTCCCCGTCCCCCGCTGAGGCGTCGCTCGTGGCCCTGACGTGGCGCGCCGTCGTGCTGGCGGCGCTCGGGATCGTCCCCGTGCTGCTCGTCCCCGTGCCGGGGACGGTGCTCGTGTGGACGCTGCTCGTCGTCGCGCTGTGCGCGCTCGACGCGGCCCTCGCGGCGTCCCCGCGGCGTGTCGCGATCGAGCGGCGCGTCGCGGGCTCCGTGCGGCTCACCGACGCGACGGCGTCCCGGCTCACGCTGACGAACCTCGCCCCGCGGCGGCTGCGCGCGCTCGTGCGCGACGCGTGGCCGCCGTCCGCGGGGACCCAGGTCAACCGGCACGACGTCGACCTGCCGCCCGGCGAGGCGACGCGCGTGACGACCGTGCTCGTCCCGACGCGCCGCGGCGAGCGCGTCGCGGACCGCGTGACGATCCGCTCGTTCGGCCCGCTGCGGCTCGCCGCGCGCCAGGCGTCGATCCCCGTGCCCGGGCGGCTGCGCGTGCTCCCCGAGTTCGCGTCGCGACGCCACCTCCCGAGCCGCCTCGCGCGCCTGCGCGAGATGGACGGGCGCGCCGCGGTGCAGGTGCGCGGCGAGGGCACCGAGTTCGACTCGCTGCGCGAGTACGTGCTCGGCGACGACGTCCGCTCGATCGACTGGCGCGCGTCGGCGCGCGGCCGGGACATGGTCGTGCGCACGTGGCGGCCCGAGCGCGACCGCCGCGTGCTCATCGTCGTCGACACGTCCCGCACGTCCGCGGCGCGCGTCGGGGACGCGCCGCGCCTCGACGCGAGCATCGAGGCGGCGCTCCTGCTCGCCGCGCTCGCGGGGCGCGCCGGGGACCGCGTCGAGCTCGTCGCCTACGACCGCACCGTGCGCTCGCGCGTCGCGGGGGCCGCCGGGCCGCGCCTCATGCCCGCCATGGCGGACGCCCTCGCGCCGCTCGAGCCCGCGCTCCTCGAGACCGACTGGCCCGGCCTCGTCGGCACCGTCCACGAGCGCCTGTCGCAGCGCGCGCTCGTCGTGCTCCTGTCCACGCTCGACGCCGCCGCCGTCGAGTCCGGCCTGCTGCCCGTCGTCGGGCAGCTCACGGCCAAGCACCAGGTCGTGCTCGCCGCGGCGGGCGACCCCGAGGTCGCCGCCCTGCGCGACGACCGCACCGGGACCGCCGAGGTGTACGACGCCGCGGCCGCCGCGCGCGGCGAGATCGAGCGCGCCGCCGTGACGACGGTCCTGCGCCAGCGCGGCGTCGAGGTCGTCGACGCCCTCCCCGACGACCTCGCCCCCCGCCTCGCCGACACCTACCTCGCGCTCAAGGCGGCCGGCCGCCTCTGAGCCCCCGCCGGGGGCCACCGAGCCGGAGCCGGTGGTCGCGCGAGGTAGAGCCACGGTCGCACGAGGTAGAGGCCCGGTCTCACGAGGTAGAGGCGTCGTCCCACGAGGTAGAGCCGAGGCCGCGCGAGGTAGAGGCCAGGTCTCACGGGACGAGGGTGCCCGGGTTCGCCGAGCAGGGATCCCGGCTCCGTCTGCGGCGCCGGGCCACCAGAAGCGCCCTGTCGGGCGCCACGACCGTCCGGTCGGCGCGCAACCCGTCTGAGGTGGCCCGACGTCGTCGTCCCTCCGAGCGTGGGCAGGCCCACCCTGGGCGACCACGCCTCTACCTGGCGGAACCAACGCTCTACCTCGCGCAACCACGGCTCCACCTCGCGCAACCACGGCTCCACGTCGCGCAACCACGGCTCCACCTCGCGCAACCCACGCCTCTACCTCGCGGAACCACGGCTCTACCTCGGGAGGCCAGGCCTCTACCTCGCGGGAGGTGGTGCAGGGGCCCTCTCCCCCGACCGTCAGGGGCGGGAGGTAGGGTCGTCCAGCACGTCCATCCCGACCTCAGGAGGCTCCCGTGGCCTGGCAGCCGACCGACCCCCGGCAGCGCGTCCGGCGCAACCGTCGCGTCGCGATCATCGTCGTGGTGGCGCTGCTCGCGACGTTCCTCGTCCCGGCGCTCGCGATCGTCCTGTCCTGACGGGCCGATGGCCGACGAGCGGTTCGGGCCGCGGCTGAGCCACGACGACCTCAACCGGGCGCTGCTCGCGCGCCAGCACCTCGCGGCACCGCGCGACGCGACCGTGCTGGACGAGGTGCGGCACCTCGTCGGCCTGCAGTCGCAGGTCCCGTCGTCGCCGTACCCGGCGCTCTGGTCGCGCCTGGCGGGCTTCGCGCCGGACGACCTGGGCGACCGCCTGCTCGACCGCCAGGTGGTGCGCGTCGCGACGCTGCGCGGCACGGTGCACCTCGTCGCGGCCGACGACGCGCTCGAGCTGACGGCGCTCGCCCGCCCCGGCCTGGCGACCTACCTGCGGTCGCGGAACCAGCACGGGACCGCGCTCGCGCACGTCGACCTCGACGACCTCGAGCGCGCGGCGCGCGACCTGCTCGCGGAGCCGCTGACGTCGGTCGAGCTGGGGCGGCGCCTCGCGGAGCGCTGGCCCGACGTCGACCCGAAGCACCTCGCGTACGCGGCGCGCTGCCTGCTCCCGCTCGTGCAGGTCCCGCCCCGCGGCCTGTGGGGCGCGAGCGGCGCGGGCACCACGACCACCTGGACGACGGCGCAGGCCTGGCTCGGTCGGGCCGACGACGCCCTCGACGCCGTCGCGCACGGCACGGACCCGGACGCAACGCTCGCGGCGCGCGTGCGGCTCGTGCGCCGGTACCTCGCGGCGTTCGGCCCGGCGTCGGTGGCCGACGCGCAGCGCTGGGCGGGCCTGACCCGGCTGCGCGCCGCGGTCGACGTGCTGCGGCCCGAGCTCGTGACGTTCACCGGCCCGGCCGGCACCGAGCTCCTCGACCTGCCCGACGCGCCGCGCCCGCCGGGCGACGAGCCCGTGCCCGTGGTCCTCGCGGGCGACTTCGACAACCTGCTCCTGTCCCACGACGACCGCACGCGCGTCCTCGGGGACCTGCCGGTCACGAGCGTCGTGAGCGTCAACGGTCAGGTCGCGGCGGCGGTCCTCGTCGACGGCCGCGTCGCGGGCGCCTGGACGGCCCGCCCGGCGGCACCGGCGGCGCGCAGCGCCCGAGCAGCGGACCCAGGCACCCCCAGCGCCCGAGCAGCGGCCGCGCGCGGCGCCCGAGCGGCGGCCCCGGCCGACGGGACGCGCCCGGCCGACGGGACGGACGTCGTCGTGCACGTCGAGGTGCGGCCGCTGCGCGCACGGAGCGGCCCCGGCGCGCCCGGCGGCGAGGCGCCGAGCCTCGCCGACCGCCTGCGCGACCCCGCGGTGCGCGACGAGGTCGTCGCGCGCGCCGAGGACTGGGTGCGGTGCGGGTGGCCGGACGCCGGGGCGCGCGTCGTCGTCGACGGCTGAGGCGTCGCGGGTCAGGCCGCGACGGGCGCGGTGTCGCCCGCGTGGTCGGCCGTGAGGTCGCCCGTCTCCCCGGCCCGGACCGCGCGGCGTCCGAGCACGATCGTGTAGACCCAGAACGCCGCGAGCGCGACCGCCCCGATCACGATCTTGAGCCACCACGGCAGCTCCGACCCGGTGACGAAGCCCTCGATGACGCCGGAGACCGCGAGCGCGATCGCGAGGCCGATCGCGACGGTGACGAGCGCCCGGCCCTCCTGCGCGAGGGCGCGCGAGCGGGGCAGGGGGCCGGGGTCGATCCACGCCCAGAAGATCCGCAGCCCGGCGGCGCCGGCGACGAAGATCGACATGAGCTCGAGCAGCCCGTGGGGCGCGATGAGCTGGAGGAAGAGCGCGAGCTCGCCGTGCGCGGCCATCATGCCGCCGATCGAGCCGATGCCGACCGCGTTCTGGAACAGGACCCACGCGGGGAACACCCCCGTGATCCCGAGGCCCACGCAGAAGGCCGCGATCCGCGCGTTGTTCGTCCACACGACGGCGGCGAAGTCGACGCCCGGGTCGTAGTAGGACGCGAACGCGTCGTTCACGTACTCCTCCTGGGTGCTGGGCGGGCCCATGGAGGCGAGGCCCTCGGGCGTGGTCGCGACCCAGACGCCCGCGACGAGCGCGACGAGGAGGCACGCGGCGGTCACGCCGACCGACCACCACCGGATCCGGTAGAGCGCGGCCGGGAGGGACACCGTGAGGAACCGCACGACGTCGCGCCACGCGGGCTCGTGCGCCCCCGCGATGCGCGTGCGGGCGCGCCCGAGGAGCACGGACAGGCGCGAGATGAGCACCGGGTCCGGCGCGACGGAGCGCACGGTCGACAGGTGCGTCGCGACGGCCTGGTAGAGCCGGACGAGCTCGTCGGCCTCCGCGCCGTCGAGCGTGCGGCGGCGGACGAGCGCGTCGAGGCGGTCCCACTCCGCGCCGTGCACGTCGGTGAAGGCGTCGAGGTCCACGACCGATACCCTGCCACACGGGGCGTGCCGCCGGTGCGCCGACCGACGGGCGGGCAGGACCCGCGACGGCGAGGACGGGAGCGGGCGTGCGCGAGGGCATCGTGATCGGCGAGGGCGTGGTCCTGGACGCGCGACCGGCGTCGTTCGTGACGCGCGGGCTGGCGCTCGCGCTCGACCTGCTCGTCGTGCTGGTGTTCTTCGTCGCGACGCTCTTCGTGCTCGGCGCCTCGCTGGGCTCGCTCGAGCTCGACCTGGTCACCGCGATCCTCATCGCGTTCTCGGTCCTCGTCATGGTCGTCATCCCGACGACGGTCGAGACGCTCTCGCGCGGGCGCTCGCTCGGCAAGCTCGCGCTCGGCATCCGGGTCGTGCGCGACGACGGCGGCCCGGTCCGGTTCCGGCACGCGTTCCTGCGGGCGCTCGTCGGGGTCGGTGAGATCTGGCTGACGTTCGGCTCGGTCGCGCTCGTCGCGTCGCTGACGAACGACAAGGGCAAGCGGCTCGGCGACATGGCGGCGGGCACGTACGCGATCCGGGTGCGGGGCGGGCGACCGACGCTCGCCCCGCTCGCGATGCCGCCCTACCTCGCCGCGTGGGCCGCGCACGCCGACATGCGCCGGCTGCCGGACGGCCTCGCGCTGGCCGCCCGGCAGTTCCTCGGGCGCGCCGACCGCCTGCACCCGGCGTCGCGCGCACGGCTGGGCCAGGAGCTCGCGGGGCAGGTCGAGCGGTACGTCGCGCCGGGCCCGCCGCCCGGCACCCACCCCGAGACGTTCCTGCTCGCGGTGCTCACCGAGCGCCGCGACCGGGACCGCGCGACGGCCCACCGCGCGCAGGCCGCCGCGCGGGAGCAGGCCGAGCTGCTCCACCGGCTCCCCTACTCGGTGCCCGACCCGACGCGCTGACGCGCGCGGCGGCCCGTCGGAGCGTCCTCGAAGCGCCCGACGACGCGCGCGATCCCGACGAGCACGAGGGCGAACGCGCCGAACCAGACGGGCCGGCTCGCCCACCAGTCGGCGCCGCCCACGGCCGGGAGCTCCTGCCCGAGCACCACGAGGACGACCCCGACCACGACCACCATCGCGGTGAGGTGCCACAGGTACACGGTCATCGAGCGCCGCGCGAGACCGCGCACGACGGACCGCCCCCGGCCGTCGGCCCAGCGCACGAGCGGTCCCCGCGCGGCGAGCGCGAGCGCGACGAGCGCGACGGCGTGCAGCACGACGGGCGCGGTCGGCGGCCCGAGGTTGGACATCGCGTCGCCCGGCATGCCGATGAGCGAGACCGGGTAGGGCCCGACGGCGACGAGCAGGGCGGCGAGGGCCGCCGCGGCGAGCCCGGCGGCCACGAGCACGCGGGACCGCGGCACGACGGCGACGGGGACGACGCGGCCCCGGCGCACGACCCGCAGGCCCGAGCGGGCGTCGGCGTAGAGGAGCCCGACCGCGTAGGGCACGGCCCACACGAGCACCACGTTCACGAGCGCGAGCCGCTCGAGCCCGGCGCCGAACCGCAGGGCCTCGACCGCGAGCGGGGCCGCGGCGAGCCCGGCGACGGCCCACCAGCCGGCGGCGTGCAGCGCGCGGCGCAGGAGCGGCGTGAGCACGACGAGGCCGAGGTAGACCGCGAGGAACCACAGGAGCTGCGGCGCGAGCGTCGCGAGCGAGCGGACGGCGTCGGCCGGGAGCCCGACGGCCAGCAGGACGCCGACGGCGACCACCCACGCCCCGACGAAGACGGCCACCGGCCGCAGCAGGCGCGGCAGCCGGGCGCCCGCGAGGCGGGCGCCGTCGGCCAGGTCGGCGAGGGCGCTCGGGCGGGTCACGACCCGGCCCCGGGCGGCGGTCCCGCCGGGGCTGCCGGCACGCCGCAGCCCGTACGCCGCCGAGGCGCCCGCCGCGAAGAACAGCAGGGCGAGCACCTGGAGCACCCACGTCACGGCCCACCCGGCGCCGTGCGCGAGCGCGTTCCCGATCCGGAGCTGGTCGCCGTCCCACGTCGCGTCCGCCATGAGCCAGTGCACCGTGAGGACGCTCAGGGTCGCGACGGCGCGCACGGCGTCGACGAACACGTCGCGCGACGGGCGACGCGGCCCCTCGCCCGCCGCGGCCGCCGCGCCGGGCCGGTCCGGGCGCGGGGCCGGCGGGCCGCCGTCCCGGGTCCGGCGCGCGGCCGGGAGGACGGGCGACGACGCGCGGGGTCGGGCGGGGGGTGGCGACAGGACGGCCACGGGATGCTCCTCGGTCGGCGGGCCCGGGAGGTCTCCCGGTGCTCACCAGTCTCGAAACATCCCCTTCGTCCCGGTACGGGACGGTCCCCCGACCGCGTCGCGGTCGTCCACCCAGGTTCCGGGGGGTTGTCCCCCGCTGCTCAGACCATGAGCCGCTCAGACCTTGAGGTAGCGCAGGACCGCGAGGACGCGGCGGTGGTCGCCGGCGTCCTGCGGGAGCCCGAGCTTGCCGAAGATCGAGGTGACGTTCTTCTCGACCGCGCCGTAGGAGAGGAACAGGGCCTCCGCGATGGCGGAGTTCGACCGGCCCTGCGCCATGAGCTCGAGCACCTCGGTCTCGCGCGGCGTGAGGCGCGCGAGACCGTCGTCGGACCGCGACGCGCCCATGAGCTGGCTCACGACCTCCGGGTCGAGGACGGTCTGGCCCGCGGCGATGCGCGTGAGCGCGTCGACGAACTCGCCGACGTCCGCGACCCGGTCCTTGAGGAGGTAGCCGACGCCGCGCGCCCCGCCCGTGAGCAGCTCGCTCGCGAACCGCGTCTCGACGTACTGGGAGAACAGCAGCACCCCGAGGTCGGGGTGCGCCGCGCGCAGCGCGAGGGCGGCGCGCAGCCCCTCGTCCGTGAACGTCGGGGGCATGCGGATGTCGACGACGGCGACGTCCGGCAGCGCGTCCTGCGCCGCGAGCCGCGCGACCTGCGCGACGAGCTCGTCGCCGTCCGCGACCGCCGCCGCGACCTCGTGGCCGCGGCGGGTGACGAGCGCGACGAGACCGTCGCGCAGGATGGCGGAGTCCTCGGCGATGACGAGCCGCATGGTGTCCTTCCGGTCGGGCGGGCCGGGCGGCCCGGGCGGGCGCGGTGCCCCGGGGACATCCTGCCCGACGCCGCCCCGCCGCCCGGGCAGGACCGTCCCGTCCGTGCGCAGCACGTCAGACCCGGACGGGCAGGAGGACCGTGACGACCGTCGGCCCGCCGACGGGGCTCGTGAGCTCGAGCGAGCCGTCCACGGAACGCACGCGCTCCGCGAGGCCGGCGAGCCCCGAGCGGTGACCGTCGGAGCCCGGCTGCACGACGCGCGCGCCGCCCTGGCCGTCGTCGCGCACCCGCAGGCGCAGGCGGGCCCCCCGGCCGCCGCCCTGGCGCTCCACGAGCACGTACACGCCCGACGCGCGCGCGTGCTTGACCGCGTTCGTCACGAGCTCGGCGACGCAGAAGTACGCGATCGACTCGACCGCGGGGGCGAGCCGGCCGGACGCCTCGACGGCCGGGTCGACGTCGACCGTCACCGGCAGCGGCGAGCGCGCCGCGAGGGTCTCGAGCGCGACCGCGAGGCCGTTGTCGAGTGCCGGCGGGTGGATGCCGCGCGCGAGCTCGCGCAGCTCGACCAGCGCCTCCTTGGTCGACGAGTGCGCGAGGTCGACGAGCTCGAGCGCGTCGCCCGCGTCGCCGCCCGCCGCGAGCTGCTCCTTGGCCTCGCCGAGCTGCATCGCGACGGCGACGAGGCGCGCCTGGGTGCCGTCGTGCAGGTCGCGCTCGATGCGGCGCAGCTTCGCGTCGGCGTCCTCGACCGTGCGGCCGCGCGACTCCTCGAGGTCGGCGACGCGCAGGCTGGACAGCGTGGGGCCGAGCAGCGCCACGGTGAGCACGCGGAAGAGGTGCGCGAACGCGCGCGTGATGTGGGGCCACACCCAGAGGAAGAGCGCCCCGACGAGCACGAGGCCGAGCTGGCGCGCCGGGGTGTCGACGTACCAGTCGACGCCGAACTGCGCGCCGCGGTGCCACGACCCGTCGGCGGCCTGCTGCAGCGGGAGCCAGCGCGACCAGATCCAGTGCGTCATGCCGCCCAGCCCGACGGCGAGGAAGACCGTGCTCACGACGAAGGACAGGATGGCGAGCGGGAACGTCACGAGGAGGAACAGCACGGCCCGCCACCCCGTGCCGTCGCCGATCCCGCTCCACAGCGTGCTCCAGAAGCCGCGGCGGCGGGTGTACGGGGCGGGGGCGGCGACGTCGACCCCGAGCAGGGACCGCGCGAGCGACCGGTACATCGAGCCCCAGCCGCGCCCGCCGACCACGACCCACCCCGCGACGACGAGGCCCAGGACGGGCACGATCATCGCGACGAGGAAGACCACGGAGAACAGCCCGTAGGAGAACGCGAAGGGCGCCAGCAGGAGCGCGAGCGAGAGGTACCCGTACTCGCGCCACGTGCGCCCCGCGAACGGCGCGCGCGCGAAGCCGACCCGCTCGCGGTGGTCCACGTACCGCGGGTCGGGCTGCGAGCCCGCGAACGCGCCCGGGACCCCGGGCGCGGCGGCCACGGCGGACGCCGAGGGGTCCGACGGCGCGGCGGGCGACGACGGCACCGCGGAGGGGTGCGGCGTCGGCACGACCGCGTCGGGCACGCCCGGCGAGGGATCGCCCGCGGGCACGACGCTCGGCTGGTCAGGGGTCACGGCAGTCATGGTGCCAGTCTGGGCGCGCGCGCGCGGCGACGACAGGGTGGCGTCCGCCGCACCCGGGTGGGGACAACCCCCGTGCCTGCCTTCAGTGCAGCAGGTACTTGACCGCGATGACCACGCCGCCGAACGCCGCGGCGAGCAGCGTCTCCCCCACCAGCAGGCCTCCGCGCGCCCCCGCGCGGTACGCGGCGAGGAACCCCACCACGCCGAGCAGGACGACGGTGAACCACACCGCGACGAGGGCGGCGCCCTCGGCGTCGAGCCCGGCCGCGAGCGCCACGAGGTACACGACGATCCCGGGGAGCGCGCCGAGGAGCACCCCGACGTTGGACCGCAGCGCGACGACCGTGCGGCCCCACAGCGAGTGCCCGGTGTCGTGGAAGCGTCCGCTCACCGCGTCCACGTAGCAGTGCGCGAGCCAGTAGCCCACCGCCACGAGGGTCGTCGCGAGCACGACGCGGTCGCCCGTCGGGGCGTGCACGCTGGAGACCGCCATGACGAACCCCGCGACGATCGCGCCGTACAGGAGGTCGTGCGGGGGCTCGCGCTCCCAGCGGTCGCCCACGCGGTGCCACAGCGGCCGCACCCGGCCGGGCGGCGGCTCGTCGCGCACCTCGTCGGCCGGCCCCGTCGTGCCCTCGCCCGCGGGGGGCGAGGGCACGACTGGCGTGCGCTCGTCGGACGACGGGTCCATGCGACCTCCTCGGCGCGTGCCGGACGACTCGGGGCAGTGCTCAGTAGCGGTAGTGCTCCGGCTTGTACGGCCCCTCGACGGGGACGCCCAGGTAGTCCGCCTGGGACGGCGAGAGCTCGGTGAGCCGGACGCCGAGCGCGTCGAGGTGCAGGCGCGCGACCTTCTCGTCGAGCACCTTGGGCAGACGGTAGACCTGGCGTGCGTAGGCGCGCTCGCGCCCCTCGCGCGCGGCGGCCGTCGCGTCCTCGTAGAGCTCGATCTGGCCGATCACCTGGTTCGAGAACGAGTTGCTCATGACGAACGACGGGTGGCCCGTGGCGTTCCCGAGGTTGAGCAGGCGGCCCTCGGAGAGCACGACGACCGAGCGGCCCGCGGGCTGGCCGTCGGGGCCCGGCTCCGCGAACGTCCACTCGTGGACCTGGGGCTTGATCTCGGTGCGCGACACCCCGGGCACCTCGGCGAGGCCGGCCATGTCGATCTCGTTGTCGAAGTGGCCGATGTTGCCGACGACGGCCTTGTCCTTCATCGCGACGAGGTGCTCGGCGCGGATGACGTCCTTGTTGCCCGTGGTCGTGATGAAGAAGTCGGCCTCGCCGAGCACGTCCTCGATCCGGGCGACCTGGTAGCCGTCCATCGCGGCCTGGAGCGCGCAGATCGGGTCGACCTCGGACACGATGACGCGCGCGCCCTGGCCGCGGAACGCCTCGGCCGCGCCCTTGCCGACGTCGCCGTAGCCCGCGACGAACGCGACCTTGCCGCCCATGAGGACGTCGGTCGCGCGGTTGATGCCGTCGGGCAGCGAGTGGCGGATGCCGTACTTGTTGTCGAACTTCGACTTGGTGACCGAGTCGTTGACGTTGATCGCCGGGAAGAGCAGCTCGCCCGACTCGGCGAGCTGGTAGAGGCGGTGCACGCCCGTCGTCGTCTCCTCGGTGACGCCCTGGATCTCCTGCGCGATCGTCGTCCAGCGCAGCGGGTCGGCCTCGAGCGCGCGGCGCAGCACCCCGCGCACGACGTTCATCTCGTGGGTGTGGTCCGGCTCGCCCGGGAGCGTGTCCGGCGGGACGACGCCCGCGCGCTCGTACTGCAGGCCCAGGTGGACGAGCATCGTGGCGTCGCCGCCGTCGTCGAGGATGAGGTTGGGCGACTCGTCCCCCGGCCACACGAGGATCTGCTCGGTGCAGTCCCAGTACTCCTCGAGGCTCTCGCCCTTCCACGCGAACACCGGGACGCCCTGCGGGTCCTCGGGCGTCCCGTGCGGTCCGACGACGACGGCGGCCGCCGCCTCGTCCTGCGTCGAGAAGATGTTGCAGCTCGCCCAGCGCACCTGCGCGCCGAGCGCGACGAGCGTCTCGATGAGGACGGCCGTCTGCACGGTCATGTGCAGGGAGCCGGCGATGCGGGCGCCCGCGAGCGGCTGCGACTCCCCGTACTCGGCGCGCAGCGCCATGAGTCCGGGCATCTCGTGCTCGGCGAGGCGGAGCTGGTGGCGGCCCGCCTCGGCCAGGGACAGGTCGCGGACCTTGTACCGGCCGGGGATCTCGTCGAAGCCGGGGGTGGCGCCGGAGGTCGGGGCCTGCGCTGTGGTGGACATGGTTCTCCTGTGCGTTCTCGGTGCCGGCGGGGCCGGTGGTGCCGGCTCCGCGGTGGCTGCCGATGACTGGTCGGTTGCTGCGCTGGGGGCTCCCGTCCGCGCGGGACGGGACCGCGGCCCGCCCGGCACCAGCCTACCGAGGACGACGCCGTCCGGCCGGGGCGCGGACCGCCCGGTCCCGGAGCACCACCGTTCGTCCGGCGCGCGCGCCCGGGCGCGCGCGTAACACGAACGCTTGACCATCTCAAGATCACGAAGGGATAACGATCCCGGTTCCGCCGTCATCCGCACCATTCCAACGATGCTCGGTCAAGAATCGTCCTGGAATCGCCCCCGGTGCGGGGGTCCTGGGTAGAAGTTGAACCTCGAATCAGGCAGGGTGGGCGCGAACCGATTGACATCGGATCAGCGTGAGGCCCTGTGTGCGCCGGCCCCTGCGGGGGCAACCGGCCGGACGCGCCACCCCAGGGAGGACGTCCTCGCACCCGGGGCCTCCTGCCGTGCCCTCTCGTCGAGCGCCCGCACCCGGGTGCTCCGGAGGGGCGTGACGCTGGTCCACGACCGGAAGGTGGCGACACCCACCGCATGACAGCTCTCAGCACACCCGTGCCGACCGACCCGGCCGCGCACGCCGGCGCCGCGACCGTCGGCACCGACGACCGCGCGACCGCGCTCTCGGTCCGCGACGTCTACAAGGTCTTCGGGCGCCGCCCCGTCGAGGCGATCCGCCGCCTCGAGCAGGGCGCGAGCCGCGACGACGTCAAGCCGCTCGGCACCGCCGCGGTCATCGACGCGTCGTTCGACGTGAAGCAGGGCGAGATCTTCGTCGTCATGGGCCTCTCGGGCTCCGGCAAGTCGACGCTCATCCGCATGCTCAACGGGCTGTGGAAGCCGACGTCCGGGCACGTGCTGCTCGGCGGCACCGACCTCGCGCAGGCCGACGCCAAGCAGATGCGCGCGCTGCGCCGCAAGCACGTGTCGATGGTCTTCCAGCACTTCGCGCTCCTGCCCCACCGCACGGTGCTCGACAACGCCGCCTACCCCCTGGAGATCCAGGGCGTCGGCAAGGCGGAGCGCCGCGAGAAGGCCCGCACCGCGCTCGGCCTCGTCGGGCTCGGCGGCTGGGAGGACTCCCTGCCCTCGCAGCTCTCCGGCGGCATGCGCCAGCGCGTCGGGCTCGCCCGCGCGCTCGCCGCCGACACCGACGTCCTGCTCATGGACGAGGCGTTCTCCGCGCTCGACCCGCTCATCCGGCGCGAGATGCAGGAGCAGCTCCTCGAGCTCCAGCAGACGCTCGGCAAGACGATCGTCTTCATCACGCACGACCTCAACGAGGCGATGCACCTCGGGGACCGGATCGCCGTCATGCGCGACGGCCGGATCGTGCAGATCGGCACCGCCGAGCAGATCCTGTCCGACCCCGCGAACGACTACGTCGCCCAGTTCGTCGCCGACGTGGACCGCACGCGCGTCCTCACGGCGTCGTCCGTCATGGTGCGCCCCGCCGTCGTCGTCCCGCTCTCCGGCGGTCCCCGCCAGGCGAGCCGCACGATGCGCGAGGCGCAGGTCTCGGCCGCGTACGTCGTCGACCGCCAGCGCCGCCTCCAGGGCGTCGTGCGCGACGAGGACGCGGTCGCCGCCCTGAAGAAGGGCCAGGACAGCCTCGACGGGCTCGTGCGCCAGGGCGTCGCGCCCGTCTCCCCCGACACCCCGCTCGCGGAGGTCTTCGCCCCCGCCGCGGAGTCGCCGCTGCCCGTCGCGGTCACGGACGAGCAGGGCCGGCTCGTCGGCGTCGTCCCCCGCGTCACGCTCCTCGAGGCCATGGTCCCCGGCGACCAGCCGAAGACCGGCGAGATCGACCTCGGGCAGACGCCCGTCGTCCAGGACGCGCCGGCGGAGGGCCCCGCCCCGCTCGCGGCCGCCCCGACCGAAGGCGGTGCCGCGTGAACGACACCCTCGTCCCCCGCATCCCGCTCGGCGAGTGGGTCGACGCCTTCGTCGGCTGGGTCACCACCACGTTCCGGCCGCTCTTCCGGTTCATCAAGGACGTCCTCGTGGGCGTCTACGACGGGCTCGACGCCGTGCTCTCCGGCCCGCCGTTCTGGGTCGTCGCGATCGCCCTCGCCGCGCTGGCGTTCTTCGTCAAGGGCTGGCGGCTCGCGGTCGGCACGCTCGTCGGCTTCGTCCTCATCGCGGGCGTGAACCAGTGGGACAACGCGATGGACACCCTCGCGCTCGTCCTGCTGTCCGCCGTCCTCGCGATCGCGATCGCGATCCCGCTCGGCATCTGGGCCGCGCGCAACGACCGCGTCTCCGCCGTCGTGCGGCCCGTGCTCGACTTCATGCAGACGATGCCGGCGTTCGTCTATCTCATCCCGACCGTCGTCATCTTCCTCACCGGGCCCGTGCCCGGGATCATCGCGACGATCGTCTTCGCCATGGCGCCCGGCGTCCGGTTCACCGAGCTGGGCATCCGGCAGGTCGACAAGGAGGTGGTCGAGGCCGGGCAGGCGTTCGGCTCGACCCCCGGCCGCATCCTGCGCCAGATCCAGCTCCCGCTCGCCCTGCCGACCATCATGGCGGGCGTCAACCAGGTCATCATGCTCTCGCTCTCCATGGTCGTCATCGCCGGCATGGTCGGCGCCGGCGGCCTGGGCGAGGACGTCGTCGCCGCGCTCCAGCGCGTCGACGTGGCGCTCGGGTTCGAGGCGGGCCTCGCCGTCGTCATCCTGGCGATGTTCCTCGACCGCGTGACCTCCGCGCTCGGCGACCGCGCCCCCGTGGCGCGCGCCCTCGCCGCGGCGCGCGTCTGACCGCGCCACCCACCGTCCCCGGCCGCACGCCGGGACCCCGCCCACGCACCCGCCGTCGGGCACCCCGACCGGGCCCCCCGGCCCACGGAAGGAACGCATGACCCCCGCACGCAAGCGCACCACCCGCACCGCCGCCGTCGCCGCGACCGCCGTCCTCGGCCTCGCGCTCACCGGCTGCGCGTCCGACTCCGGCTCGGGCGGCTCCGGCGACGGCGCCTCCTCCACCGGCGAGGACGAGACGTCGGTCTCCATCGGCATCCCGTCCGGCTGGGACGAGGGCATCGCCGTCTCCCACCTGTGGACCACCATCCTCGAGGACGAGGGCTACGACGTGTCGACGCAGACCGCCGACGTCGGCGTCGTCTACACCGGCCTCGTCGGCGGGGACTTCGACCTCACGCTCGACGTCTGGCTGCCCTACACGCACGCGTCGTACGAGAAGAAGTACGGCGGCGAGATCACCGACCTCGGCTACTGGTACGACGACGCCAAGCTCACCATCGCGGTGAACGAGGACTCCCCCGCGCAGTCCCTCGAGGACCTCGCGGCCATGTCCGACGAGTACGGCAACAAGCTCGTCGGCATCGAGGCGGGCGCCGGCCTGACCGAGATCACCCAGGACCAGGTCATCCCCACCTACGGCCTCGAGGACATGGACTACTCCATCTCCTCCACCCCCGCGATGCTCGCCGAGCTCAAGGGCGCGACCGACAGCGGCGAGAACATCGCGGTCACGCTGTGGCGCCCGCACTGGGCCTACGACGAGTTCCCCGTCCGCGACCTCGAGGACCCCGAGGGCGCGCTCGGCGAGGCGGAGAAGATCCACATGTGGGGCTCGTCCGACTTCGAGGAGCGCTACCCGACGCTGACGAAGATGCTCGGCGCGTTCTCCCTCGACGACGAGCAGCTGTTCTCGCTCGAGAACATGATGTTCAACTCCGACGAGTACGCCGACGAGCAGGCCGCCGTCGAGGCGTGGCTCGAGGAGAACCCGACGTTCGTCGACGACCTCAAGGAGGCCGCGGGCGTCTGACGCCCCGACCACCCGCGCTCCGACGGGCCCGGCAGGGCCCGTCCCGGACGGGCTGCGGTCCCGGTTCGCCGCAGCCGTGCGGGCACCCTCGGTGCCCGACGCCGAAGGCCGGCTCCCTGGCGGGGGCCGGCCTTCGGTCGTGCAGCGGGGCGTGGCGCCCTCAGAGCTCGCGCGCGTCGTCCTCCAGCAGGACCGGGATGCCGTCGCGCACGGGATAGGCCAGCGGTCGCTCCGGGTCGGTCGAGTGCAGCTCCGGCTCCCCGGACGGGCCCGTCCCGTCCACGAGGCGGGCGCCCGTCACCGGGCACCGCAGCGCCTCGCGCACCCAGGGGTCGATCTGCAGGCTCATGCTCGCTCCTCGTCGTCGTCCGTGCGCACGAGCGACAGGACGTCGTCGCGCACCTTCTCCATGATGTCCTCGTCAGCGGCCTCGACGTTGAGCCGCAGGAGCGGCTCCGTGTTGGACGCCCGCAGGTTGAACCACCACTGCGGGTGGGAGCCCCAGTGCGAGACCGTCAGGCCGTCGAGCTCGTCGACCTCGACCGGGCCGGCCCCCTGCTGGGTCACGTACGCCTCGACGACGCGCGCACGCGCCGCCGGGACGTCCGCCACGGTCGAGTTGATCTCCCCCGAGGCGACGTAGGGCTCGTACATCTCCGCGAGGTCGGACAGCGCGTGCGGCTGCGACCCGAGCGCGGCCAGGACGTGCATCGCCGCCAGCATCCCGGTGTCCGCGAAGAAGAAGTCGCGGAAGTAGTAGTGGGCGCTGTGCTCGCCCCCGAACACGGCGTCGTGCTCCGCCATCTGCGCCTTGATGAACGAGTGGCCCACGCGCGTGCGGACCGTGCGCGCGCCGGCCGCCCCGAGGAAGTCGGGGACGGCGCGCGAGGTGATGAGGTTGTGGATCACCGTGGGGGTGCGCCCGGCCTCGAGCTCCTTCGCGACCTCCCGCAGGCCGACCAGCGCCGTGACGGCGGACGGGGAGACCGGCTCGCCGCGCTCGTCCACGACGAAGCAGCGGTCGGCGTCGCCGTCGAACGCGAGCCCGAGGTCGGCCCCGTGCTCGACCACGGCCGCCTGCAGGTCCACGAGGTTCTTCGGGTCCAGCGGGTTCGCCTCGTGGTTCGGGAACGTGCCGTCGAGCTCGAAGTAGAGCGGCACGACGTCGAGCGGCAGGGCGGGCAGTCCCGCGCCCGTGCCCAGCACGGCCGGCACGGTGTGCCCACCCATCCCGTTGCCGGCGTCGACGACGACCTTGAGCGGACGGATGCCCGACAGGTCGACGAGGCCGCGCAGGAACGCCGCGTACTCCGCGAGCATGTCGCGGTCCGTGACGGTGCCGGGCTCCTCGGCAGCGGGCGGGAGACCGCCGTTCAGGTACCCCTCCGCGAGGGTCCGTACGTCGATCAGGCCCGTGTCCTGGCCGACCGGGCGCGCGCCCGCGCGGCACAGCTTGATGCCGTTGTAGACGGCGGGGTTGTGGCTCGCGGTGAACATGGCCCCGGGGACGCCCAGCACCCCGGACGCGTGGTAGAGACCGTCCGTCGAGCACAGCCCGATGCGCGTCACGTCCACCCCCGCGGCCGTGAGCCCCGCGGCGAACGCGTCGACGAGCTCCGGGCCCGAGTCGCGCATGTCGTGCCCCAGCACGGCGCTGGCCCGCGTGCCGGCCGGGGCCTCCGGCAGCACCACGGCCCGCGCGAACGCCGCGCCGACGGCCCGGGCCACCTCCGGGTTCAGCTGGTCCGGGACGGTGCCGCGGACGTCGTACGCCTTGATGAGGTGGGAGAGGTCGGTGCTCACGCGACCCACCCTATCCGCGGGTGCACCGCGTGCGACGGCGACGGCTGCTGCGCGTGCTACTGCCCGGCCGCCGCGTACCGCTCCTCGGTCCGCGCCTTCGCCGGGCGCCACCACTCCTCGTGCTCGCGGTACCAGTCCACCGTCCGGGCGAGACCGTCGCCGAACGAGGTGAAGGCGGGCTCCCACCCCAGCTCGGTCCGCAGCCGCGTGGCGTCGATCGCGTAGCGCAGGTCGTGCCCCGCACGGTCCGCGACGAGCTCGTAGTCGTCACGGTCGCGGCCGAAGATCTCGAGCAGGTCCTGGACGACCTGCAGGTTGGACCGCTCGCCGTCCGCCCCGACGAGGTAGGTCTCGCCCACGGCGCCCCGCTCGACGATCGCCCACACCGCGTCGTTGTGGTCGTCGACGTGGATCCAGTCCCGCACGTTCGCGCCCGCCCCGTAGACCTTGGGACGCCCGCCGTCGAGCAGGTTGGTGATCTGCCGCGGGATGAACTTCTCGACGTGCTGGTACGGCCCGTAGTTGTTCGAGCAGTTCGAGATCGTCGCGCGCACGCCGAACGAGCGCACCCACGCCCGCACCAGCAGGTCGCTCGACGCCTTCGTCGAGGAGTAGGGCGACGAGGGGTTGTACGGGGTCGTCTCCGTGAAGCGCGCGACGTCGTCGAGCTCGAGGTCGCCGTACACCTCGTCCGTCGAGACGTGGTGCAGCCGCACGTCGTGGCGGCGCACCGCCTCGAGCAGGGTGAACGTGCCGAGCACGTTGGTCCGGACGAACGGGGACGGGTCTCGCAGGGAGTTGTCGTTGTGCGACTCCGCGGCGAAGTGGACCACGAGGTCGGCCTCGCCCACGAGCCGGTCCACCAGGTCGGCGTCCGCGACGTCGCCCTCGACGAGCTCGACGCGGTCGCGCACCGGGTCGAGGGACCGCGCGTCCCCCGCGTACGTGAGGGCGTCGAGCACGACCACCGCGGCGTCGGGCCGCGTCTCGACCGTGCGATGCACGAAGTTCGCCCCGATGAAGCCGGCGCCGCCGGTCACGAGCACCCGCACAGCCGACCTCCTCGATCCGTCCTCCTGGCGCGGCGAGTCTATCGACGGCGGGCCCCGGCCCCGGGGTCCGCGGCGGCATTTCACCCGCCGCGGCACGGGGCTGTCGTGAGAGCCTGCCGGGATGAAGGGGATCGTCCTGGCAGGAGGCGCGGGCACGCGCCTGCACCCGATCACGCTCGGGGTGAGCAAGCAGCTCCTGCCCGTCTACGACAAGCCGATGGTGTACTACCCGCTCTCCACGCTGCTGCTGGCCGGGGTGCGGGACGTGCTCGTCATCACGACACCGCACGACGCCGCCGCGTTCACGCGCCTGCTGGGCGACGGCTCGCAGTTCGGCATCTCCATCTCCTACGCGGTGCAGGCGGAGCCGAACGGGCTCGCCCAGGCGTTCGTGCTCGGCGCGGACTTCCTCGACGGGGACTCCGCCGCGCTCGTCCTCGGCGACAACATCTTCTACGGGCCCGGCCTCGGCGACCGGCTCCAGCGGTTCGCCGAGATCGACGGCGGCGCCGTCTTCGCCTACCGCGTCTCGGACCCGACGGCGTACGGCGTGGTCGAGTTCGACGGGTCGGGACGCGCCCTGAGCATCGAGGAGAAGCCCGTGCACCCGCGGAGCAGCTACGCGGTGCCGGGCCTGTACTTCTACTCGGCGGACGTCGTCGACGTCGCCCGCTCGCTGCGGCCCTCCGCGCGCGGCGAGTACGAGATCACGGACGTCAACCTGCACTACCTGCGCGAGGACCGGCTCCAGGTGGAGGTCCTGCCGCGCGGGACCGCCTGGCTCGACACCGGGACGGTCGACTCGCTCCTCGACGCGAGCGACTTCGTCCGCACGATCGAGAACCGGCAGGGCCTGAAGATCGGGGCCCCCGAGGAGGTCGCGTGGCGCCGCGGCTTCCTCGACGACGACGGCCTGCGCGAGCGTGCGGCCGCGCTGGGCCGGTCGCGCTACGGCACCTACCTGCTGTCGCTGCTCGACGCGTGAGCGCCCGGGGCCGAGGCTCCGGCGAGCACGTCGGCCGCCGCGACGACCCAGCGCTCGCGCCAGTCGCCGACGGGCTCGACGCCGGCCCGGCGCAGCGCCTCGTGACCGAGCACGGACCACGCCGGCCGCGGCGCGGGGCGCGCGGACGCGGCGCTGGGGACGGGGCGGACGATCGCCGGGTCGAGCCCGGTCGCGGCGACGACCTCGCGGGCGAGGTCCCACCAGGACGCCCGGCCCTGCGCCGTGCCGTGGTAGACGCCGCCCGGCGCCGGGGACCGCACCAGCCGCACGACGAGGTCGGCGAGGTCCCGCGCCCACGTCGGCTGCCCCACCTGGTCGTCGACGACCTCGAGCGCTCCGCGCTCGCGCGCCACCCGGGCGATCGTCCGCGGGAAGCACGCGCCGTGCGCGCCGTAGAGCCACGCCGTGCGGACCACGAGGGCGTCCGGGTGCTCGGTCCTCACGGCCCACTCCCCGGCGGCCTTCGTCCGGCCGTACGCGGACCGGGGCGCCAGCGGCGCGTCCTCGGCGTACGGGACCCCGACGGCGGCGGGCCCGCCGTCGAAGACGTAGTCCGTCGACACGTGCACGAGCCGGGCCCCGTGGCGAACCGCCGCGCGGGCGACGTGCTGGGCCCCGACGGCGTTGACGGCGAAGGCCGTCGCCTCGTCCGCCTCGGCGGCGTCGACGGCCGTGTACGCCGCACAGCTCACCACGACGTCCGCGCCGGCGAGCGCGCGCGCGACGGCGTCCCCGTCCGTGACGTCGAGCGCCGCGCGGTCGAGCGCGCGCACGGGCTCCCCGCCGGCGCGCAGCAGCGCCACCACCTCGGCCCCGAGCATCCCGCCGGCCCCTGTCACCGCCCACCGCACCACGACCACCTCCGCACGGCACCCTACCGAGGAGCACCATGAACGTCCGTGAGCTCACCGTCCCCGGCGCGTGGGAGCTGCTGCCGCGCCAGCACGCCGACGACCGAGGGGTCTTCCTCGAGTGGTTCACGGCCGCGGCCCTGCGCGAGGCGACGGGGCGCGACCTCGACCTCGCCCAGGCGAACGCCTCGGTGTCGAGGGCGGGCGTCGTGCGCGGGATCCACTACGCCGACGTCCCGCCCGGGCAGGCGAAGTACGTGACGTGCGTCGCGGGGTCCGTCCTCGACGTCGTGGTCGACCTCCGCATCGGGTCGCCCGCCTTCGGGCGCTGGGACGCGGTCCTGCTGGACGCCCACGAGCGCCGGGCCGTGTTCCTCCCCGAGGGCGTCGGGCACGCGTTCATGGCGCTCGAGGACGGCGCGACGGTCGTCTACCTGTGCTCGAGCGGGTACGCCCCCGAGCGGGAGCACGGCGTCGACCCGACCGACCCCGAGCTCGCCATCGAGTGGCCGACCACCGGCCCGGACGGGCGCGCCCTCGTGCCGTCGTTCTCCGCGAAGGACGCGGCGGCGCCGTCCCTGCGGGAGGCGCTCGCGGCCGGAGCCCTCCCCCGCGCGGACGAGGTCGCCGCGTTCGTCCGGACGCTGCAGGGGTAGGTCAGTCGGCCTCGGCGCGCAGGACCCGCAGGTGCCCGCGCCGCCCGACCTCGGTGACGTCCGGCGGCTCCGGCTCGGTGCGGACCTTGCCCGCCTCGCGGACGGCGTCGGCGAGCGCCGAGAGGTCGTCGTCGCTGGGACCGGTCTCGACGAACTGCGGCGACAGGCGCACGACCTCCCAGCCGCGCGGCGCGGTGAGCCGCTCCGCGTGCTCGGCGCACAGGTCATAGCTGTGCGGCTCGGCGAGGTGCGCGAGCGGGCCCAGGACCGCCGTGGAGTCGGCGTAGACGTAGGTGAGGGTCGCGACGGCGGCACGGACGCACGCCGTGCGCGAGCACTGCCTGACGGATCTCACGGCCTGACCTTACGCCTTCCGGAGGGGTCCTGGAGACGGCACACGCCGTCCGCCCCCGCTCCGGGCCGTGGCTGGTCGCGGCCGGGTTCGTACCGGAGCCCGACGAGCCCCGGTGCGTCGGGCGGCGGCCGACTAGAGTCGGGGTGTGCGTGGCAACTCATCGTCCCCCGGCTCGCGCCCCGACCCGGCCGGCGCCGGGCGCCGGGCCCGCGACCGCTGGTCGCGTCGCAGCGCCGTCACCCCTCCCCCGGTCTCGTTCGACGAGCTCGTCATCCCGCCGCGCGCCCCCGGGCCGGGCGGCCACGGCCCGGTGCCCCGACGGCGCGACCGCCGGGGACGCGGCATCCGGGGTCCTCTCCTGCCGCCGACCGCGCCCGCGAGCCGCACGCGCGCGGAGAAGTTCGACGACGTCGTGCTCGACGTCGTGGAGCGCGTGCAGCGCTCGTGGGCGAAGCAGCTGCGCGGGACGGAGTTCGCGGTGGAGGACGTCCCGCCGTCGGACCCGGCGCCCTGGGAGGACGGCGGCGTGCCGCTCGGCCGGTGCTTCCCGGCCGAGTCGGGCCAGCCCGCCCGCATCGTGGTCTACCGGCGGCCCGTCGAGGCGCGCGCGTTCGACGCCGAGGACCTCGAGGACCTCGTCCGCGACGTGCTCGTCGAGCAGGTCGCGCACCTGCTGGCCCGCACCCCCGAGGAGATCGACCCGCGCTACACGGGCGACCGCTGACCGTCGCCTAGCGTCCGAGCCCGGCGGTGTCCGACGCGCGGACCGCGACCTCGTGCGCGGCGGGCGCCTCCGTGACCGGCAGGAGCACCGACACGAGGCTCGGCGCGCCGTCGCCCTCGTCGCCGCTCGGCGGGCCTGCGCTCGCCGTGAGCGACCAGACGGGGAGCAGGCCCTCGTCCTCCCCGACGACGTCGACCGTCACCGCCGCGGGGACGGCCTCCGACCCTTCTGCCCGCACCGTCGCCGGGTCGAGCGTCTGCGTCGTGCCCGCGCGGAGCGTCAGGGTCGTCGTGCCCGCCTCCGCGCCGCTCTCGTCGTAGACGCGCACGAGGAGCTCGAGCGAGCCCGTCGGCTCGTCCTCGTCGGCACGCGCCGCGGGGACGGCGGCGAGCGTCAGCGCGGAGGACGTGCCCGGGACGAGCGCCACCTGACCGGCGGGCGACGCGTCGTCGGCGGACCCGGCGCTCTCGTCGGCGCTCGCCGCGTCCTTCACGGGCGGCAGCGGTCGCGCCGCGACCCAGGCGCGGTCGTACTGCCGCTCCTCGTGGAGCAGGTCGGGGTCCGGCTCGCCGCGGCGGTCGACGGACGCGCCGCCGACGACGGGGACGTCGGCGTGCACGGAGACGGCGTACGCGCCCGCGGGCAGGCCGCCGAGCGACACGTCCGTGACGACGCCGGGCGTGAGCGTGATCTCCTCGGCCCCGCGCAGGGGCACCGCGCCGTCCTCGCCGTAGACCGTGACGCGCGCGTTCCCGGCCTCCTCGCCCGGGGCGAGCAGGCGCAGCTGCGGGGCGTGCGGGTCGTCGACCGCCTCCCCGACGCTCGTGACGCCCGCCAGCGCGAGGTCCGTCGTCGGTTCCGCGCCCGGGACCACGTGGTCGACGCCGAGCGGGACGAGGCCGTCGAGCGTCGAGTGCTGCAGGTACGCCGACACGAGGCCGCCCGACGCGGCCACGTGGACGACCAGGCGGCGCTGCTCGGGGGCCGCCGCCTCGACCAGGGTCACGACCTCCTGCCCCGGACCGACGAGCTGCTGCCCGCCCCCGGAGAGCACGACCTCGCCCCCCTGCCCCCAGACCTGCACCTGGACGACCGCGGGCGTGAGGCCGGGGTTCTGGAGCACGAGCTGGGAGCTGCTGCCGATCTCGGTGCTCCCGCCCACGAGCCACTGGCTGATGCCCGGCCGCGAGCAGCTCGCCGCGGCGAGCCCGCGCAGGTCGCCGTCGGTCGTCACGGAGCCGACGGACGCGGCCACCCGCGGGGACGAGTCCTGAGCAGGGCGCACCGACAGGATGGTGCCGTGCGCGGGGTCCTCGACGTCGCCCACGGTCACGTCGGCGCCCGGCCCGGGCGCGAGCTCCTGCTCCTCGAGGTCGCCGCCGTCGAGCACGCCGAGCCCGGCGGCCCCCTCGCCCTCGACCACTGCCCGCAGGCGGCTGGTCGTGCCGACCGGGGCGGGACCGAACTGCGCGTCACCGACCGTCTCGGGGTCGGTGAGCCGCGCCGGGCCCGGGCAGACCGAGACCTCCTGGGCGGGCTCGACCGTGACCTCCTCGACGGGGTCCGCCGGGGCCGGTGCCGCGGGCAGGAGCGCCGCGCCCGTGCTCCCGAGCACGACGACCGCGCCCACCGCCAGGATGCCGACCAGCCCGGCGCCCGTCGTCGTGACGCGGCGCACCACCGCCCGGGCGCGCCCGGGGCGCGCGTCCGTCTCCGGAGCCTCGTCGGGGCTCGTCCCGTTCGTCGTCGTCACCGTTCCTACCTCGTTCCCGCGCGACGGCGCCGGACCGGCACCGCGAGCAGCACGTACACGACCAGGGTCACGCCCGCCGCCGCCATCCAGCCGGACCGGTGGTCTGCGGCGTGGTACACCTCGAGCCGCCCGGCGTCGGTCCCGAGGGCGAAGGCCTGCAACCCGCCGGTCGTCGCCGGGTCGACCGCCTCCAGCGGGCGGCCGTCGAGCGTCGCGCGCCACCCGGACGACGCGTCCTCCGCGAGGACGACCTGCCGGTCCTCGGCCCCCTCAGGCACGGTCGTGACGACCGGGCGCAGCGCGTCGCGGTCCGCGGCCAGCGGCTCGACGCCCGCGCCGGACTCGACGCGCGCCCACGACGGCTCGCCTCCCTCGGGCACGACGCGCCAGAGCAGCGCCGAGCGGCCCTCCGTCATGCGCTCGAGCCCCGGCACCATGTCGAGCCGGGCGACGAGCTCGGCCCGCGCCTGGTCCTCCGGCGCGGACGCGGGCAGGAGCACGGCCCCGACGCCCAGACGGCCCAGGCCGTCGGCGACGTCCGCGGAGGTCCCGGAGACGAGCTCCGCGACGAGCCGGGGCAGCTCGCCCTCGGTCACCGCGGGGTCGGCCGCCTGCCACGCGTGCACGACGACCGACGAGTCGACCGCCTGCGGACCGTCCGAGCGCAGCGCCGCGTACTCGACGACGCCACCCGGACCGTGCTCCAGGGTGAGCACGCGCGCCTGGCGCGGCGAGGACTGCATCTGGCGGCCGACCGGCGGCACCACCGGCTCGGTCGTGGCCACGACCGAGCCGACCCGGGCGTCGTCGCGGTCGAGCACGCCCACGGTCCAGGACGCGGCGGCCCCGAGGGGCAGCAGGGTGACGACGAGCGCGAGCGCGACGACGGCGCCCGAGCGCCAGGCCGGGGCCCCGGCGCCGGGCCACCGCGGGGCGCCCACGAGCGCGGCACCGAGGAGGGCGAGGAGCGCGAGGGACAGCCCGGCGCCGGGCCACCCCGTGACCGGGGCGTCGGGCGACGCCCCGGCGGCCACGACGGTCGACCCGGCGAGGACGGCGGCGGCCAGCCCGAGCGCCGCGACGAACCACGCCCCCACGGCCAGACGGCGGCCGCGCAGCACGGCGAGCACGGCGAGCACCACGACGACCGCGCCGGCGGCGAACGGGGCCCAGCGCGCCAGGAGGTCGCCGGCGCCGCCCCCGTCGAGCCCGAACCACGCCTCGGGCGCGGTCGGCAGCCCCAGGAGCTGCTGCCACGGCGCGGCGGGCGTCGCCGCGACCGGCGCGCCCGGGTCGGCGAGCAGCAGTCGCCACCCGCCGTCGCCCGCGGTGCGGGCCACGTGCACGAGGAACGGGGCGAAGAGCACGAGGGCCGGCACGGGGACGAGGGCGAGGTAGCGGCGGTGCGCCCGGACCCCGAGCGCCACGACGACGAGCACGACCACACCGACGGGCAGGAGCACGGGCGCCCCGGCGACGGCGACCGCGAACAGCAGGCCCGCGGTGGCGGCGGCCGCGAGCGACCCCGGCTCGCGGCGCGCGCCCCGGCGGACGACGTCCTGCGTCGGGGGCGCGACGACGTCGAGCCGCTGGAGCCCGAGCGCGCGGACGACCGCGAGCGCGAGCCACGGGAGGGTCGCGTGCACGAGGACGGCGCCGACCCGGCCGGCACCCACGGCGGTGAGGAGCGCGGGAGCGGCGACCCAGACGAGCGTCGCCCAGGCCCGGAGCGGCACCGAGCGCGTGACCGCGCCCGCGGCGAACCACGCGCCAAGCCCGGCCGCGAGGAAGCACGCGGGGACGAGGAGGTTCACGGCGGTCTGCGTGGCGCCGCCGGCGAGCAGGGACGCCGGGACCAGCGCGGACACGAACGGGTCCGCCGGCGCGGGCGCGCCGAGCCCCGTGGTGACCCAGCCCGTCGTCGCCGCACGCCACACGTCCCCGAGCGTCCCCGTGGCCGGGAGGAGCGAGCCGCCGACGAGCCGACCGCCCGCGAGGAGAGCCCCCGCCAGCGGCCCGAACACGACGGCGGTGAACCCCGCCAGCACGACGGCGGCCCCGGCGAGCCCGGCCCGACGCCGCACCGCGAGGGCGCGCAGCTCGCGCCGCTCGATGTCGGTCGGCGCCCACGCGGTGCGCCGCTGCTCGGCGCGCGCGAGCCGGCGGTCGCGCCGCTCGACGAGCACCTCGCGCCACGTGCCGCGCAGCGGGCGCAGCGCTCGGCGCGGGAGCGTCCGGGTCCGGCGCGCCACGCGGCGCGCCCGCACGACGGGCCCGACCCGCACGAGCGCCCACAGCGGCGCGAGCAGCTCGTCCCGGGCCTGCCCCGGCTGCTTCACGAGCAGCCGGAACGCGGCGTGGAAGGGTGCGCCGACGACCATCGCGAGCGCGACGAACGGGAGCCACGGTGCCGCGACGCCGACGAGCCGCGCGTGGAGCTGGGAGTGACGGCGCGCCGCCGACGACGCGTCGGGGTCCGGGGCGGGGAGCGCCGTCGTCCCGCGCCGACGCTCGCGCAGGCCGAGCAGGGAGGCCTGCGCGTGCCGCACCACGGCCGACGGCACGACGACGACCCGGTGACCCGCGAGGCGCGCCCGCCGGCACAGGTCCAGGCCGTCGCCGAACGGACCGAGCTCGGGGTCGGTCCCGCCGAGCTCCTGCCACACCGACCGCCGCACGAGCGCCCCGGCGAGCCCGACGGCGAGCACGTCCTCGCGCGCGTCGTGCTGCCCCTGGTCGACCTCGTCCTCGTCGATGCCGGTCAGGCGGCGGCCGAGCGGCGTCGTGGTCACGCCCACCTCGACGAGGCGGCTGACCGTGCCCGGCTCGAACGGCGCCGCGGGCTGCGCGTCGGTGCCGGGCACCCAGCGCTCCTGCTTGGGGCCGGCCACCGCGACCGCGCTCGAGTGCTCGACGGCGCGCAGCAGCTCGGCGAGCGCGTCGGGCGCAGGGGCCGAGTCGTCGTGCAGGAGCCAGAGCCACGTACCCGGCTCGACGTTCGCGAGGGCCGTGTCGACCGCGTCGCCGAACGAGCGGGCGCGCGGCGCCGCGACGAAGCGCGCGTCCCCGAGCTGCAGGCCCTGGTGCTCGCTGCTCGCGTCGCCGGTCGCGGCGTCGACGACGACGACCTCGTGCGGGCTCGTCGTCTGGGCGCGCAGCGCCGCCAGCGTGTGGGCGAGGAACGGGGTGCGGCCGCGCGTCACGACGACCGCCGTGACCGTGGTCACGACGGGCAGCGCGCCCGTCACGGCGGCGACGATCCCGGGTGCCGCGACGACGCCCGGCACGGCGGCGGCGCGCGCGGCGGCCCCCGGCGTGACGTCGCCGGGACGGGCGCTGCGCGCGGACGTGGTGAGGTCGGAGGAAGTCATGTCCCGTCGATCATGCGACGGACACGGCTCCAGGCGCGGCATTTGCGCGCCCCGGTGTGGCGGGTGTCGGCCACCCGTCACGACGGCACCCGTCGGCGACGCCGACGAGCCCTCCGGGCCGAGGCCCGGTCGTCAGACGACGCGGCGCTTGAGCTTGCGGCGCTCCCGCTCGGAGAGCCCGCCCCAGATGCCGAAGCGCTCGTCGTGCTCGAGCGCGTACTCCAGGCACTCGGCCCGGACCTCGCAGCCCGTGCAGACCTTCTTCGCCTCGCGCGTGGACCCGCCCTTCTCCGGGAAGAAGGCCTCCGGGTCCGTCTGGGCGCACAGCGCGCGCTCCTGCCACCCCATGAGCGAGTCGTCGACCGGCTCACCGAAGAGCGGCAGCACCGGTGCCACGCGCTCCACCTCTCGCTCAGCGTCGGAGGGGAAGACCCCGCCCGTCCCGTCCAGCATGTTCCACATTGCTCGCCCCTTCATGCCGTTCGCCGGGCCTCGAGCGAGAACCAGGCAGGAAACTGCATTGAAGAAATTACACGCGTGTCATCCGCGGGCGTCAAGCCGAAATGTGATAGCCCCGCGGAGGGCCCGGGTGAAACCACCACATCTCGGGTGTCGATATCAGCGCCCTAGGGTGGTGTCCATGGTGACCGCTCCCCACGCCCGCGCCCCTCGCGACGGCCGTCCTGCCCACGTCTCTGACCTGCTCCGACTCGTCACGCGCGACCCGGGTCGACCCCGTCTCACGTGGTACGGGGACGAAGGCGAGCGCGTCGAGCTCTCCGGCGCGGTGCTCGAGAACTGGGTCAACAAGACGACGAACCTGCTCGTCGAGGAATTCGACGCCGGTCCCGGAACGCGGGTCGTTCTCGATCTTCCCGTGCATTGGCGCACCGTCGTCTGGGCGTTGGCTGCATGGCGCGTGGGAGCCACCGTGGTCCTGGTCGACGAGAATGCCACCGCCCCGGGCACCACGCACGCCGACCTGGTCGTCACCCACCGTCCTGACGTGTGGACGAGTTCCGGCGCGGAGCTCGTCGCCGTGGCTCTCCCCGCCCTGGCACGCCGGTTCGACGGCGCGCTGCCCCCCGGGGCGATCGACGCCGCGTCGGCGGTGATGAGCTACGGGGACCAGCTCGGCTGGGCACCCGAGCCGGACCCGACGCTGGACGCGCTCGTGGACCCGCGCGCGGGCGGACCCCTCGTCGTCCGCCACGAGAGCCTCGTGCAGCCCTCCGCGGGCGTCGGGGACGCCGGGCCGGGGCCGCGCGCCCTCGTCGGGCTGGAGGTCGGATCGGTCGCCTCCACGCTGCGCGAGGTTCTCGCCCTCCTGGCCGCCGACGGGTCCGCGGTCGTGCTCTCCCCTGCCACGGCCGGTTCGCTGTCGGCCGACGAGCAGCGGCTCCAGCGTCTCGTGTCGACCGAGCGCGTCACCCGCTGACGCGCTCGGCCGGGCCGAGAGACCGCGCGGGCCGTCAGTCGCCGCGCATCTTCTCCACGACGGCGTGCGACTCGCCGTCCGCGACGACCACACCCTTCTCGAGGAGGACGCCGCGGTCGCACAGGTCGGCGACCATGTCGAGGTCGTGGCTGACGATCACCAGCGTGCGGCCCTCGTCGCGCAGCTGGCGCACACGCTCGAGACACTTGCGCTGGAACGGCTCGTCCCCCACCGCGAGGATCTCGTCGATGAGGAAGACCTCCGGGTCGGAGTGCACCGCGACGGCGAACGCGAGCCGCAGGAACATGCCGGAGGAGTAGAACTTCACCTCGGTGTCGATGAACTTCTCGATCTCGCTGAACGCGACGATCTCGTCGAACCGCTGCTCCACCTGCTTCTCGGACATCCCGAGGATCGCACCGTTCAGCAGGACGTTCTCGCGACCGGTCAGGTCGGGGTGGAAGCCCGCACCGACCTCGATGAGACCCGCGACCCGCCCCCGCGTGCCGATCGAGCCCGCGTCGGGCTGCAGCACGCCGGAGATGAGCTTGAGCAGGGTCGACTTGCCGGAGCCGTTGAACCCCAGCAGCGCGACCGTCTCGCCCTCCTCGACGGTGAGCGAGACGTCGTCGAGCGCGAGGAAGGTGTCGGACAGGTCCTTGCCCCGGACCATCGCGACGGCCAGCTCCTTGAGAGAGCGGTTGTGCCGCAGCGTGAACCGCTTCTGGACGTGAGAGATCTCGATGGACGACGTCATCACAGCTCCTGCGCGAAGCGCCCCTCGAGGCGCCGGAAGACGGACTGCCCGAGGAACACGACCACGACCGAGATGGCGAGGCCGACGAAGCCCCACATCCACAGGTTCGGCGGCATCGCGGCGGTGCGCGACGTGGCGGGGAACCAGAAGCAGTAGTGGAAGAGCTCCACGGCGGCCGTGATGGGGTTGAGCTGGTAGACGGTGAAGAGCCAGCCGGGCAGCGTGTCCCGGACCATCTCCCAGCTGTACAGGATCGGCGACGCCCAGGTGGCGACCATCACGATGAGGTCGACGAAGTTCTCGGCGTCGCGGTAGAAGACGTTGATCGCACCGGCCAGGAGCCCCAGCCCGAGCGCGAGCGTCGCGATGATCACCAGCCCCAGCAGACCCGCCGCGACCTCCGCCGGGTTCGGCCTCCACCCCGCGATCACCGTACCGACCAGCAGGACGACGAGCTGCGGGAAGAAGTGGACCGCCGAGACGTAGATCGACGCCACGGGGAACAGCTCGCGCGGCAGGTAGATCTTCCGCACGAGCGGCGCGTTCCAGACGATGGAGCGCGTCGCGTTGCCGAAGCCCTCGCCGAAGAAGTTGATGACGACGATGCCCGAGAAGAGGTAGACCGCGTAGTCCTCGATCTGGTCGCCCAGCCGGAGGAACAGACCCATGGCCACGAAGAACACGGCGAACTGGGTCGCCGGCTTGACGTACGACCAGGCCATCCCCAGCACCGACCCGCGGTAGCGGACCCGGAGCTCCTTGCGGACGATCAGGCGGAGCAGGAACCGTCGGTCGAGGACGTCGAGGAGACCTCTGCCCTGCCCGGGGGCGACGAGCGGAGCCGGTGCGTTCACGACGACGGCGGGTTGTCGGAGAAGGTCCGCTCCCACGCCTCGACGGACGTGATGCGCGGGAGCGCGTCACGGTAGGTGGTCCGCAGGTCGCCCCACCGCGCGAAGAGCTCCGCGTGGAGCTTCACGGCCTCGGTGAGCATCGTGCGCACGACCCGCGGGTCCCTCCGGTGCCAGGAGACACCGGTGCCCTCGGCGTTGGAGACGATCGCGGAGTCGTACTGCGACAGGCGCCACCACCGGGCGTCCTGGTGCGGGACGACGGCCTCGGGACGCTCCCGCTTGTTCTCCGGGACCGGCTTCGCGATCTGCCGGACGACGGTCTTCGCCGCCCACGGCCCCAGCATCAGGCGGCTGGGCATCTGGACGCCACGCCCCTTGTTCCGGGGCTTCGCCGCCGCGGGCGCGGGGAACTCGTCGAGGTCGGGCTTGAGCTGGGCGTCCGTGAAGTCCTGCGTGAGCCGACGGATCTCCGGGAGCTTCGTCCCGATCATCCCGTGCAGGCCGTCCGGTCCGGCGAGGACGTCCCGCATCGCGAGGATGCGCCCCTGCTCGGTGTAGTACTGCATCGAGATCAGGTGCTTGACGTCCATGTACGTGGACTCGCGGAGCACCCGCCCGCCCCGCTCGTACAGGGAGTAGAGCAGCGCCGTGATGAGCCGGTTGCGCTCGTGGAAGTACGACTGCCATCCCACGAGGTCGTCCTTGTCCCCCCACGACACGTGCCAGACGGCCGCCCCGGGGAGCGAGACCGTCGGGAAGCCGTGCGCCCGCGCACGCAGGCCGTACTCGGCGTCGTCCCACTTGATGAAGACGGGCAGCGACAGGCCGATCGTCCGGATCACCTCGGTGGGGATGAGGCACATCCACCAGCCGTTGTAGTCCACGTCCGCGCGCCGGTGCAGCCACGAGGTGGCCCGGAGCCCGCTCTCGCGGAAGTCGTGGCCGTTCTCCATGTCCGGGTGCGGGACGCCGGGCTGGATGCGCCACGGCTCGACGATCTCGCCGAAGGTGTGCAGGACCGAGCGGTTGTACATGTCGAACATGTGCCCGCCGACGAGCGTCGGCACCCGCGTGAAGTCCGCGAACGTCACGAGCCGCAGGATGCTCTCCGGCTCGAGGACGATGTCGTCGTCGAGGAGGATGACGTAGTCGCTGCGGCCGGCCGTGACGGTCTCGTACATGGCGCGCGAGAAACCGCCCGAGCCGCCGATGTTGGCCTGCTTGATGATGCGGAGCTGGTCGCCCATCTCCGCCGCCACGTCGGCGAAGCCGTCCTCGTCCTCGACGCGCTGCGACCCCTGGTCGACGATGATCAGCTCGTCGAGGAGCGCACGTACGGAGTCGTTCTCGGCCACGCTGCGGATCGTCTCGAGGCAGAAGTCCGGTCGGTTGAACGTCGTGATGCCGAGCGACGTCCGGCCGTGCCGAGCCGCCTCGTCCTCGACCTCCCACACCGCGCGCTCGAGCACCAGGGGCTCGGTGCCGCCGATGAGGTCGAACCAGTACCACCCGCCGTCACCGAACCGGTCGAGCGGGAGGTCCACCGAGATCGTCTGGCGCCCCTCCACGTGGAACGACTCCACCCGGTGCTGGGCGCCCTTCGCGTTCGAGCGGTAGACCGTGAGGTTCCCGTTGCCCACGAGCTCGGCGGTCAGCCGGACGGAGCGCACCACGGTCCACCGGCGCCAGTACCCGGCGGGGAACGCGTTGAAGTAGCTGCCGAACGAGACGCGGCGCCCGGCCCGGACGCTCATCGACAGACGGCTGCGGATGTCCTGGGCACGGACGGACTCGGAGACGCGGGGGGCCGCGCCCGTGCCCGCGCCCGTCCGGAGCGACTCGAAGTCCGTCTTGGACGGTGCCGGTCGCGCCTCCCCCGCCTCGACGTAGAGGGCCAGGCTGTCGGAGTCGGACTCCACCGGGAAGATGACCCGCTGGACCGTCCGCATGGTCCCGCTCTGCGTCGTCGTCTGCTGCTCCTCGGTCGCCGTCACGCGTCGACCCCTCCGCTCTCGATTCGCGTGCCCCCGCCGAAGTGCGGCGCAAGCTTGTTGTCGACCACGGAGAGCGCTGCTCCGATGGCCATGTGCATGTCGAGGTACTTGTAGGTACCGAGCCGGCCGCCGAAGATCACGTCCGTCTCCCCCGCCGCGAGGTCGCGGTACTTGAGGAGGCGCTCCCGGTCCGCCGGCGTGTTCACCGGGTAGTACGGCTCGTCGGCGCGGTCGGCGAAGCGGGAGAACTCCCGCATGATCACCGTCTTGTCCGTGGGGTAGTCCCGCTCAGGGTGGAAGTGCCGGAACTCGTGGATGCGCGTGTACGGCACGTCCGCGTCGGCGTAGTTCATCACCGGGGTGCCCTGGAAGTCACCGACCGGGAGGACCTCCTCCTCGAAGTCGAGCGTGCGCCACGACAGGTCGCCCTCGGCATAGTCGAAGTAGCGGTCGACCGGCCCCGTGTAGACGACCGGCACGTTCCCCACCACGTTGCCCTTGCTCACCGGCTGGGACTCGTCGAAGAAGTCGACGCCCAGACGCACCTCGATGTTCTTGTGGTCGGCCATGCGCTCGAGCCACGCCGTGTAGCCGTCGACCGGCAGACCCTCGTGCGTGTCGTTGAAGTACCGGTTGTCGTACGTGTACCGCACCGGCAGCCTCGAGATGATCGACGCGGGCAGCTCGCGCGGGTCCGTCTGCCACTGCTTCGCCGTGTACTCACGGATGAAGGCCTCGTACAGCGGGCGCCCGATGAGCGAGACCCCCTGCTCGTCGAGGTTCTCCGGCTTCTTGCCGCCGAGCTCGGCGGACAGCTCCTTGACGAGCGCGCGCGCGGCGTCGGGGCCGTGCGCCGAACGGAAGAACTGGTTGATCGTGCCGAGGTTGATCGGCATCGGGAAGACCTCGCCACGGTGCGTGGTGTACACGCGGTGCACGTAGCTCGTGAACGCCGTGAAGCGGTTGACGTACTCCCAGACCCGTTCGTTCGACGTGTGGAACAGGTGCGCGCCGTAGCGGTGCACCTCGATCCCGGTCGACTCCTCGGCCTCGCTGTAGGCGTTGCCACCGATGTGGGACCGGCGGTCGATCACGAGGACCTTCCGGTCGAACTCTGCGGCGATCCGCTCCGCGACGGTCAGGCCGAAGAAACCCGAACCGACAACGACAAGGTCGGCGTCCACTCAATCTCCTTAGGTAGCACGCTGGCCGGGACAGCCTACGTGACCGGCACGGCCGGGAATGCCCGCAGCGGGTCGCGGGGAACGGTCAACACGGAACGTTCACGCGCGAGGACTACCCGCAGGACGTGATCGCGTACACCCGCGCCGACCCGCCCTCGTCGACGAGCTCGAGACCGAGCGGCAGGTCCTCGGGGTCGTCGAGAAGAGCCTCGTAGCGGACCTGGTTCTCGTTCTCCGGCCAGTAGGGCCGGGAGTCCGTGTAGAGGTGCGTCACCCCGGTCCGCTCCAGCGCTGCGCAGACGTCGTCGACGTCGCTCCGCGAGTCGAGCTCCGTCGCGAGGAGCAACTCGTCCGGCCCCCAGCTCCCGCTGATGTGCGGGAACACGACGTCGTGACCGGTGAGCCCGTAGACGAACGGCGCGCCGGTGAAGGGGGACCCCAGCACGACCGCGTCGTCCGGCAGCTCGTCCTCGAGGCGGTCGATCATGTCGAGCTCGTCCTGCGTGACCATGCCCCAGCGGCCCTCGGGGTCGGCGTAGTAGAGGTCGTACATCCACTGCCGTCCGTCCGCACGCAGCCACCCGCTGCCGACGACCACCGCGACGAGGGCGACGGCGGTGACCACCTCGGCCGCGACCGCGGCCCGACCGGCACCGCGGCCGTCCAGGGCGCGGCGGACCGCCTCGCCCGCACCCACCAGACCGAGCGCGGTCAACGGTGCCATCACCACCACGCAGAGCGCCCCGATGCGCAAGGGGTCCGAGTACCACGGGCCGACGACCCACTGGAGCGCGGGCAGCGGCGCGACGGTGAGCGTGTACATGCCCAGCACGATCAGCAGGCTGACCGTGAGCCACCGCCCCCGGCGCAGCAGGAACGTCGTGAGGATCCCCAGGACCACGAGGCCGAGCAGCCACCAGGCGCGGTCCGTGTTCCCGTAGAGCATGGCGCCCTGCTGGGAGTCGGTGACGACGCTGAGGACGGCGTCGAGGCGCCCTTCGAGATGCTCACGCCGGTACGACGACACCGAGCGGACCAGAGGGGAGAACAGGAGGACGACGGCGAGCACGACGACCGCGACGGGGATCCCGACCACGACCGACCGCACCGCCCGGGAAGCCTCGCGGTAGCCGCGTGCGGCACGCCACCACGCCGCCGCCCACAGCGGGGCGCTGAGCACCACGTAGGCGAGCAGCCCGTTGGGGTGGCAGACCGTGACCCCGCCGAGCACGGCCACGAGCCCCGTCAGCACCGCGGGTCTGCTGCCGGGGTCGGCCCCCGGCAGCACGGCACGTCGCATCCCCGTCAGCCGGACGGTCAGGGCGAGCGCGACCGGCACGAGCGCGAAGGCGAGCGCGTTGGGCCAGAGCGTCCCGACCGACTGGATACGAGCGGGGAACGCGATGAACGCACCGCCCAGGCACATCGCCACGACAGGCGCGAGGCGGCTCATCGGCACGACCGCACCGACCAGGCAGGCCAGCCCCAGCGGCCAGACGACCGCGGCCACCACGATGGCCGTGACGTTCACCGCGGCGGGGATCGAGTCGCCGACGACGAGCGCGACGAGGTCGTGCCACCCGGCCGGGTAGAAGCGCTCGACCTGCGGGTTGCTCGACACCGCGCCGAGGTGGAGCGTCGACCCGTCACCCGTCTCCAGGATCCATCGCACCGCGTTCACGTGGAAGGGCGTGTCCCACGTCTGGGCGGGCATCCCGGGGTCGATCATGCCGCGCTTGATCGGGAGCGCCGCGAGGGGCGCCGACACGACGAGACCCACGAGGGTCCACAGCGTGGAGGGCGGGGAGGCTGCGTCGGTCGGCCAGCGGCTGCCGAGCAGGCGTCGCAGACCCAGCACGCACACCACCGCGACCACCGTGACCACGAGCGCACCGAGCCGGCCCCACGGCATCCCGACGAGATCGAGGAGCACCGCGCCGGCGCCGAGGACGGCGACGCTCGCCGCAGGGGCGACAGCGAGCAACCAGACGCGCCGCAGGCCGAGCGCCGCGCCGACGGCGAGGCCCGGCCCGAACAGGAACAGCAGCGCCCACCCGAGCTCGTCCAGGACGGACCACCAGCTCACCGAGCCCTCGATTCTTCACTCACGACGGGACCTCGCCCGGCGGTTCGCGTGCCGGGCGGGCATCAGCGGCTCCCGTCGGACCGCCACCGCGACCCATGCCCGATACAGGGCACGCCGGACCGGTTCGCCCAGGACACGATATCCGCCCCGGACGAGAACGTTGCGCACGAACTGCGCGAGCGTCGTGAACCCGATCGCCCGCATCCGCCGCTGCAGCTCGATCTCGGACCGCAGGAGCCGGCGTCCGCCGCGCCGTCGGTAGGCCCCGGCGTCGACGCGGTACAGCACGAGGGGGTCGGGGACGTTCGCCACCCGGGCACCGCGCGCGATCATGCGGGCGAAGAGCCAGTAGTCCTCGAGGAGGTCGAGGTGCTCGTAGCCACCGGCCTCACGGACCGCGCTGCGACGGAACACCACGGTCGGGTGGTTGAACGGGGACGCGAACCGGGCCCGTCGCACGATCTCCGCCTGCGTCGTGGGAGGCACGCGGACGAGCCCGTCGCCGGGCCGGCTGTCGTCGAGCTCCTCGATGGCGCTGCCCACGAGGTCGAACCCGCGCTCGAGGAGCGGCAGCTGGGCGGCGAAGCGCTCCGGGCGCGAGACGTCGTCGGCGTCCTGCCGGGCGACGACCTCGTGACGACAGCGCACGAGGCCGGCCTCCAGGGCGCGGGCGAGGCCGACGTTCGCCTCGAGCCGGACATGGTCGACCGGGACGGCGGAGGCGGCGACGAGCGCGAGGACGGCCTCGTCGAGCTCCGGGCCCGTCGGGCCGTCCTGCACCAGCACCACCTCGTCCGGCGGGAGCGTCTGGTCGGCCGTCACAGAGAGGAACGACCTCCGCAGGTGCTCGGGGTCGTCGCTGCGGTAGTACGGGAGAAGGACGGAGAACGGCGTCGTCGTCACGCCGTGGACCGTTCGAGCCGCTCGACCGAGGCGCTGACCGGACCGAGCCCGGCGAGGACCCGGCTGTTGGGCCGCGGGCGGCGGAACACCCCGTCCCGCAGCCCCTTCACCCCGGCCGCCAGGAGCGTGCGCCGGTCCTGCGAGCGCGCGGCGGTGCGCAGCCACCGTCGTGCGCTGGCCCCGGCGTACAGCACCCGCTCCGACGGCGAGAGCGACGACGAGCGGGTGAGCATCCAGATCTTGTTGCGCACCTCGTAGTAGAACCGAGGACCGGGGTCGGCGTCCGTCGCCCCGAAGGTCTTCGTCCGGTGCTCGACGACGCTCCGCGGCACGTGCAGACCGGTCCCCGAGCGCAGCAGGCGGGCGGAGTACTCGAAGTCGTCGTTCCAGATGAAGTAGTCCGCCACGGGCAGCCCGTGGTGCCGGACCGCGCGCGCGTCGACGAGCATCGAGACGAACGAGGAGGACCGTACCGGCACCGCCGCGACCGAGGCCGCGGACCGCACCTCGGCGCCCGCCGCGCCCGGCCGCCGCCGCGGCGTGTTCATCGGGTGGTCGCGGCCGTCGGTCCACACCACGCGGCTCCCCAGGAGCGCGACGGGCCCCCCGTAGCCGTCGCGCGCGGCCAGGAGCTCCTGCAGCGCCCCCGGCGTCGGGATCGTGTCGTCGTCCATGAGCCAGACCAGGTCGGCGGCCATCTCCTCGACCGCGTGCGCGAGGCCGACGGCGAAGCCCCCGGCACCGCCGGTGTTGCGTGCCAGCTCCAGCACGGTCGGCGCCACGCGGTGGGTCGCGGCGACGACCGCCGAGTCGTCCGGCGACGCGTTGTCCACGACGAGCACCGCGTCCACCGGCCGCGTCTGGACGGCGAGCGCGTCGAGCGCCTCCACGAGCAGGTCCCGGCGCGCGTACGCGACGACGACCGCGACGACCCGCGCCGGCGCGCCGCTCGAGGTGGTCACGCCGTCCCGCCCCCGAGCACGATGCGCGGCGTGCCGGACCAGCGCGCGGCGTCGGTGACCCGACGCCCGTCCACGACGAGGCGGACCCCCGGCAGGCGGTCCGGACCCAGCTCCGCGTACTCCGCGTGGTCGGTCTGCACGACGGCGAGGTCGGCGGCGTCGCCGTACGCGTACGGCTCGAGGCCCAGCGACCGCAGCTCGTCGTCGGAGTAGAGCGGGTCATGGACGACGACGGTCGCGCCTCGCTCCTCGAGCGCCCGGACGGTGGCGAACACGCCGGAGAACGCCGTCTCCTTGACCCCGCCGCGGTACGCGGCCCCGAGGACCACGGAGCGCAGCCCCGAGAGATCGCCCAGCACCTCGGCGGCGCGCTCGACCACGCGGTCCGGCATCGCGGCGTTCACGGCGCGGGCCTCGCGGACGATCGACGCCTTCGGGTCGACCGACAGGTAGAGGCGGGGATACACCGGGATGCAGTGACCCCCGACCGCGATGCCCGGGCGGTGGATGTGGCTGTACGGCTGGGAGTTGCACGCCTCGATCACGGAGTACACGTCGATGGCGTGCTCGTCGGCGAACAGGGCGAACTGGTTCGCGAGGCCGATGTTGACGTCCCGGTAGGTCGTCTCGGCGAGCTTGGCGAGCTCCGCCGCCTCGGCGGACCCCAGGTCCCACACCCCGTTCGGACGGGCGAGGTCGTCGCGCTCGTCGAACGTGAGGACCGCCTCGTAGAACTCCCGGGCCCGCTGCGCGCCGGCCTCCGAGAGCCCTCCGACGAGCTTCGGGTAGCGGCGCAGGTCCGCGAACACCCGTCCCGTCAGCACGCGCTCCGGCGAGAAGACGAGGTGGAAGTCCTCGCCCTCGCGCAGGCCGGAGACCTCCTCCAGGAGCGGCTTCCAGCGGTTGCGCGTGGTGCCGACGGGCAGCGTCGTCTCGTACGACACGAGGGTCCCGGGGGTCAGGTGCTCCGCCAGCGACCGCGTCGCGGCGTCCATCCAGCCGAAGTCGGGCTGCGCCGTCTCCTCGTCGACGAAGAGCGGCACCACCAGCACGACGGCGTCCGCACCCGGCACCGCGTCCCCGTAGTCGGTCGTCGCGCGCAGCCGCCCCGCGGGGACGAGCTCCGTGAGCTTCTCCTGGAGGTGGGCCTCGCCGGGGAACGGCTCCACCCCGGCGTTGACCTTCTCGACGACGGCGGGATTCACGTCGACGCCCACGACGTCGTGCCCCTGGTCGGCGAACTGGACGGCAAGGGGAAGACCGATCTTGCCGAGAGCGATGACGGCGATGCGCATGGGTTCCTCATCTGGAAGGGGACGTGGCGCACGCGACAGCAGTGCGCCGTACAGGATGATATGGCGGTCAGCGTCGTGTCAGGACAGACGCGGTCATGAAGCGCAGCGGCGCCTCCCGAGCGAGGAGACGCGACGGGTCGCGGGTGAGCACGGCGGCAGCCGAGCGGTAGCGGCGCCGCGCCTCGCTCAGCGCGAAGAGACGCTCGACGGGCGTGCCCACGTCGAGGACGGCGTCCAGGAGACGACGGTCGGCGACGGAGAGCACACGTTCCGCGCCGGGAGCGAACCCGAGCACACGCCGCGTCACGTCGCGCAGGTCGACGCGCTCAGCGGGCGTCCAGAACGCGGGGTCGGGCCTGTTGTGCACGGCACCGAAGACCTGGACGCGGAGGAACTTGACCGCGTAGGAGGTCCTGGCCTGCGCCGGCAGGCCCGTGAACCACTCCGCCTCGACGAGGCTCGGCAGGTAGGTGAACTCCTCGGAGACGGGCTTGGGGCGGAACGTCACGCGGTCCGCCGCGTCCGCACCGATCACGTAGGCCGGACCGGTCCTGTCGTAGCTGATGCTGCGCCCGGAGAACCACAGCGCGAGGACGAACGCGATGTCGCCGCCGACAGGCGCTCCCTCCGTCAGGCGGAGCGACGGGAACGCCTCACGTCGGACGAGCCCCAGCGGAGCGCTGCGGTACGAGAGCCTGTCACGGGTCCCGTCCAGGCGGCGCGTCCGGCCCGGGCGGACGGGTGGCGTCGGCACGACCGGGCCGGCTGCGTGCCGGAGCCGGGTGACCACGACGTCGGCGTCGTCGGCACGCTGCTTGCGGAGCCACGAGTCGACCGCGCCCGGTTCGAGCGTGTCGTCGGACCCCATGATCGACGTGAACGGCGCCGTCGCCTCGTCCATGCCCCGGTTGAACGGGCCCGAGGGCGACCGCACGCCGTCGACGTGCTCGACGAGGCGCACCCGGGGATCGGCGGCGAGAGGGCCCAGCTTCCCGGCGATCTCGGCGCGCCCGATGTTGTGGCACACGACCGTGACACGGACCGCCGACCGAGTGCCGTCGAGCACCGACGCGACGGCGCGCTCCACCGGCCGCCCCGTGCTGTGGACGGCGACGACGAGGTCGACCGCGGGCGTCGGGTCAGCGGTGTTCATGAGGTCCTCCTGGTCGTTCGTGGGTCGACGTCATCGACCGCCGCCGGGGCGTCCCGCGAGGATCGCGTCGACGGCGCGTGCCCACACGTGCGCGACGTTCTCCGCCGACAGCTCGTGCGCCGCGGCGTCGGAGGCCCGTTTCCACGCGGTCACCTGCTCCGGGCTGAGGCCGTCGATCACCTCGGCCAGCGCCGGCGCGTCGAAGGCCTTCGCCACCGCCCCGATCCCGTGATCCCGGACGGGGCCTGCCATCTCCTCCGAGGGCCCGACGACGACACCCAGCCTGGCCTGGACGTAGTCGAAGAACTTGTTGGGCAACGCCCACCGATAGCTGAAGTTGATGGGCGGCAGGACGAACACGCCGACGTCGTACTCGTTGAGCGTCGCCACCAACCGCTCGTACGGGACCGGGTCGTGCACCGTGACACCCTCGACCTGGCTCGCGCGGGCGCGGAGGTCGTCGACGTACCGGGGGTTGTTCGGCGTGAGGAACAGATCGAGCGTGACGTCGGTGCGCGCGAGGTCCACGGCGTCGATCATGAGCATGAGGTCGCGGTCCGCCATCCCCGCGCCGCTGTGGACCAGCCGCAGCGGCTCGCCCGTCGGCAGGGCCGCGAGGTCGGCGTAGGGCGCGGCGTTGGTCACCACGTCCGGGTTGAAGCCGAACTGCTCCGCGTACTGGCGTGCCAGCCCCCCGGAGACCGTCGAGGTCGAGGCCACGCGGGAGACGTGGGCACGGCACAACCACTCGTAGTAAGGCTGCCGCCACCGCACCCAGTCCGCGACGTGCTCGTGCCGCCGTGGGCTGTACTCGTGGAGGTCCGCGTGGATGATCCGCGAGGGCCAGTGCCGCCGCGCGAGCGGGACGGTCTCCAGGTCGTTCGTAAGCACCGCGTCGAACTCGCGCCCGGCGAGCGCGCGGTGCGCGGCCCGGACGGCGCTCGTGCGCCAGTAGGCGACGGAGAACTGCCGCACCGCGAGAAGCTTGGCGTTCACGTCGTTGTAGGGGGCGTCGTCGGGGATCCGCACGTGCTCGACGACGCCCTCGGGCGCGTCCCCGTACCCGCAGGTGGTCACCGCGTAGTCGTCGCGGAACCTCCGGACCTGCTTGAGCAGCCGGGCGTCGGAGACGATGGGCGAGAAGGAGAGGATGAGCAGTCGTGGGCGCGACCGGTCCGTCACGTGCGGGCCTCCAGGAGGAACGGGCGGAGTACATCGCTCGACGTCCGGCCGTCGTGGACGGCCGCGACGAACTCGGGGCCTCGGGCAGCTCGTCGTCGGTAGTGCTCGCGGTCGTCCAGGACGGCCGTCAGCACCTCCTCGAGCGAGTCGGGCGTCGCCTCGACGATCGGCAGCTCCAGGCCGGTCGTCCGCAGGACGTGGGACCGCACAGCGGGCGACACGTGCCCCACGACCACCCGGCCGGCCGCCATGGCCTCGCACGCTGCGACCCCGTAGCTGCCGATCCGGAACTGGTCGAGCACGATGTCGGCCTCACCGTAGAGCGCGGGCATGTCGGCCGCCGGGACGCCCTCGACGTACCGGAAGTCGATCGTCCCGCGCTCGGCGAGCCTCTCGAGCACCGGCGCGATCAGCTGCGTGCCCTTCACGGACGAGCTGCTCGGGACGTGCACCACGAGCGGTCGGGGTCGCTCGAGCACGCGCGCCGACGGAGACCACCGGGCCGCGTCCACGACGACCGGGCACCACGTGGCGTCGGGGACGTCTTCCAGGAGGTCCGGCGTCGAGACGAAGACCGGCACGGACAGGGACGCGAGCCCGTCGATGTTCTTCCGCGCGACGTCCTCGAGCGTGGCGGTAGCGGCCGAGTCGTCGTGGAAGGGCGACCAGGGGTGAGTGGCCCGGTGCCGGCTCGGCAGGCGCACGTCGGTGCCGTGGCACATCATCGCCACGCGCAGCCCCGACTCCTGCAGGGACCTCGTCTCCGCGAAGGCGTCACCTCCGTGCAGCCGGCCCAGGAGCGGGCGTTCCGCCTCGACGAGGACGTGCGTGAACTGCTCGACGTACCGCCGCTGCTCCTCCTGCCAGGGCCGGGACAGGAGGTAGGTCGCGACCGGTACCGCGTCGTCGGCGGGGAACCGGAACCCGTGCTCGACCTCGGCCACCATGTTCACGGCCCCCACGCCGGCGATCTCGCGCTCGACCGCACGGGCCCACAGGTAGCCCTGCCCCGCGTAGTTCGTCGGGCCCACGAAGAGGCGGACCGGCGTGCCGGGCACCGCAGGCCGCGACCCGGGGCGGGCGCCGCCCCCCGACAGACGGCCGAGGGCGTCCTGCGCGAAGCGGCCCAGCGGGCCTCCGCCACCCGCCACGATCCGGTCGAGCGCAGCGTTGACGGGTCGGGGCAGGCGCGAGCGACGCGCGACGAGCGCACTCACGATCCGGTTGAGACGCGTCGAGATCGACATGGGCTACACCAGGCCCGCGAGCGTCGCCTGAACGGCGAACTCGGGCACCCGCTCCACCAGCTCGTCGAACCGACCCTGGTCGACGATCGTCCCGTCCCGCATGAAGCAGATCAGGTCGTTGTTGCGGACGGTCGAGAGCCGGTGCGCCACGCTGATGACGGTCACCCGCCCGCGCAGCCCGCTGATGGCCTCCGCCACGCTGGCCTCCGTCTTGGTGTCCAGCGCGCTCGTCGCCTCGTCGAGCACCAGCACGAGCGGGTCGGAGTAGAGCGCGCGGGCAATCCCGAGACGCTGACGCTGGCCGCCCGAGAACGCCATGCCCCGCTCGCCGATGCGGGCGTCGATCCCTCCGTCGCGCGACGCGACGACGTCCCACAGCTGCGCCTGCTGGAGCACGGCCACGACACGGTCGCGGTCGATGTCACCGCTCCACGAGAGGGCGACGTTCTGGGCCACGGTCCCGTCGAAGAGCGCCACGTCCTGCGGTACGTACCCCACGCGGCTGCGCCAGGCGCCTAGGACGTCCTCGAGACGCTGGTCCCCCACGGTGATCGACCCACGGGAGGGCACCAGCAGGCCCAGGAAGATGTCGATCAGGGTCGACTTCCCCGCGCCGGACTGCCCGACGACACCGACCGTGCTGCCCAGCGGGACGGACAGGGTGATCCCGTGCACGGCCTCGACCGTCGTCCTCGGGTAGGTGAACGCGACGTCACGCAGCTCCAGCGAGCGCGGCTCGCCGACGATGGGCGCCTTGCCGATCTGCTCGGCATGCGCGATGTACTCCTGGGCGGCGCGGATGTCTCCGATCACAGCCTGGACGTGCGGGATGTTCGCGGTCGCGCTCGACATCGTCGACTGGAAGGTCACGAGCGCGGGCACCATGCGGAAGCCCGCGACACCGAAGAGCGCCACGCTGGCGAAGGCCTCCGCCTGCCCCTGGGTGAGCCAGGCGAACCCGCCGACGAGGACGAACCCGCCGATCAGCGCGGAGTCGATGACGAACTTCGGGACGGCGCCCAGGAACGAGATGTTCGCACGCGCCCGGGTGGTGTGGATGCGGTTCGCGTGGACGACCTGCGCCACCTCGCCCGCCTTGTCGCGGAGCGTGATCTCCTTCAGGGCGGAGACCATCTCCGTCATGAGCGTCGCGACCCGGAACGAGTAGTCGCGGTTCACCCGGCCCGCCTGGTACGAACGGCGCCCGACCCACAGGTAGAGGAAGGCCGCCACCAGGCCGAGGTAGACGAACGTGATGCCGGCGGTGGCGGGCTGGGACACGGCGAGCACCAGGAGCACCGCGCCGAGCGTGACCACCTGCATCGGCAGGCCCGCGACGGGGAGCAGGAAGCCGGAGGTGACGTTCGCGATGCCGACGTCCGCGAGACGGACCAGCTGCGCGGTGTTCCGCCCGAGACGCTCGGTCCACGGCGCCCGGATGTATGCGTCGAAGAGCCGGTCGCCGATCTCGAGCTCGAACGCGGCGAAGCGGCGGGTCGCGAACCACTGGAGCAGGACGGAGAGCCCCGACTTGGTGACGATCAGCAGGCAGGCGAAGAGGATGACCCACACGAAGCTCGACTGATCGACCGAGCCCACGAGCGGCAGGTCGATCACGGACGACCCCGTCGCCATGCTGGACAGCGCCACGGCGATCACGCCGAGGGCCGCGATGTCCAGCAGGCCCAGCGCGCAGCTGAGCACGACGTACCACTTGAGGAACCGGCGTGCGCCGCCGGGGAGGTAGGGCAGGATGCTGCTGAGCGTTCCGAAGATGACCTTCAAGCGGACCGGACCTTTCACCAGGACGGGTGGTTGTGCCCGCACGTGCGGGCACCGCGCCGTTCGTCAGAGGACGTCGAGCGTCTCGGCGAGCACGCGCGCCGAGAACCTCCCCCCGTGCAACGTGTCGACGAACTGCGGTCCGCGCGAGGCGACCTCACGGAATGCCTCTCGGTCGCCGGCGATCCGCCGCAGCACGTCGGACAGCGTATCCGGTGTCGCCTCGACGATGGGAACGTCGAGGCCGCTCGCCTCCCGGACGGCGGACCGCACCTGGTCGTCGACGTGCGACACGACGACGCGCCCCGCGGCCAACGCCTCGCACGCCGCGGCGCCGTAGCTCCCGATCCGGAACTGGTCGACGACGACGTCGGCCTCCCCGTAGAGCGCGGGCATGGCGTCGTTCGGCACGCCGGAGACCGGCCGGTACTCGATCACCCCCGCGGCGTCCAGCTCACGCAGGGCGGGCTCGACGAGGGCCGTGCCCTTGACGACGCCCCGGCTGGGAGCGTGCACGACGAGCGGCCGCTCTCGCTCGAGCAGCGGGCTCCCGCTCGCCCAACGCTCCGCCTCGACGACGACGGGGCACCACCGCGCCCAGGGCACGTCGAGCAGGAGGTCCGGCGTCGAGACGAGCACGGGCACGCCCAGGTCGGCGGCGGTGGCCTTGTTCATCGCGGCGATCTCGCGGAGCCGCGGGACCTCCTCCCAACCGTTCTCGTGGAACGGGGACCACCGGCTCGACGCCGCGTGGCGGTCCGGGGACCGGATGTCGCTCCCGTGGAACAGCATCACCACCCGCAGCCCGTTCGAGCGCAGCTCGGCGACCTCGGCCGCGACGGTCCCCGCCCCGAGGCGCGGGAAGAGCGGTCGGCCCGCCTCGAGGACGACGTGCGTGTAGCTCAGCACCTGCTGCCGCTGCGCTCGCTGCCACCGTCGCGAGGCGGCGTAGACCGGGTAGGGCACGGGGTAGTCGACACGGAACCCGAAGCCCCCGTCGCGCACGGGCGCCATGCTCACGGCGGTGAGGTCGTCGACGTGCCGCTCGAGCGCGCGCGACCACGCATACCCCTGGCCGGCGAAGTTGGCGGGGGCGACGTAGACCCGTCGACCGGTCGCGGGCACCGCGACAGGCGCGGGGCGGTCCGCAGCGCTGTACCCGAAGTAGCGCTCGTCGAGCCGCTCCCCGACCACGAGCGGGAGCCGACGCTGCACCCCGTACAGGAGCCCGTCGAGCCGTCGAGGCAGGATCCCGCGGAGCCGTCTCGCCGCGCTCATCGAACCTCCTGGAGTGTCGTCGTCCGCCGGACCTGCGCCCAGGACGGAGCCCATCATGGTGTTCGCACCACGCCGAGGACAAACGGCCGCCCCGCCCTGCACGGGCCGAGCTCGCCCGATTGATAGCCTCTCGACCATGTCGTCGTGGTCACGCCCCGTCGCGCGCATGCCGCGAGCCGACTCTCTCACCGGTCTGCGGTGGTGGGCGGCGTTCGGCGTCTTTTGCTACCACATGGCGAACTTCGCCCCCCTGCCGGTCCAGGCGGTGTTCGACTACGGCAACTTCGGGGTGACGTTCTTCTTCGTCCTCTCCGGGTTCGTGCTGACCTGGGCATGGTCCTCCGCCACGCCCGCGACGACGTTCTGGTGGCGGCGCGTGGCACGCATCTACCCCGCGCACCTCGTCGCCCTCGCCCTCGCGATACCCGTCTTCTACTCGGTGTCGCCCGACCCCGAGCAGTGGTGGGTCAAGCCCTTCAGCGCCGTGCTCCTGCTCTCGATCCCCCTGCTGCAGGGTTGGTCGCGGGACCCCTCCGTCCTCTTCTCCGGCAATCCGGCCGCGTGGACGCTCACCTGCGAGGCCTTCTTCTACGCCCTGCACCCCGCGCTCCAGCGACCCCTCCTGGCGGTGCGCACGCGTGGTGCGCTCCTCTTCGCCGCGGGCACCGTCGTCGTCGCACTCACCTATCGCACCGCCGCCATGGGTGCACCGGGCTCGTGGTGGTCGTCCGGTCTCCCGTGGCCCGTGGTCCGGCTCAGCGAGTTCTTCCTCGGCATGTGCCTGGCGTGGGCCGTACGGAACGGCTGGCGCCCTCGGCTGCGTCCATGGTTCGGGTACGCCGCCGCGCTCGGTCTCGTCGGCCTGCTGATCGTGTGCCGGACGCCCGCCGCCCCCGCCTCGGTCGCGCGCTGGGTCAACGGTTCGGCGAACGAGCTGGCCATGGTCGTCTGCGCCCTCATGATCGTTCTCGTCGCGGTGCGCGACCTCGCCGGCCGCCCTTCGTTGCTCCGCACCCGGGTCCTCGTCGCCCTGGGCAACGCCTCGTACGCCTTCTACCTGGTGCACGCCACGGTGCTGTACGCGCTCCTCGCCCTCGTGGGTCACCGGGGCGAAGGATGGGCGAACCTCGGGTGGTACGCGGTGACCTTCGCGCTCTCGCTCGCGCTCGCGCTCGCGCTGCACCACGGCGTGGAGGCACCCGTCGAGCGGCGCATGCGGCGATGGTGGGACGCACGCCGTGCACGCAGGCAGCCACCGACCGGCCCCGTCCCGAGCCCCGGTGTGACGATGCCGCAGCCCAAGCCCACCACCGTCTGAGGAACCGATGCCCCCACGCACCCCGACCCGCGTCGCGATCGCTTCCCGGGTCTACGCTCCCGAGCCCGCGGCCGCGGCCTTCCGGCTCCGGGCCGCCGCTTCTGCCCTCGCACGACGCGGGGCCGACGTGACCGTCCTCACCAGCCGCACGTCCGAAACAGGTCTCGCGAGCGAGCGCGGGGTACGGGTCCGCCGGTGGCCGGTCCTGCGCGCGAAGGACGGCACGGTCCGGGGATACCTCCCGTACGCCTCTTTCGACGCACCCCTGCTCGGGCGGCTCCTCCTCGGCCGACGGAACGACACGGTCCTCGTCGAGCCGCCCCCGACCACGGGCACCGTCGCTCGCCTCGCGCTCACGATCCGCCGGACGCCCTACGTCTACTACGCCGCGGACCTCGTGTCCGCGGCGGCCGAGGGTGCCGGCTTCCCTGCCCCGGTCGTCGCGCTGACGCGGGCGCTCGAGGCCTTCGCGGTGCGTCGCGCCGCCGCCGTCGTGACGGTGAACGACGAGCTCCGTCGGCACGTGGAGCGCCTGGGAGCGGCGCCCTCGCGCGTCCACGTCGTCGGCAACGGGGTCGACACCGGGGTCTTCACGCTCGACGGCCCGGTCCGGGACGTCGCACCCGGGCGGTCGGGACCGCTCTTCGTCTATCCCGGGACCATGAACGACCTGCACGGCGCTGAGGTCTTCGTCGAGGGCTTCCGGCGGGCGCTCCGGGACCTCCCCGGCGCGACCCTCGTCATGGTGGGCCGCGGCAGCGAGGTCGGGCGCGTCGCCGCCGCAGGCGCCACGCTGGAGCCAGGCTCGTTCGTGCGTCTGGACGCGATGCCGGGGACGGACGTCGCCGCGATCGTGCGCGGCGCCACTGCGGCCCTCGCCTCCGTCCGACCCGGCGGCGGCTACACGATCGCCCTCGCGACGAAGGCGGTCGCCGCGGCGGCGACCGGGACGCCCGTGATCTTCGCGGGCGAAGGGCCGACCGTCGACGTCGTGACCGAGGGCGGGCTCGGGCACGCGGTCCCGTGGGACGCCGACGCCGTGGCCGACGCACTTCGGACGGTCGCCAGCGGCTCCGACGGCGACGCGGGGAGACGCGTGGAGCGCGCGGCATGGGTGCAGGCCAACGCGTCGCTCGACGCCGTCGGCGAGCGGGTCGCCGACATCGTCCTGGCCGCGCACCGCTAGGCGGCCCACGCACGGACGGCGGCGCGCCCGTGCCGCGCTGCCAGGTCCCTGGGCGCATGGGATGCTGCCCCCATGTCACCTCGTCCACGCGCCCTCGCGCTCCTCACCGCACTAGGGCTGCTCGTCTCCAGCCTCGTCGCTCCCGTCGCGGCGTCCGCCGCAGTGGTGACCTCGGAGCGCGTCGTCCTCCCACCGTCGGGGACGGTGACGATCGCGGGACGCGGCTACGGCCACGGTCGGGGTCTGTCGCAGTGGGGGGCTCGAGCGGCCGCCGCCCAAGGCGTTAGTTACCCGGCCATCCTCGACTTCTACTACCCGGGCACGGTGGCGGTCACGCAGTCGAACCAGCCGATCCGCGTGCTCGTCAGCGCGGACACCGACAACGAGGTCCGGGTCGTCGCGGAGGCCGGGATGACCGCCTCGGACACCGTCAACGGGCCCCGCCCCATCGGCTTCGCCGGTCAGCAGGTCACTCAGTGGCGGATCGTCCGCCAAGCGCCGGGCCTGTATCTCGAAGGGCTCGTGAACGGCTCGTGGCGGCGATGGTCGCAGGGCGCGTCCGCGACGTACCTCGACCTCGCCTCTCCCGACGGCACCCTACGGCTGATCCTCCCGGACGGTCGGCAGAAGGAGTATCGAGGATCGCTCCGAGGCGTGAGCGACGGCGACGCTCCCCGGCTGCGGACGGTGAACGCTGTGCCGCTCGAGTCGTACCTGCGCTCCGTGGTGCCGGCCGAGTCCCCGTCGAGCTGGCCCGCCGACGCGTTGCGCGCACAGGCCGTCGCGGCACGGACGTACGCGTCCCACCAGCGGGCGTCCGCGGGCAACGCGGGCTGGCAGACCTGTGACACCACGCAGTGCCAGGTCTACTCCGGGATCAGGACGCTCAACGCGTCCGGCACCGTGACCGCGGTCCACGAGGCCGCGTCCACCGACGCGGCGATCTCGGCCACGGCGAACCAGGTACGCCACTACGCCGGGGCGCTCGCCTTCACCCAGTTCAGCGCGTCGAACGGTGGCTGGACAGCCGCGGGGAACCTGCCCTACCAGGTGGCGCGACGCGATCCCTGGGACCCGATCGGCAACCCGTCGCACGCGTGGTCGGTGAAGGTCTCGGCCAGCACGCTGCGCTCGGCGTTTCCCCAGGTCGGGACACCCCGCTCCATCGAGGTCCGGCGCCGCACCGGCGACGGAGAGTGGGGTGGTCGCGTCGTCGAGGTCGTGGTCTCCGGGGCGAGCGGGTCGACGTCCACGACGGGTTCCGGGTTCCGCAGCGCGCTCGGCCTGCGGAGCGACTGGTGGAAGGTCACGGGCAGCACGGCGCTCGACTCCGACACGACGACGGACGGACGGACCGACCTCACCGCCGTGATGTCCGACGGGACCCTGCGGGTGTACGAGGGGAACGGGACCGGCGGGTTCGCCGAGTCTCGCCAGATCGGTAACGGGTGGTCCACGATGCGACTCGTCGTCCGGGCCAACGACCTCACCGGCGACGGGCGTACCGACCTTCTCGCGGTCGACGCGGCGGGCGTCATGTGGCGCTACCCGACCACGGCCGACGGGGCGTTCGCGCCGCGCGTCCGCGTCGGTTCGGGCTGGGGCGGCGCACGGACGGTCGTCGCCCCCGGGGACCTCGACGGCGACGGCAACGCTGACCTCCTCGCCATCGACACGGCGGGCGTCCTGTGGCGGTACCGGGGCCAGGGCAACGGCGGGTTCTCCGCACGCGAGCGCATGGGCGCGGGCTGGCAGTCGATGTCCGTCGTGGTCGGCGGCGGGGACTGGAACGCGGATGGCAGGGCGGACTTCCTCGCCCGCGACGGCGCCGGACGTCTCTATCTGTACCGCGGTGCGGGGAACGGGTTCGACCGCACGCAGATCGGCACGGGGTGGGGCTCCATGCGGCTGCTCAGCGTCGTCCGAGACTGGGACGGAGACGGACTCCCTGACCTCGTCGCCACCGGCGCCGACGGGCTCCTGTACCTCTACCGCTGGACGGGCTCCGGCTTCGCCAGCCGGACGACGATCGGCAACGGCTGGGGGGTCGTCGCCCGTCTGGCGTGACACGCGTCGACGCGCTGCGGCCGGGGTGGCATGTGCTGCCCCGGCCGCAGCCGTGTCAGGACGCCACGCCTCCGGAGGGCACGGCGCCGAAGCTCCAGGCAGGCACGAACCCGCCTCGGCCGTTGCCCGGGTAGAGGGTGATCCGGCCGTCGCTCCCGACGAACGCGAGGTCGGGGTTGCCGTCTCGCGTCGCGTCGCCCGTCCCGATGACGGCGGCAGCCGAACCCCAGCCGGAGCCGATCTGGCGGGACGGGCCGAGCGTCCCCGCCCCGTTGCCCTGGCGTAGGAAGAGTCGGCCGTTCTCCCGGGTGATCACGTCCGGGACGAGCCCGGTCCACGCGCCGGCGCTCACGATGGTGTCGGCGGCGCCCGCGTCGGTCGCGAGGAGGATCCGCGCGCCGAAGCCGCCCTTCCCGTCGCCCGGGTACAGCCAGATCCGCCCGCCAGTCCGGTCGAGCGCGAGCAGCGCGGGCTTCCCGTCGCCGACGAAGCCGGGTGCGGCGACGACGTCCCGCATCGCGTTCCAGCCGCTGCCCACGCGGACACCGCTGGTCGCGAACGTCCCGTTCCCGGTCCCCCGGTGGAGCAGGAGCTCGCCGCCCGGGTTGCGCACCATCAGGTCGGGGCGAGAGTCGCCGTCCCAGTCCCCGGCGACGATCACGTCGGCGCCCTGCGCGACGCGGACCGTGGTGGGGACGCTCCGCGCGAGCACATCGCTCTTCGCGTACGCGTACCGGTGGAGGCGCCCGTCCTTGGCGACCGCGTAGACCTCGACCGTGCTCCCGGTCCGGGCCGCGACGACGCTGGTGAACGACTGCCAGCCGGTCCCGATCTGCGTTCGCGCGCCGAACCCGCCCTGACCGTTCCCCGGGTACCGCCACATCTGCCCCTGCGCGTCCCGGGCGATGAGGTCCGCGTGCCCGTCGCCGGACGCGTCGCCGACGCCGAGGATCGTCGTCATGGCGTTCCAGCCGGAGCCGGAGGCCACGCTGCCGGAGAAGCCGCCCTTGCCGTCCCCGAAGTAGGTCGTGAGGCGACCGTCGGACGACCTCGCGACTAGCGCCGGTCGTCCGCCCTGGACGTTGCCCAGCATGACGACGGCCGACATGGAGCCCCATCCCGTACCGATCTTGCGCGGTGAACCGAAACCGCCGGATCCGTTGTTCGGGTAGAGCCACAGCGCGCCGTCGCGAGTCCGCGCCAGGAGGTCGGGAACACCGTCGCCGTCCCAGTCGGAACCACCGGTGATCAGGGTCATCATGCCCCAGCCCTTGCCGATCTGCTTCCGGGGCTGCCAGCCGTCGGTAGTGCGTCCGTAGAGGAACAGCCCACCGGCCGCGTCCCGAAGGATGAGGTCACCCCGCCCGTCGCGGTTCCAGTCGCCCGCTCCGATCACGGTCCCCGAGTTCCAGCCGTTCCCGACGGCGGTGGGTGACGACCACGCCCAGCCGACCTGGGTGAGCAGCGACACGACGCCGTTCTTCTGCACGGCGAGATCCGGCTGCGCGTCGTCGACGAGACTACGGGTGATCGACCGGAAGGGTCCGCCGCCCTGCAGGCTCGACGCACGCGAGCGCAGCTCTCCGAGCCGGGGGTAGAGGTTCGCCCCCGGACAGGACGTCTGCCCGACGTCGCGGTGCCCGACGACCGCAGGCTGGGTGCGACCGTCGATGGCCGCGGTCCCGTTCGCGCGGACGCCGTGGAGGGAGAGCTTCCACGCGATCAGGCGCGACATCGCGTCCATGGCCGCGGCCGGAACGGCGACCTGGTCGTAGTTCCCCATGAGCGAGAGGCCGAACGTGTGCGAGTTCACGCCTGACGCGTGCGCGCCGACGATCGCGCGCTCCACCCCGCCCGCGCGTCCTTCCCAGATGCGACCGAACTTATCGACGAGGAAGTTGTAGCCGATGTCGCCCCAGCCGCGGGACTGCGCGTGGTAGGTGTAGATGCCCCGGATGATCGACGGCACCTGCGCCGCGGTGTAGTTGTTGGAGCCGGCGGTGTGGTGTACCACGGCGCCGTTGACGCGGCCGACCTGCGGCGTCCAGGTCATGATCGACTCGTCGGCGCCCCACTGCGCGCGCGTGTTGATCGTCGGACGGGACACGGCGGCCGCCGCGAAGCCGTCGGGTTCGAAGGTGGTGCCGCCGGACGCGGACTCGTCGACGATCGCGGGCGGCGCGACGTCCGGCTCCTCCACGAGCCTCGTCGTCGCCACGGTCGGCTCCGCGTCCGCCTCCCCCGGCTCGATCACGACGAGGCGGATGTCCTGGGGCAGGCTGTCGGCGGCGCCGCGCACCGCGACCTCGACCTCGTCGACGTCCCCGACGAAGGCCGGCTCCGTGCCGTCGCGGAGCACGGTCGCGTCGGACCCGACCTCGTCCTCCGTCGGGTCGTCGGAGACGACCTCCTCCTGGTCGAGGACCGCCCACTCCGACCAGGTCTTGGCCGTGCGCGTCCGCAGCACCACGGTCGCACCGTCGGGTGCGGTGCCCTGCTCCCAGGTGACGCCGACCACCGCGAGGCCCGTCGTCTCGCCGGAGGTCGCGACGACCGTGCCGTCCTGCTCGGGAGCACCTGCCTCCGTGAACGGGGCGTCGGCGTCAGTGGGCGCGTCCAGCGCCTGGGGGCTCTCGTCCACGGCGAGCTCCGCGACGTCGGACTCGATCCCCTCACCGCCCTCCGTGGCCTCGAGCGAGGCGCGAACGGGTGCCGCGGTGGCTGGTGCCGCCGTGGCGGGCGCGGCGGTCGCTGCCGTGAACGGCAGCGCGAGTACCGCGGCGCCCGCCACGAGGGATCGAAGTGACGTACCGAACCGATGCGACTGCATCGTTCCTCCCCTGTGGTCGAGATGTGTGCCTTGGGCACTCTCTCGTCACCGTACGTTCCCGGGAGAAAGTCCGCAGTGCGGGCGAGCAGGTTCAGAGGGTGATCATCGTGCCCGTTCGGGACGAATCGAGCACCGCCTCCGCGACCTCGAGGGTGCGCAGCCCCTCCTCCATGGTCACGACGTCGTGGCGCAGCCCCAGCACCGCGTCGCGGAACGCCTCGTGCTCGACGCGGAGCGGCTCGCGCTTCGCGAAGGCGTACCGCGTGACGTCCCCCTCGGAGACGCCCCGGAAGGCCGAGACGGCCTCCCACTCCGTCGGGATGACCCCGTTGGCGTAGAAGGTGAGGTCGGCGGTGCCCGTGTCGGCGACGAACGCGCCGCGCTCGCCGGTGACGATGGTGACGCGCTCCTTCATCGGCGAGAGCCAGTTGACGACGTGGTTCGTCACGACGCCGTTCTCGAGACGTCCGGTCACCGTGACCATGTCCTCGTGAGGACGGCCGCTGCGGTGGGTCGTCTGCGCCGCGACCGACTGGAACGGGCTCTGGGCGACCCAGGCCGTGAGGTCGATGTCGTGGGTCCCGAGGTCCTTGACGACCCCGACGTCGGCGATGCGCGCGGGGAAGGGCCCCTGGCGACGGGTCGCGATCTGGTACACCTCGCCGAGCTCGCCCGCCTCCGTGCGGCGGCGAAGCTCCTGGAGCGCGGGGTTGAAGCGCTCGATGTGCCCGACGGCGCCGACCAGGCCAGCCTCCGCGAACGCCTGGGCGACCTTCCGGCCGGCCTCGCTCGTCGCGGCGATGGGCTTCTCGACGAGCGTGTGGACGCCGGCCGCGGCGAGGGCGAGCGCGACGTCCTCGTGGAAGACGGTGGGGACCGCGACGACCGCCATCTGGATCCCGGCGGCGATCAGCGCCTCGACGTCGGGCAGGACGTCGAGGTCACCCGACGCGCCGTAGGGGTCGCCGCCCGGGTCGGCGACGGCCACGAGGTCGACGCCGTCGATCTCGCGGAGCACCCGGGCGTGGTGCCGACCCATGGCACCGAGGCCGATGAGGCCTGCGCGGAGGTCGGCCATCACGCACCTGCCTTCACGACGGTGTTGACCGCGGTGACGATGCGGTCGAGGTCGGCCTGGGTGAGCGACGGATGCACCGGCAGGGAGATCACCTGCTGCGCCGCGATCTCGGTCTTGGGCAGGTCGAGGCCCGGCGCGAAGTGCCGCAGGCTCTCGAGACGGTGGTTGGGGATCGGGTAGTAGACGCCCGAGCCCACGCCGTGCTCCTCGCGCAGCGCGGTCACCACGCCGTCGCGGTCGTCGGCGACCCGGATCGTGTACTGGTGGTAGACGTGCACCGCCCCGTCGGCGACCGGCGGCGTGACGACGCCCTCGAGGTTCTCGGTGAGGAACGCCGCGTTGCGCTGACGGTCCGCGGTCCAGCCCTGGACCTTGGTGAGCTGCACCCGGCCGATCGCCGCGTGGACGTCGGTCATGCGGGCGTTGAAGCCGACGACCTCGTTCGCGTACTGGCGCTCCATGCCCTGGTTGCGCAGCAGCCGGACGTTGCGGGCGACCTCGTCGGTCGCGCAGGACACCATGCCGCCCTCGCCCGACGTCATGTTCTTCGTCGGGTAGAGGCTGAACATCGCGAACGTGCCGAACGAGCCGACCGGACGGCCGTCGAGCGTCGCGCCGTGCGCCTGGGCCGCGTCCTCGAAGAGCAGCAGACCGTGCTCCTCGGCGATCGCTCCGAGCGCCGTCATGTCCGCCGGGTGACCGTAGAGGTGCACCGGCATGATCGCCTTCGTGCGCTCGGTGATCGCGGCGCGCACCGCGTCGGGCGACAGGCAGAAGTGGTCCGCCTCGATGTCCGCGAACACCGGCGTCGCGCCGGTCAGCGCGACCGAGTTCGCGGTCGCCGCGAACGTGAACGACGGGACGATCACCTCGTCGCCCGGGCCGATGCCCGCGGCGAGGAGGCCCAGGTGGAGGCCGGAGGTCCCGGAGTTGACCGCGACGCACGTGCGCCCGCCGACGAGCACGTCGGCGAACTCCTGCTCGAAGGCGGCGACCTCCGGGCCCTGGGCGATCATCCCGCTGCGCAGCACGCGGTCCACGGCCGCTCGCTCGTCGTCCCCGACGATCGGCTTCGCCGCGGGGATCAGTGTCTGGCTCATTCGGCCGCAACCTCTCTGATGTTGTCGTCGTTCTCTTCGTAGCGGGCCCCCGTCACCGGGCACACCCAGTGCTCGCCGTCGCGCTCCAACGGTCGGCCTGCTCGTCCGACCCAGCCGACCCGTCGCGCGGGAACCCCGACGACGATGGCGTGGTCCGGGACGTCCTTGGTGACGACGGCGCCGGCGGCCACGGTCGCCCAGGCGCCGATCGTGACGGGGGCGACGCACACGGCGCGCGCACCGATCGCTGCCCCCTCGCCGATCGTCACGCCGACGGCGTGCCAGTCGTCCGCGCTCTTCAGCGTGCCGTCGGGGTTCACGGCGCGCGGGTAGGTGTCGTTCGTCAGCACCACGGCGGGACCGATGAAGACGCCGTCCGCGAGCGTCGCCGGCTCGTACACGAGGGCGTAGTTCTGCACCTTGCAGTTCCGGCCCATCTGCACGCCGGTGCCGATGTAGGCGCCTCGTCCGACGACGCACGACTCCCCCATCGACACCCCCTCGCGCACCTGGGCGAGGTGCCAGATCTGGCTGCCGTCGCCGATCGCGGCACTCTCGGCGACGTCGGCGCTGGGTGCGATGCGCACACTCATGATGGGAGGAGCTCCTCGCTCTCGACAGCAGTGGGCGGGCTCACTCTAACCGCGGCACCGCACCGGCCAGCCTACCGACGCGGTCGGCACGGGACGACTGACCTTCGTCCTGACCTCGCTCCGGATGCTGCAAGAATGAGGGCATGGACTTTTCGGACGCGGCGACGGACGGTCGCGCGCCCACCCGCACCGTCACCGACGACGTCTGGCTCGTGATCCCGCTCTACAACGAGGACGCGGTGGTCGGCGACGTCGTCGCCGAGGCGCGCAAGACCTTCCCGAACGTCGTCTGCGTCGACGACGGCAGCACGGACGACTCCGCGGAGCGCGCCCGCGAGGCGGGCGCCGTCGTGGTCCGCCACGCGGTGAACCTCGGCCAGGGCGCCGCGCTCCAGACCGGCATCGAGTACGCGCGGGCGCAGGAGGGCGCGCGGTACCTCGTGACGTTCGACGCGGACGGCCAGCACCAGGTCGAGGACGCGCTCGCGATGGTGGAGCTGGCGCGCGCCGAGGACGTGGCGGTCGTGTTCGGCTCGCGATTCCTCGACGACCGCACGAGGCCGGGCCTCCTCAAGCGGCTCGTCCTCCGGACGGCCGTGTGGTTCACGAACCGGAGCACCGGGCTGCGCCTGACCGACGCGCACAACGGCCTCCGGGTCATCCGCGTGGACGCGGCCCGGCAGGTCGACCTGCGCCAGGATCGTATGGCGCACGCGAGCGAGATCGTCCTCCAGCTCGGCCGGACACGGCTGCCGTGGCGGGAGCACCCGGTCCACGTGCTGTACACGGACTACTCCAAGGGCAAGGGCCAGTCGCTCTGGAACTCCGTCAACATCCTCGTCGACCTCGTCTTCAAGTAGCAGGGATCGGCCATGCTCATCCAGATCATCCTCGTCGTCGCGGTCGTCGTGGCGTCCGTTCTCCTGACCCGCTCGACGGCGAACGCCCGCCACCAGGCGATCCGTCGTCTGCTCCTCGTCGGGTTCGTGCTCTCCGCGGTGCTGGCGATCCTCTTCCCGGAGTGGCTCACGTACGTCGCCAACATGCTCGACGTCGGGCGAGGCACCGACCTGCTGCTCTACGCGCTGGTGATCGCGTTCGTCAGCTTCATCGCGACGAGCCACCGGCGCACGAACCAGCTCGAGCGGAAGATCACCGTGCTCACGCGCGAGCTCGGCCTGGCCGAGGCCACGCTCGAGCGCGTCGACGACTCGGTCGGCCAGCTCGAGCACGACGAGTCCGCGCGGACCGCCACGATCGACGACGGCGCGGTGCCCACGCGTCCCCGGTCGGAACCGTAGGTTCCACAACTCCTCCACGCCGCGAGCCCCGTGCACGCGCCAGCGCGTCGCGGCGTCCGCCTATGCTCGATGCCCGTGACCCCACGCTCCCGCGCCCAGAACCGCAGCGCCGCGGCCTCCCGGCCGTCGCGCGGTCCTGCGCACGCGAGACGGCAGCGCACCCACCGGGTCGCGCGCTCCGTGGGCCTCGTCGCCACGGCCGTCCTCGCGTTCGGCGCGGTCGGCGGTGCCTCGGCGCTGTCGAACATCCAGGGCAACATCACGTCGTCGAGCGCGCTCGACCTGCTCGACGACCGTCCCGCGCAGACCACCCCGGACCCGAGCGACCCGAACGCCGGGAAGCCCCTCAACATCCTCGTGATGGGGTCCGACGCGCGCGGCGGGGACAACGGCCACGAGGTCGAGGGCGTCGAGGGCATGCGCTCGGACACGACGATCCTCGTGCACGTGTCCGCCGACCGCTCGCGCGTGGAGATGATCTCGATCCCGCGCGACTCGCGCGTCGACGTCCCGGCGTGCAACACGACGAGCGGGAAGACGACCGCCCCCGCCAACACCCGCTTCAACGCGGCGTTCGCCAACGGGGCGACCGTCGGCGGCGACGTGGACTCCGCCGCCGCGTGCACCATGCAGACCGTCGAGAGCCTCACCGACGTCTACGTCGACGGTTTCGTCGTCGTCGACTTCGCGGGCTTCCAGAACATGGTGTCGGCGATCGGCGGGGTGCGCATGTGCATCCCCGAGGCGATCGACTCCCCCAAGGCGGACCTGAAGCTCGCCGCGGGGTGGCAGACGCTCGACGGCGCCCAGGCGCTCGGCTTCGCGCGTGCCCGGTACGGGGTGGGCGACGGGTCGGACCTCAGCCGCATCGGCCGGCAGCAGCAGCTCCTCGCCGCGACGGTCAACCAGGTGCTGTCGAAGAACGTGCTCTCGGACCTCGGCCAGATCTACGGCTTCGTCGACGCGGGCACCAGGTCGCTGACGACGAGCGACAACCTCTCGTCGATCCCGAGCCTCGCCGGGCTCGCCTTCAGCCTCCGGGGCGCGACGAGTGGCAACATCACCTTCATGACCGTTCCCAACGCGCCGGACCCGCGGGACCCCGACGCGAAGGTCGTCTGGACCTCGGAGGCCGACGAGCTGTGGGCGAAGGTGCGCGCGGACGAGCCGATCGTGACGCCCGCCCCCGCGGCCGACCAGCCGGCGGACGACGCCGCGACCGACGCGCCACCGGCGGGCGAGGGCGACGAGGCCCCGGCGCCGGACACCGCCACGGACGAGCCCGCGCCGGTGCAGACGAAGGAAGCCGGCAAGGAGGCGTTCTCCGCCGCCGACGAGACCGCGCAGTGCGGGTGATCCCATGACCGACTCCCGCGATCCCCGGTCGCTGCCCCCGAGCTTCACGCCCCAGGGCGGTCGCTCGCCCCGGCCTACGTCGGCCGACGACGCGATCGCCGTCGGGAACAGCGGTCGCCCCCGCCCGCCGGCCCGGCCGGTGCCCGACGACGCCGTCCGGGCCGAGCCACGCATCCGGCGCCAGTCGTCGCGCGAGATCCCCGTGACCCCGGCCCGCCAGGGCACGCCGCCGCCGGCGCCGCCCGCGGGGCGCGCACGACCTCGGAGCGAGCCCGCGGCCTCGGCGCTGCCCCCGTCCGTCGCGCCGGCGCGGTCGCCCGAGCGCTCGGCTCCCGCTCGCGTCTCGTCGTCCCCGCACGCGAGCGCGCGCGCCGCGACCGCGACCGCGGGACGTCGACCCACGGCGGCACCTCGCCCGCGCCCGGCCGGCCCCGGCGGCCCGGGCGGCGGACGCCCGCCCTCCGCCACCGGGGCGTCCCGTCCGGGCGGCGGCTTCCGCGTCCGCAAGGGCCGCATCGTCGGGCTCGTCGCCGGCGTCGTCATCGTCGCGCTCCTCGCCTGGCCCGTCGGCCTCCTCATCTGGGCCAACGGCAAGATCCAGCACGTCGAGGCGCTCTCCGGCGCTCCCGGCACCGCGGGCAACACCTACCTGCTCGCCGGGTCGGACGCGCGGGGGGACGGCATCAGCGAGGACGGCACCGAGGGCGCCCGCACCGACACGATCATGGTCCTCCACGCGCCGCCGAGCGGGCCGGTCGCGCTCATCAGCCTGCCGCGCGACACGTACGCGGAGATCCCGGGCAACGGGTCGAGCAAGCTCAACTCGGCGTACTCCTGGGGCGGTCCGGCGCTGCTCGTGCAGACCGTCGAGCAGCTCACCGGCCTCACGGTCGACCACTACGTCGAGGTCGGGTTCGGCGGTGTCGAAGGGATCGTGGACGCCGTCGGCGGCGTCGAGCTGTGCCTCGACTACGACGTGGACGACCCGAAGAGCGAGCTCGTCTGGACGGCGGGCTGCCACGTGGCCGACGGGCACACCGCGCTCGCGTTCTCGCGCATGCGGTACTCGGACCCACAGGGCGACATCGGACGGGCTGAGCGTCAGCGCCAGGTCATCGGCGCGATCAGCTCGCAGGCCGCCGACCCCGGCATCCTCTTCCGCCCGGGCGACCAGGTCTCGCTGCTCGACTCCGGGCTGGGGGCCCTCACCGTCGACGAGAAGACCGGCATCGTGGACCTCGGCAAGCTCGCGCTCGCCTTCCGCAAGGCCAACGGGCCCGACGGCATCACCGGCACCCCGCCGATCTCGAACCCCGACTTCCGCCCCGGCGGCAACCTCGGGTCGACCGTGCAGCTCGACCCCGAGACGGTCGGCCAGTTCTGGGTCGACATCCGGGACGGCAACCTCGCGCCCGGTCAGGTGGGCGGCCTCCCGCAGCCGACGGGCTGACGCCTCGGCTCAGGCGCCGAAGCCGGTGCGCTGCCCGCCGGCGCGCGACGCGCGCAGCCGTGCACCCTTGGCACGCGCCTGCTCTCCCAGGTCCGCCTGGAAGGCGACCATGCGCTCGCGCAGCCGCGCGGCGTCGTCGTCGGTGCCCGCGGCAAGGATGCGCGCGGCGAGCAGGCCCGCGTTGCGCGCGCCGCCGACGGACACCGTCGCGACGGGGACGCCCGCGGGCATCTGGACGATCGACAGCAGCGAGTCCATGCCGTCGAGGTGGCGCAGCGGCACGGGGACGCCGATGACGGGCAGGGGCGTGACGGCGGCGAGCATGCCCGGCAGGTGGGCCGCTCCCCCGGCGCCCGCGACGATCACGCGCAGGCCGCGCTCCGCGGCGGTGCGGCCGTAGTCGATCATCTCGACGGGCATCCGGTGGGCGGAGACGACGTCGACCTCGACGGGCACGTCGAACTCGGCCAGCGCGTCGGCGGCGGCCTCCATGACGGGCCAGTCGGAGTCCGACCCCATGACGATGCCGACGACAGGGTTCTGGCTCATGCGCGCTCCTCGTTCGGGTCGGTCGCGGGACGCTCGCCCCGCAGGGTCGCGGCGGCGGCCAGAGCCCGACGCCGGACCTCGTCCAGGTCGTCGCCGCTCACGTTGACGTGGCCGAGCTTGCGCCCGGGGCGCACGCCCTTGCCGTAGAGGTTCACCCGGGCGTCGGGGAACGCGGCGAGGACGTCGGGCAGCGCGTCGGTGAGCTCGTCCAGGGTCGAGCCGAGGACGTTCGCCATCACGGTCCAGCGCGCGGTCGACGCGGTGTCGCCGAGCGGGAGGTCCAGGACGGCCCGCAGGTGCTGCTCGAACTGGCTCGTCACCGCGCCGTCGATCGTCCAGTGGCCGGAGTTGTGGGGGCGCATCGCGAGCTCGTTGACCAGCACGCGCGGGCCCTCCTCCCCCGCGACCTCGAACATCTCGACCGCGAGCACCCCCGTGACGCCGAGCCCCTCGGCGATCCGCACGGCGGCGGCGCGCGCACGCTCCGCCTCGGCGTCGGTGAGGCCGGGCGCGGGCGCGATCACCTCGGCGCACACGCCGTCGCGCTGGATCGACTCGACGACGGGCCAGGTGCGCACCTCGCCCCGCCCGTCCGCTCCGCCGCTCGGGCGCCGAGCGACGAGCACCGCGAGCTCGCGCGTGAACGGGACCTTCTCCTCGACGAGGAGCTCGGGGCCGTCCGTCGCGGCGGCCTCGATCCACTCCGCCACCTGCGCGGGGCCACCCGCCGCGGCCGAGACCACGCGGACGCCCTTGCCGTCGTACCCGCCGCGCGCGGTCTTCACCACGGCCTCGCCCCCGACCTCGGCGAGGAAGTCGGTGAGCGCGGCCCGGGCCGCCGTCGGGTCCGTGGGGAGCGCGGCCCAGCGCGGGCACGGCACGCCGAGCTCGGTGAGCCGGCGGCGCATGACGATCTTGTCCTGGGCGTGGACGAGCGCGTCCGGGCCCGGGCGCACGGGCGTGCCGTGCTCGAGGAGGTCGGTGAGCAGCGCGTTCGGGACGTGCTCGTGCTCGAACGTCAGGACGTCCGCCAGGGCGGCGCCCGCGGGGGCGATGAGGGAGCGGACCGCCGCCTCGTCGGACGCGACGCCGACGGGCGCGTCCACGACGACCTGGGCCGCGGACGAGTCCGCGGCCTCCACGAGCACGCGCAGGTGCACGCCGAGCTCTCCGGCCGCGGGGGCCATCATGCGTGCGAGCTGTCCTCCGCCGACCACGGCGATCACTGGGGCTGCCACGTGCACCCACCCTAGTGCCTGGCCGCGGGGCGGCCCTCCCCCGACCGCCCGTCGGACGGACGGCGGACGGCACCCGGGCGGGGGCCAGGACCGGCCGGTAGCCTCGAGGGGTGGTGAACGACCTGGACCGACGAGCGGAGACGTCCGCGACGTCCGGGTCGCGCCGCGAGCGCGTGCTGGCGCGGGTCCGCGAGCTCGCGAAGTTCGGGTCGGTCGGCGCGCTCGCGTACGTCGTCGACCTGGGCCTGTTCAACCTGCTGAGCTTCGGCCCGGGCGAGCTCCTCGGGCACAAGCCGCTCACCGCGAAGATCGTCTCCGTCGCCGTCGCGACGCTCGTGGCGTGGGTCGGCAACCGGTACTGGACGTTCTCGGACCGGCGCACGCAGTCGCGCGGGCGGGAGCTCGCCGCGTTCGTCGTCGTCAACGTGGGCGGCATGCTCATCGCGGTGGGGTGCCTCGCGATCTCGACGTACGCGCTCGGGCTGACGTCGCCGCTCGCCAAGAACGTCTCGGCGAACGTCGTGGGGCTCGCCCTGGGCACGGCGTTCCGCTACGTCGCGTACCGCCACCTCGTCTTCACGGGAGACCGCGCCGACGCCGCGACCCCGGCGAAAGCCGCGGACGGCGCGCCTCGCCCTCCTGCGGACGTGCGGACCGACTGAGCCGCACGCGTCCCGGAGGTGTCAGCCGCGTCGGCGCCGGCGTCGGCCACCGGCCGCGACGGCCGTCCCCGTCGGCAGCACGACGCGCGGGTCGAGGCGCCGCGGCACCCCCGCGAGGAAGAGCGCGAAGACCGCGGGCCGACGCTGCGCCAGCTCCAGGCGGCCGCCGTCGGACGCGGCGAGGTCCCGGGCGAGCGCGAGGCCGAGACCGGTCCCCGCGCCCGAGGTGACCTCACGCTCGAAGATGCGCGGCGCGAGGTCGTCGGGGACGCCCGCGCCCTCGTCGGACACCTCGGTGACGATGGCGCCGCTCGTGCCGGACGGGCGCGCGCGGACCGTGGTCGTGCCGCCGCCGTGCTTGAGGGAGTTCTCGATGAGCGTGGCCAGGACCTGCGCGAGCGCGCCGGGCGTCGCGAGCACCTGGTACTCGGGCGGCACGTCGACGACGAGCCGGCGCCCCGCCTTCGCGAACGTCGGCACCCACTCCTCCTCCTGCTGGTGCACGACGTCGAGCAGGCTCACCGCCTCCGTCGTCCCGCCCTGGGCGCGCCGGGACGACGCGAGGAGGTCGTCGACGACCCCGACCAGCCGCTCGACCTGCTCGAGGGAGATCCGCGCCTCCTCCTGGACGGCCGGGTCGTCGGACGCGAGGGAGATCTCCTCGAGCCGCATGCTCAGGGCCGTGAGGGGCGTGCGGAGCTGGTGCGACGCGTCGGCCGCGAACTGGCGCTCCGCGGCGAGCCGGCCCGCGAGCCGGTCGGAGCTGCGCGCGAGCTCGGCGGCGACGAGGTCGATCTCCTCGACGCCCGAGGGTTCGAGCCGTGGGCGGACCTGCCCCGAGCCGAGCTGCTCCGCGGACGCGGCGAGGTACACGAGCGGCGCGGCGATGCGGTTCGCCTGCCACACCGCCATCCCGATGCCCGCGGCGAACGCGACGATCGCCGCGGCCACGACGAGCAGCACGACCTGCGCGGCCCGGAGGTAGGCGTCCCAGTAGGAGACGGTGAGGGTCACGAGCGCGCCCGAGTCGGAGTGCAGGGGCTGCTCGATCTCGCGGCCGGTGACCTCGTCGCCCGCCGTGAGCACCGTGCCGTCGGGCAGCGCGACGTAGACGTGCGCCGGAGGGTCGCTCGCGCGGGGCTGGACCGCGTCCTCGATGACGTGGTCCGGGATCTCGTCACCCGTCGCGAGGCGCGCGTCGATGGACCGGGAGAGGCGCTCGACGCGCGAGGAGAGGTCGTCGACCTCGCCCTGGAGCACGAACCGGGCGCCGTAGAAGGCGAGGGGGAACCCGAGGAGGATCACGGCGACGGCCACGGCCGCCACCGTCGCCTGCAGCATCCGACGCCGCACGCTGCTCCTCGCTCCCCGTGTCCCTCGTCCCGTCAGGGGACGGTCAGCTCTCGCCGGTCTCGAAGCGGAAGCCGAGGCCCCGGACGGTCGAGATGTAGCGCGGCGCGTTGGCGTCGTCGCCGAGCTTGCGGCGCAGCCACGACACGTGCATGTCGAGCGTCTTCGTCGAGCCGACGGGCTCCGAGCCCCACACGTCGCGCATCAGGGCGTCGCGGACGACGACCGAGCCCGCGCTCGCGACGAGCACGCGCAGCAGCTCGAACTCCTTGGTGGTCAGGTGGAGCTCGCGCTCGCCCTGGAACGCCCGGTGCGCGGAGACGTCGATGCGGACGTCCTGCGCCGCGAGCTCCTCCTCGTCGACCTGCTCACCGTGCGAGCGGCGCAGGAGCGCCCGGACCCGGGCAAGGAGCTCCGCGAGGCGGAACGGCTTGGTGACGTAGTCGTCGGCGCCCGCGTCGAGCCCCACGACGAGGTCGACCTCGTCGGCGCGCGCGGTGAGCACGAGCACGGGCGTGGTCAGGCCCTTGTGACGGATCTCGCGTGCGACGTCGAGGCCGTCCATGTCCGGAAGGCCCAGATCGAGCACCACGATGTCCGCACCGCTGGCCGAGTCGATCGCCCCTTGACCAGTTCCTTGGACGACGACGTTGTAACCCTCACGTGTCAGTGCGCGCGCCAAAGGTTCGGCAATCGCCGGGTCGTCCTCCGCTAGCAGTACGTGGGTCATTCGCTCATGCTAGGGCATCAGTACGACTTCGGTCCCATCGTGCCCGGTGAACTCTGCGACCCTGGTCGGACGCCGCGCGACCGCCCGCTGCCTAGGCTGGACGCATGGGTTGGTACGAGCGCCTCGGGCAGTGGTCCGACGAGCACCGCTTCGGTGTGGACCTCACCGTCACGCTCGTCCTCGCGGTGGTGTTCGTGCCCGCGTCGGCGGCGTTCTCCGCGTCCGGCGCGAGCGGCGTCGGCACGAGCGGCGGCTGGGCCGCGTTCTGGGCCGTGCTGCTCCTCGCCCCGCTCCCCTGGCGACGCTCGCACCCGCTCGCGTCGGCGGTCACGGTGTACTCGGTCGCGCTCGTGCACCTGCTCGCGGGCTACCTCCTCATCTTCCCCGCCGACTTCGCCGTGCTCGTCGCGCTCTACTCGGTCACGGTCTACGGGCCGCGCTGGGCGCACCGCACCGCGATCGTCGCCTCGCTCGTCGGGGCGGTCGTCCTGGGCGTCGCGCTCGGGCTGCTGTCGGGCCGGCTCCAAGACCTCGCGCTCATGGTGTTCCTCACGTCCGCGTTCGGCGGCATGACGTTCCTCGCCGTCTGGGCGTTCGGCCTCGTGCGGCGGTCCCGGCGCGAGACGATCGCCGCGCTCGTCGACCGCGCCGAGCGCCTCGAGGTCGAGCGCGACCAGCAGGCCCAGATCGCGACCGCCGCCGAGCGGGCGCGCATCGCCCGCGAGATGCACGACATCGTGGCCCACTCGCTGTCCGTCATCATCGCCCAGGCCGACGGCGGCCGGTACGCCGCCGCCCACGACCCCGACGCCGCGGCCCGCGCGCTCGCGACCGTCTCGGAGACGGGACGCACCGCCCTGGCCGACATGCGCCGTCTGCTCGGCGTGCTGCGGTCCGAGCCGCCGCGCCCGCCCGCGCCGGGGGCCGCCGTCGGGCCCGGGGGCACCCTGGCGCTGCCCGCGGGGCGCGGCGGCGTCCTCGGCCCGGGCTCGCCGTCCGGACCCGGTGCGGCCACGCAGCAGCTCCCGGGGAACCCCCCGCCGGCCGCCCTCGAGCGCGCGCCGCAGCCCGACGCCGCCGACCTCGAGAGCCTCGTCGCCCAGGTGCGCGACAGCGGGATGCGCGTGTCGTTCGTGCGCGTGGGCGAGGCGCGCACCCTGCCGCCCGGGGCCGGGCTCACGGTCTACCGCGTCTGCCAGGAGGCGCTCACCAACGTCCTCAAGCACGCGGGACCGGACCCGGAGGTCACGGTCGTCGTGCGCTGGGGCGCCACGACCCTCGACCTCGAGGTCGAGGACGACGGCCGGGGCGCCTCCAGCGCGGCGGAGGCCCGGCAGGACGCCCGCTCCGGCGGCTACGGCGTGCTCGGGATGCGCGAGCGGGCCGCGCTCTTCGGCGGGTCCGTCCAGGTGGGGCCGCGCGCGGGCGGCGGGTTCCGCGTGCACCTGCGCCTGCCCGTGCCGCCGGTCCCCGGTCGCGCGCCCGTGCCGCCCGGCCCCGTGCCGTCGGGACCTGCGCCGTCGGGACCTGTGCCGCCGGGCCCCGCGCCGTCTGGCCCCGTGCCGTCGGGGCCCGCGCTGCCGGGCAGGTCGGGACCGTCGGGCAGGATGGGACCGGGCAGGACGGCCACCGGACCGGCGCCGGGCCTGTTCGCCCCGCCCCCGCCGCCCCCCTGACCCGCGCGCGAGCCCTCCGACCGGACCGACCGACAGGACACCATGACCGACGCCCTCCCCGTGCCCGGCGACGCGTACGCCACCGAGCCGCACGCCCCCGTGCGCATCGCGCTCGTCGACGACCAACAGCTCGTGCGCGCGGGCTTCCGCATGGTGATCGACTCCCAGCCCGACCTCACGGTCGCCGTCGAGGCGGGCGACGGGCTCCAGGCGCTGCGCCTGCTCGCCGACCACCCGGTCGACGTCGTGCTCATGGACGTGCGCATGCCGCACCTCGACGGGCTCCAGACGACGGCCCGCCTCACCGCGGCGGCGGCCGACGGCGCGCACGCCCCCAAGGTCATCGTCCTCACGACGTTCGACCTCGACGAGTACGTGCTCGAGGCCATCCGTTCGGGCGCGAGCGGCTTCCTGCTCAAGGACGCGCCGCCCGAGGAGATGCTGGCCGCGATCCGGACGGTGCACCGCGGCGACGCGGTCATCGCGCCGTCGTCCACGCGGCGCCTGCTCGAGCACCTCGTGACGGCGCTGCCCGCCGAGCAGGTCCAGGACTCGCCCGCGCACGCGGCCGTCGAGGGCCTCACCGAGCGCGAGCGCGAGGTGCTCGTGCTCATGGCGCGCGGCCGCTCCAACACCGAGATCGCGAGCGACCTGTTCGTCGCCGAGGCGACGGTCAAGACGCACGTCGGGCGCATCCTCGCCAAGCTCGGCGCACGCGACCGCGTGCAGGCCGTCGTGACGGCCTACGAGACGGGGCTCGTGCGCCCCGGCGCCTGACCCGCTCCGCCCGCGCCCCACCGGTCCCCGACCGGTGGGGCGTCGTCGTGTCCACCCTGGGCGGGGCACTCCTACGACCAGAGGATGACCCGGCCCGCGGCCATGACCCGACCGTCGCCGGACGCGGCGGGCCGGGCCCTCTCCGTAGCGTCGTCCACGATCCCGACGCACGCCCGTGACCACCGGTCCGCGTGCGGCACGACGAACCAGGAGACGACGTGGACACGACCGTGTACCGACCCACCGACCCGGCCCCCGCCGGCCCGCCCGCGGTGCGGGCCCGCACGCTGCGCAAGACCTACGGCACGGGCGAGGCGGCGGTGCACGCGCTCGACGGCGTCGACGTGGACTTCGAGCGCGGGCACTTCACGGCCATCATGGGGCCGTCGGGCTCGGGCAAGTCGACGCTCATGCACCTGCTCGCGGGCCTCGACACCGCGACGAGCGGGCACGCCTTCATCGGGGACACCGAGGTCACTGGGCTCAACGACAACGCGCTCACGCAGCTGCGCCGCGACCGCGTGGGCTTCGTGTTCCAGTCGTTCAACCTCCTGCCGATGTTCACGGCGGAGCAGAACATCACGCTCCCCGTGGAGCTCGCGGGCGGCAAGGTGGACCGTGCGTGGTTCGAGACGCTCGTGCGCACGCTCGGCCTCGAGGCGCGCCTGAGCCACCGCCCGAGCGAGCTGTCCGGCGGGCAGCAGCAGCGCGTCGCCATCGCGCGCGCCCTCATCGCCGGCCCGGAGGTCGTGTTCGCCGACGAGCCGACGGGCAACCTCGACTCGCGCTCGGGCGCGGAGGTGCTGAGCTTCCTGCGCCGCTCGGTGCGCGAGCTCGGCCGCACCATCATCATGGTCACGCACGACCCGACGGCCGCGGCCTACGCGGACCGCGTCGTGCTCATCGCCGACGGGCGCATCGCGGGCGACATCACGGACCCGACGCCCGAGTCGGTGCTCGCGGGGCTCGACGCGCTCCGCACGCTCGACGCCGGCACCGACGGTCCCGCCCCGACGGCGTCGCAGGCGGTGCGCGCCTGATGTTCCGGCTCACCCTGGCGCAGATGCGCCGCAGCATCGGCCGCCTCGTCGCGGCCGGCGTCGCGATCGTCATCGGGACGGCCTTCGTCACGGCGACGCTCATCGCGGGCAACGTCATCACCCAGACCACGAACGACTCGATCGCCGCGCAGTACGCGGACGCCGACCTCGTCGTGTCCGCCCCGGACGACCTCACGGCGCCCGACGTCGAGGCCCTGCGCTCCGTGCCCGGCGTCGAGGCCGTCGACGCCACGGCGTTCACCTACCTCGACCTCTCGCACGGTGCGAAGCGCGTGTTCCAGCTCGGCGTCCCGGCGCCGTCCGACCCGCGCTTCGAGGCGCTCGAGGTGGTCGAGGGCTCGATGCCCACCGCGTCGGGCCAGGTCTCGCTGCCCACCGCCGTGGCCGAGCGCCTCGGCGTCGGGATCGGCGACACCGTCACGAGCTCGCGCAACGTGTGGGACGAGACCGCGCCCGACGGCGGCGACTACACGGAGGTCCGTGACGAGCTGACCGTCGTCGGGACGACCGACGACCCGTACGGCGCGTACGCCCAGATGGGCGGCGCCGTCGTCGTCCCGGCCGAGGACGTCGCCGCCTGGGAGGCCGCGCAGGCCACGCCCGACGACCCGGCCCGCACCTACTCGTCGGCGATGGTGGCCCTCGCGCCCGGCACGGACCTCGAGACGGCGCGCGCCGAGCTCGTCGCCGCCTCGCCGGACGGGGCGAAGGCCGTCACCCCGGACGAGCACGCGCAGGAGCAGGCGCGCAAGATGACCGGCGACCAGGACGTCTTCACGTACGTCATCCTCTCGTTCGCCGCCGTCGCGCTGCTCGTCGCCGCGCTCGTCATCGCGAACACGTTCCAGGTCCTCGTCGCGCAGCGCACGCGCACCCTCGCGCTCCTGCGGGCGGTCGGCGCGAACAAGGCGCAGCTCGCCCGGTCCGTCCTCACCGAGGCGACGATCCTCGGCGTCGTGTCGTCGCTCGCCGGCATCGTCCTGGGCGCCCTGCTCACGCAGATCGCGCTCCTCGTGGCGCGCGGCGCCGACCTGGGCGTCCCGGTCCCCGCGACCATCACGGTCACGCCCGTGGTGGTGCTCGTGCCGCTCGTGGTCGGCACGCTCGTGACGGTCGTCGCGTCGCTCGCCCCCGCTCGCGCCGCGACCCGCGTCGCCCCGCTCGAGGCGCTGCGCCCGGCCGACGCGCCGAGCATCCTGCGCGGCGGCGGCCGCGTGCGGCTCGTCATCGCGTCCCTGCTCACGCTGGGCGGCGTCGCCGTCCTCGCGGGCGGGATCTGGCTCGGGCTCACCGACAAGCCCGAGATCGGGCTCCTCGCCGGGGTCGCCGGCGGCGCGCTGTCGTTCGTGGGCGTCCTCGTCGGAGCGGTCTACTGGCTGCCCGCCGTCGTGTCGTTCGTCGGCCGCCTGCTCGCGGGCACCGGGTCGACGGCGCGCCTCGCCACCGCGAACACGCTGCGCAACCCGCGCCGCACCACCGCGACGAGCACCGCGCTGCTCATCGGCGTCACGCTCGTCGCGATGATGTCGACCGGCGCCGCGAGCGCCCGCACCTCGCTCGACGCCGCGCTCGACGACCAGTACCCCGTCGACGTCATGCTCGCGACGGACGCGTACGGGTCGACCGGTGAGCCGGTGCCGTCGGACGTCGTGCGCGCCGTGTCCGGCACCGAGGGCGTGTCCCGCGTCGTCGAGCTGTACGCCGCGACGGTGACCATGCCGGACGGCACCGAGACGTCGTTCCACGGGGTCGACCCCGACGCCGCGCGCTCCGTGGTGCGGACGCCGGACGACCTCGCGGCCTTCGGTCCGGGGACGTTCCTCCTCTCGGAGGGCGAGGCGGAGAACTACGGTCTCGCGGACGGCGAGACCGCCGAGCTCACGGGCCCGACGGGCGAGACGCTCGACGTGGTCGTCCGCACCGGGGGGATCGGCTCCGGCGGGCTGCTCACCGTCGACGACGCGCGCGCCGTCGACCCGACGAGCCTCATGTCCCGGCTGTGGGTCGGCCTCGACGACACCGGCACCGCCGCGCAGGTGGTCCCCGCGATCCAGGACGCCGTCGTGGAGTCGGACACGCCCGTGGAGGTCGCCGGGATCGCCGTCGAGCGCGCGGCGATGCAGAGCGTCATCGACACGATCCTCGGGGTCATCGTCGGGCTGCTCGCGGTCGCGGTCGTCATCGCGCTCATCGGCGTGGCGAACACGCTCTCGCTCTCGGTCATCGAGCGGCGGCGCGAGTCCGCGACGCTCCGGGCTATCGGCCTCAGCCGCTCCCAGCTGCGCTGGATGCTCGCGATCGAGGGCATGCTCATCGCGGGCGTCGGGGCGGTCCTCGGGATCGTGCTGGGCGTCCTCTACGGGTGGGCCGGAGCGGCCACGGCGCTGAGCGTCATGGGTGACGTGTCGCTCGCCGTGCCGTGGCGCGACATCGCGCTCGTGCTCGTGGTCGCGCTCGTCGCGGGGCTCGTCGCCTCCGTCGTCCCCGGCCGCACCGCGGCCCGGACGTCGCCCGTCGCGGCGCTCGCCGTGGACTGAGCGACACGCCCCACCGGCCTTCGGCCGACGCGCGCCCCTGTGGACGGACCCCCGTCCACAGGGGCGCGGTCGTGCCCGGCCCGCGCGGACCGCCGTCGGGCACGATCGCCGCGTGCTCTCCCCCTCCCCGCCCCTCGCTCCCGGTGCACCGCCGGGCGGCACGCCCGCGCCCGGGGCCGACGGCGGGGCATGGGTGCGCGTGACGGTCCACCCTGGCACGGACGTCCTGCTCGCCGCGGGTACACGCCTCGGCGACGCGCGACCCGCTCTCGCCGACCTCGGGTGCCGCCCCGAGCTGCGCACGGCACCGCTCGCCGTGGACGGCGTCCCCGTCGACGACGACCAGCGCTGCGGCACGCGTCCGCTGCTCCCCGGGGCGACGGTCACGGTCGTGCGGGCGGGGTCGGACCCGCGCGGTCGCGACGACGGGCCGGGTCCGGAGGGCGTGCTCGCGGCGCCCCGGCACGTCGCGGTCCTGGGCGGCCCGGACGCCGGGCGGCTCGTCGCCGTCGGGCACGGCGACCGGGGACGCACCCGCGTCGACCGGCTCGACGTCCGCTGGCGCACCACGCGGCGCGGCCCCCGGGTACGGGTGCGCGTGCCGCGCGGCACGCGCCGGGTGCCCGACGACGCGGCTCTCCTCCGTGCGCGACCGGCCCGGGCCGGTCGGCGGGTGGGCGCGTGGCGCGCGGTGCGCTGGCGCGACGGTCGCGCCCTGGTGACGCCCGACGGCGCGTACGCCCTGCGCGCGCGGCCCGCGCTCGTGCACGGTCCGCGGTCCGGACCGGCCGTGGGTCCGGACCGTCCCGTCGAGGCCGGCCGCCTCGGGACGCCGCAGCTCGCGACCGCGCTCGTGCCGGCCGTCGCGTCGATCGGGCTCGCGGTGGCGCTGCGCCAGCCGCTCCTCGCGCTGCTCGCGCTCGTGGGGCCGCTCGCGGTCCTCGGTCCCGCGCTCGCCGAGGCGCGCCGTCGCCGCGTCGCGCAGCGCGCCGCGCCGTCCGAGGCCGCGGCGGACGTCGGGGCCGCCCCCGGCACCGTGCCGGTGGACCCGCTGCACCCCCGGCCCGCCGACGTCCTGCTCTGGGCGACGGTCGCCCGGCTCGCCCCGGGCGCCGACCTGGCGGGGGCGGGGGCGGCGGGCGCTCTCTCGGCGCGCGCCGGGTCGCCGGGGGCGGCGCCGGGAACGACCGTCGGCACGACGTCGGGCGGGTCCGTGGGCGCGGCCGGCGGCGGGGCGCCGCTCGCGGCGCCGGGTGGGACGAGCCCGTCGCGGGTCCGGCTGCCGGACGGGTGCGTGGCCGTCGTCGGGCCCCGGGACGTCGCGCTCGCCGCGGCCCGGGCCCTGCTCGTGGAGGTCCTCGCGTCGGGGGCGCCACTGACGGTGCGGCCCGCGGCGCAGGACGCACCCGCGTGGTCGTGGTGCCGCTGGCTGCCGCACGCCCGCGCCGTCCGGACGCTCGACGCCGTGGCCGCCGCCGACCCGCCCGGCCTCGTCGTCGTCGACGGCCCGGTGCCTGCGGGCGAGCTCGCCCGGGCGTGGGAGAGGTGCGCACCCGCGGGCACGGACGTGCTGCTGGTGCTCGGGGACCGGACGCAGGTCCCGGCGTGGTGCCGGACGCTCGTCGACGTCACCGGAGCCGTCCCCGTCGTCACGGGTCCCGACGGAGCACGGGCGCCGCGCGAGCACGTTGGCGTGACCGCCGGGTGGGCGCTCGGCCTCGCGCGGCGGCTCGCCGCGGCCGAGCACCTCGGCCGGCTGGGCATCGGGAACGGGGACCGTACGGGTGAGCCCGACCCGGGCGACCCCACGGCGCGGTCGCTGCCGTCGGCGGTCGCGCTCGGTCCGCTGCTGGGCGCTCCGCGAGCGCCGGACCGGCTCGCGGCCTGGGTCGCCGAGCGCTGGCAGGACGCGCCCCGCCGGGACGGGCACGGGCTGCGGACCGTCCTCGGCGTCGGGCCCGGGGGCGCGCCGGTCGCCGTCGACCTCGTCCGCGACGGCCCGCACGTGCTCGTCGCCGGCACGACGGGCGCCGGGAAGTCCGAGCTCCTGCAGACCCTCGTCGCCGGGCTCGCGCTCGGACGCCCGCCCGACGAGCTGTCGTTCGCGCTCGTCGACTTCAAGGGTGGCGCGAGCTTCGGGGCGTGCGGCCGGCTGCCGCACGTCGTGGGCCAGGTGACCGACCTCGACCCGGGGCTCGCGGGACGGGCGCTGGCCGGGCTCCGGGCCGAGCTGCACCGGCGCGAACGGATCCTCGCCGCGGCGGAGGTCGCAAGCATCGACGCCCTCCCCCGGGGACGGCTCGCGCGGCTCGTGGTCGTGGTGGACGAGTTCCGCGCGCTCGCCGACGACCTGCCCGACCTCGTGCCCGGGCTGCTGCGCGTCGCCGCGCAGGGCCGGTCGCTCGGCGTGCACCTGGTCCTCGCGACGCAGCGGCCCGCGGGCGCCGTCAGCGCCGACGTACGGGCGAACGTCACGCTGCGGCTCGCGCTCCGGGTCGTGGACGTCGCCGACTCGCGCGACGTCGTCGACTCGCCGCACGCCGCCCGCGTCCCGGCATCGACGCCCGGGCGCCTGATCCTGCGCCGCGGCGCCGAGCCACCGGTGGCCGTGCAGTGCGCACGAGCCGGCGGGCCGCTCGCCCTGCCGGAGGCGCGCGTGCGGCTCGCGGACCCGTGGGGCGCTGGACGCGGCCCGTGCGGGCCCGCGCCGAACTCGGCGGACGACCATCTGCCGCTCCTCGTCGCGGCGGCACGCGAGGTCGCGGCGCGGTCGGGGCTGCGCGCCCACCCCGCGCCGTGGCTCCCCGCCCTGCCCGCCCGCGTCGGGCCCGACGAGCTCGCCAGGGTCGACGGGGTCGACGGGATCGACGGGATCGCCAGGGTCGACGGCGAGGCGGTGCGCTCCGACGACCGCACGCTGCCCGTCGCGCTCGGTGACCTGCCGGCCCTGCAGCGCCGCACGGTGGTCCGCTGGGACCCGCTCGATGGTCATCTCGCGGTCCAGGGCCGACCCCGGTCGGGCCGCACCACGGCCCTGCGCACCGTCGGGCTGGCCGCGCTCGACCGCGGCTGGGCGGTCCACGCGATCGGGTCGGGGCTCGCGGACCTCGCGGCGCACCCCGGCACCGGCACGGTCGTGGACCGGAGCGACCCGCGCCGTGTCGTCCGCCTTCTCCGGCTCCTGGCGGGTCACGACGACGGTCAGTCCCGACCCGCGGGGCTCGACCGCACGACCGGACGCACCCTCCTCCTCGTGGACGACGTCGAGGCCGTGCGGGGCGTGCTCGCCGGCGTCGCGGGCGGGGCCGGCGCCGACGCCCTCGCCGACGTGCTCGCCGACTCCCCCACGGCGGTCGCCGTGAGCGCGAGCGGGCCGACGGTCGGCGGCCTGGCGTCGCTCGTCGGCGTCAGAGCGGTGCTGGCCTCGCGCGACCGCCACGACGACGTGTCGCTGGGCGTGCCAGCAGCGCTCGCCGGGCAAGGCGGACCGCCCGGCCGGGCGGTGTGGCTCGGGCCGGGCGACCCGCTCGTGTGCCAGGTCGTGCTGCCACCGACCGTCGCGCGAGGACGAGCACGGCGCCCGGCGCCGCCCCTGCGGGGCGCGTTCCGGCTGCACCCGCTGCCCGACGACGTCGACTCCGCCGATCTCGACGTGGCCGGGCACGCGCCGGGCGGTGTCGACCCGGGCCCCGCCGTCGTCGTGACGGACTCCGGTCTCGCGGTCGCCTCGGCTGACGGTGACGACACGGACGTCGTACCCGGCCCGGGACCCACCTGCGGCCCGGTCGGTCGAGGCGCCGCAGACGTTGCGGTCTGCCGTGCCGTCGCGGACGTCGCGGTGGGCTGGGACGTCGCGATCGGCCGGGGCGGCGACGACGGCCGGACGCTGTGGATGGACGTCGCGCGGGGCGCGCTCGTCGTCGGGCCGCCCGGGAGCGGCCGCACGAGCACGCTCGCGCTGCTCGCCCGGCACGCGGCCGCCACCGGCTCGCTCCGCGCGGTCGTGAGCCGCGACGGCGCGCTGGCGGGCGCGGCGATGCCTGCCCCCGGGCGCACCGCGCGCACCACCGGCCGGGCCAGGAGCGGGAACGGCAGGAAAGACGGGAGGGCGAGCAGCAACAGCCATGGCAACCGGGACGGGAGCGGGACGACCGACTGGAGAGCGAGCGGCAGCAGCAACGGGAACCAGAGCGGGAACGGGATCCGGAACGGGAACGGAAACGGGAACCGGAACGGGGCGATCGTCGTGCGGCGGTACACGCCGGCGGACGTCGCGCGCCTCCTCGACACGCTGGAGGCAGGTCAGGGCGCTGCGACGTTCCCGAGCAGGGCGACGGCGCCGCGGGTCGTGGTGGTCGACGACCTGGACGTGCTGACCCAGCTCTGCGTGCTGGAGGCCGACCGGCTCGCGGCGCTGTGCCGGGACGGGCTCGTGCTGCTCGCGTCGGCGACCACGGGCGCCGCGGCCTCGGCGTTGCGCGGTCCGCTCGCGGACCTGCGCGGGGCGCGCAGCGGGATCGTCCTCGCGCCGCGGGAACGTGGGAGCGCCGAGGTGTTCGGGCACGGGCTGGAGTGGCTCACCGAACCCGGCCGACCCCGACCGGGCCGAGGGGTGCTGGTCCAGGGCGCGTGGCTGGCGCCGCTCCAGGTCGCCCGCCCGTGACGGACGAGAGCCGCGCCCGGCGCAGCGTCGGCCACGGCGGGGGCAGGGCCGGTCCTCCGGGGCCGTCAGGCGAACAGGCCGGGCCGCAGGCGTGCGCGCCGGAATCGAGCAGCGCGCCGGGAGTCAGGCAGCCGGGCGGACGTCGCGCGTGGTCGCCTCGACGACGGGACGCAGCATGAGGAGGACGAGCACCACGACGGCGAGCACGAGCGCGACGACGACCCACGGGGTCACGCCCACCTGGAGCGAGCTGACCGCGACGACCCCCTGGAGGATCTGCCAGGTCGCGACGGGCGACCGCGCCCAGCGCTGCCCGCGCAGCAGCCCGCGCACGCTCGCGGCGAGCACGGCCCCCACGCCGAGGGCGAAGACGACGAGGAAGACGCTCACCCCGAACGACTGCGAACCACCGCGGAGGAGCTCGACGAGGATCAGCACGGCGCCCACCGCGAGCGCGGCGATCTCGATGCCGACCCCGGCGACGAGCGCCGTCAGCGCGGGCGGCCGCGACCCCCCGTCGGACGACGGTCCCGGGGGCGTCGGGCGGGGCTCGGGCGGGGTTCCGGAGGGCTCGCGGGAGGGCACGATCACCCAGCGTACGCGCCGACCTGCGGCTTCACACCCGTGTGACGAAGGCCTCACGATTCATGCGACGGAAACTTTCTCGTAACCCCTTGTGCTGTGCTTCACGAGGTGTGAACCTGGTTCAAGCATCAATCACCCCCCGCCTCGAGCCCTTGGCCCGGGCAGCCCCCTGCCGGGTCGCCCAGCGACGAGTCATCACCTCGCGACCAGGCTCCCCTCTGCCCGAAGGAGACGACGAACATGGACTGGCGCCACCGCGCAGCCTGCCTCGACGAAGACCCCGAGCTGTTCTTCCCCATCGGGAACACCGGCCCTGCGCTCCTCCAGATCGAGGAGGCGAAGGCCGTCTGCCGCCGCTGCGACGTCGTCGACACGTGCCTCAAGTGGGCCATCGAGTCCGGCCAGGACGCCGGCGTCTGGGGCGGTCTCTCCGAGGACGAGCGCCGCGCCCTCAAGCGCCGCACCGCGCGCGCACGCCGCGCCGGCTGACACGCCGCTCCGCCTCCGGGCGTCGAGCAGCACGACGGGCCGTCACCCTCCGGGGTGGCGGCCCGTCGTCGTGCGGTGCCTCCGCTCCGCGACCCGTGCCGTGCGCGCCTCCGCGCGGCGGCCGCCGTCGTGCCGGCCGGTCAGCCCTGGCGGTTGCCGTCGCGCAGCACGAGCGCGAGCACGACCTGGGTGCCCCCGCCGGGCCGCGGCGACCACTCGATGGTGCCGCCGAGCTCGTTCGTCACGAGGGTCTGCACGATCTGCGACCCCAGGCCGCTCTTGGCGGCCTTGCCCGCCCGGGCGACGTCGCCGTCGGGCATGCCGACACCGTCGTCCGACACGACGATCCGCAGGGCCGAGCCGTCGCGCTCGACCGCGACCTCGACCGTGCCGGTCTCCTGCTTCGCGAGGCCGTGCTCGACGGCGTTCGTGACGAGCTCGGTGAGGATGAGCGCGAGGGGGGTCGCGTCCTCCGCGGGCACGAGCCCGAAGCTCCCCGTGCGGACGGTGCGCACGCTCGTGTCGGCGGAGGCGACGTCGGCCGCGAGGCGCAGCGCGCGACCGACCATGTCGTCGAACTCCACCTCCTCGTCGAGCGTCTGCGACAGGCTCTCGTGCACGAGCGCGATCGTCGCGACGCGGCGCATCGCCTCCTCCAGCGCCGCGCGCGCCTCGGGGACGTCCATGCGCCGGGCCTGGAGCCGCAGGAGCGCCGCGACGGTCTGGAGGTTGTTCTTCACGCGGTGGTGGATCTCGCGGATCGTCGCGTCCTTGGTGATGAGCTCGCGCTCCCGGCGGCGCAGCTCCGAGACGTCGCGGCACAGCAGGACGGCGCCGATGCGCTGGCCGGACTCGGTGAGCGGGAGCGCGCGCAGCGACAGCGCGACGCGCTGCGCCTCGATCTCGGTGCGCCAGGGCGCGCGGCCCATGACGACGAGCGGGAGCGACTCGTCCACGGGGGTCTGGTGCTCGATGAGGTCGGCCGTCACCTCGGCGAGCGACCGCCCGACGAGCGGGCCGATGACCCCCAGGCGGTGGAAGCAGCTCAGCGCGTTGGGGCTCGCGTAGAGGACCTCGCCCTCGGAGTTCAGCCGGATGAGGCCGTCGCCGACGCGCGGCGCGCCGCGACGCGGACCGGTCGCGGCGTTCGGGAAGGGGAACTCCCCGCGCGAGATCATCGCGATGAGGTCGTCCGCGGCCTCGACGTAGTTGAGCTCGAGGCGGCTGGGCGTGCGCCCGCTCCCGAGGTTGGTCTGCCGCGCGACGACGGCGATCGCCTTCCCGGAGTGCAGGACCGGGATGGCCTCCTCGCGCACGGCGTACGCGCCGAACCAGCGCGGCTCGCGCGAGCGCTGCGACCGCACCTCGGTGAGCGCGCGCTCGAGCTGCGGGCGCTGGCCCTCCGGGGCGAACGACCCGACGATGTCGTCGTAGTGGACGGTCGCGCCCGTCGACGGCCGGCACTGGGAGACGGCGACGAAGTTGCCGTCGCTCGTGGGCAGCCACAGCACGAGGTCGGCGAACGCGAGGTCGGAGATCACCTGCCAGTCGCCCACGAGCAGGTGCAACCACTCGTTGTCCGCCGGGCTGAGGTCGGCGTGGCGGGAGATGAGGTCACTCATGGCAGACACGGACCCCAGCGTAGAGGGGCGCGACCGGTAGAGTCCCCTCAGCGCCCGCGTGCGCGGTCGCCCGAACCGTCAGCCGTCCCGTCGGCCGGTCCGTCACGGGCCGGCGCAGGGCCCGAGGAGGTCCCGTGCACCTGAGCGTCGAGCTCCGCTACCCCGCCCCCGTCCACGCCGTCGGGGCGATGCTCGCGGACGAGGAGTTCGTCCGCTGGCGCGCCGCCCGCTCGGGCGGAGAGGGCGCCCACGTCGAGCAGGTGGACGTCACCGGCGGACCGGACGAGGGGTTCACCGTCACGGTGCGGCGGACGCTGCCCACGGACCAGATCCCGGCGCACGTCCGCTCGTTCGTCGGGGGTCGTCTCGAGATCCGGCAGGCGGAGGCCTGGGAGCCGGAGCGCGACGGCGAGCGGTCGGGCACGGTGTCGCTCGAGATCACGGGCGCACCGGTGCGCCTCACGGGCACCGTGACGCTCTCCCCGGAGGGGGACGGCACCGTCGAGCGCTACGACGGCGAGGTCAAGGCCAACGTGCCGCTCTTCGGCGGGGCGATCGAGCAGGCCGCGGCCGAGGCCGTGCGGACGGCGCTCGCCGCCGAGGAGTCCGCCGGTCTCGCGTGGCTGTCGCGCTGACCATCTACCGAGCGGCGCCCGGCCGCACCTGATCGGCGACCCGGCGACACCCGCCCGGCGACCGGTCTCGAACCGGTAACGATTTCCACAGAACCCGACCAACTGGTAGGTCGCCGAAACGCGCTGACCTGCGGCGATACCTGAGTGGGAGCGCGACCACACCCGTGCCGACCCGACCCAGGCTTGACACGGGTTCGGGCGGGAACGCACGATCAGGCCGTTGTGTGGAAGCGCTACCACATTGGAGGTGGGAGCGCTGCCACGACCCGCCCCACCGACAAGGGAGTCACCGTGCTGAGCAGCACCCGTACGACCCGCCGGCCCCGCAAGGCGATCGCCGCCGTCGCAGGCCTCGCGGCCATCACCCTCACCCTGACCGCGTGCTCGAGCGGCTCCGGCTCGGACGACGACGCGACGGGCTCCGGCGACGGAGACAAGATCACGCTCACCGTCGCGACGTTCAACGACTTCGGCTACACGGACGAGCTCCTCGCCGCGTACACCGCGGAGCACCCGAACGTCACCGTCAAGCAGACGAAGGCCGCCAAGTCCGAGGACGCGCGGACCAACCTCACCACGAAGCTCGCCGCCGGCGGCGAGGGCCTCGCGGACATCGAGGCCATCGAGGTCGACTGGCTCCCGGAGCTCATGCAGTACCCCGACCTCTTCACCGACCTCACCGACTCGTCGCTCGACGGCCGCTGGGTGGACTGGAAGGTCCAGCAGGCGACGACGACCGACGGCAAGCTCATCGGCTACGGCACCGACATCGGCCCGAGCGCGATCTGCTACCGCCAGGACCTCTTCGAGGCCGCGGGCCTCCCGAGCGACCCGGCCGGCGTGGCGGAGCTCCTCGGTGGCGAGGACGCCACGTGGGACGACTACTTCGCCGCGGGCAAGACCTTCGTCGCTGCGAGCGACGCGGCCTGGTACGACTCCGCGATGTCCATCTCGCAGGCGATGGTCAACCAGATCGACAACGCCTACGAGGAGTCCGACGGCACGCCCAAGGACCTCGCGTCCAACCAGCCGATCATCGACATCTACGACACGGTGCTCGAGCAGTCGACGACGAACGAGCTCTCCGCCGGCCTCGAGCAGTGGTCGGGCGACTGGGACGCCGCGTTCCAGAACGACGGCTTCGCGACGATGATCTGCCCCGCGTGGATGACCGGCCCGGTCGAGGAGCGCTCGGGCGGCGTCACCGGCTGGAACGTCGCGGACGTCTTCCCCGGCGGCGGCCTCAACTGGGGCGGCTCGTTCCTCACGGTGCCGGCCTCCGGCCCGAACGCCGAGGCGGCCAAGGAGCTCGCCGCGTGGCTGACCGACCCGGCGCAGCAGACGACGGCCTTCGAGAACGCGGGCACGTTCCCGTCGCAGCTCGAGGCGCAGGAGTCCGACGCCGTGCAGTCCTTCACGAACGACTTCTTCAACGACGCCCCGGTCGGCACGATCTTCGTCAACCGTGCGCTCGCGATCGACAGCGCGCCGTTCAAGGGCGCGAACTACTTCTCGATCCACACGACCGTCCAGGACGGCATCAAGCGCGTGGACGTCGAGAAGACGGACGACGCCGCCTCCTCGTGGCAGAAGACGCTCCAGTCCTTCCAGGACCTGGGCCTGTGACCTGACGGGGCCGGGGGCGGCACGATCTGCCGCCCCCGGCCCCGCGCGCGTCCGCCCGCGGACGACGCCCCGCACCCGCAGCCACCCAGCGCCACCGAGCAGCCCAGGAATCCCACATGGCCGTCCTCACGCCCACCCAGCCCTCGCCGGGGCTCAGCGGGCCGCCGCCGCGCACGCCGCGCCGCGTCGGCTTCTCCCAGCGCCTCAGCCGCTGGGACGTCAAGGTCTCGCCCTACCTCTACATCTCGCCCTTCTTCATCCTGTTCGCGATCACGGGACTCTTCCCGCTCGTGTACACCGCCGTGGTGTCGGTCTACGACTGGAACCTGCTCGGCGGCCAGGGCGACTTCGTCGGTCTCCAGAACTACACGGACGTCCTCGCGCAGCCGACGTTCTGGAAGTCCCTGCGCAACACCGTCTCGATCTTCGTGCTCTCGTCCGTGCCGCAGGTCATCGCCGCGATCGCGATCGCGGCCCTGCTCGACCAGAACCTGCGCGCCGCGACGTTCTGGCGCATGGGCGTCCTGCTGCCGTACGTCGTCGCGCCCGTCGCGGTCTCGATGATCTTCGGCCGCCTGTTCGCCGACCAGTACGGGCTCATCAACGAGCTGCTCGGCCTCGTCGGCGTCGACCCGATCCGCTGGCACGCCGACGCCCTCGCGAGCCACGTCGCCATCGCGTCGATGGTGAACTTCCGCTGGACCGGCTACAACGCGCTGATCTTCCTCGCCGCGATGCAGGCCGTGCCGCGCGAGCTCTACGAGGCCGCGATCATCGACGGCGCCGGGCGCGTGCGCCAGTTCTTCTCCGTGACCGTCCCCCAGATCCGCGCCACGATCATCTTCGTCGTCATCACGTCGACGATCGGCGGCCTGCAGATCTTCGACGAGCCGCGCATGTTCGACGCGCAGGGCCTCGGCGGCGCCGACCGGCAGTGGATGACGACCGTGCTCTACCTCTACGACGTCGCGTGGGGCAACCAGAAGAACTTCGGCCGTGCGGCCGCCGTCGCGTGGCTGCTGTTCCTGCTCATCATCCTCGTGGGCATCGTCAACTTCCTCGTCACCCGGCGGATCGCCACGTCGAACGCGCAGCCGCGCCCGCCACGCTGGGTGCGTCGCCGCCACGAGGCGCGCAAGCGCCTGCGCGCCGAGGACGCCATGTCCGCGCAGCGTTCCGCCGCGGGGACCGAGGCGTCCGTCCCGACCGCCGCCAGCCCGACCGACCGGAGGAAGCGATGAGCTCCGTCCCCGTCATCGCCCAGACCGCCGGCCCGGGCGCGGCCCGCGCCGCGTCCCGCCGCCGGAGCGCCGGGAAGAACGTCGGCGGCACGCAGCGCCGCCCGCGCTGGGTCACGTACACCATCCTCGGGATCGTCCTGCTCATCTCGGTGTTCCCGCTGTACTTCACGCTGATCCTCGGCTCCTCGACGCCCGAGGAGATCTCGCGCAGCGCGCTGCCCCAGCTCCTGCCGGACGCGAGCCTGTTCGACCGGTTCGCCGACGTCATGAGCTCGGACGCGATCAACTTCTGGAAGGCCGCCTGGAACTCCGTGGTCGTCGCGGTGCTCACGTCCCTCTCGGTCGTGCTGTTCTCGACGCTCGCCGGCTTCTCGTTCGCGAAGCTCCGGTTCCGTGGCCGCGGCCCGCTGCTCGTGTTCGTCATCGCGACGATGGCGGTGCCGACGCAGCTCGGCGTCATCCCGATGTACATCCTCATGTCGGACCTCGGGTGGATCGGCAAGCTCCAGGCCGTCATCGTGCCCGCGCTCGTCACGGCGTTCGGCGTCTTCTGGATGACGCAGTACCTCGGCGAGGCGCTCCCGTACGAGCTCATCGAGGCGGCCCGGGTCGACGGCGCGTCCATGATCCGCACGTTCTGGTCCATCGCGCTGCCGGCGGCCCGCCCGGCCGCCGCCATGCTGGGCTTGTTCACGTTCGTGCAGCAGTGGACGAACTTCTTCTGGCCGTCCATCGTGCTGAACCAGAACAACCCGACGCTGCCGCTCGTGGTGCGGTCCCTGCAGTCGAACTTCTTCGTCGACTACTCGCTCGTCATGGCCGGGATCTTCCTCGTCACGCTGCCGCTCATCGTCATCTTCATCTTCACCGGCCGCCAGCTCGTGGCGGGCATCATGCAGGGCGCCGTCAAGGGCTGACGCCCGGCGCCCCGCGCCGCACGACCCGCCCACCACCCGGTGGGCGCGGTCCGTGCTGCGCGCCGACCGTCGCGCGGGCGGGCCCGACCGGCCCGCCCGCGTGCCATCCCGCGACTTCTCGAAGGACAATCGACCATGACCAGCTTCGTCCCGTCCGCGCCCCTCCCCCCGAACCCGGCGACCGCGACCGGACGCGTCGAGATGCCCCCGGGCTTCCTCTGGGGCGCCGCGACGGCCGCGTTCCAGATCGAGGGCGCGGGGCACACCGACGGACGCACGGACTCCGTGTGGGACGCGTTCGCCCGCGTGCCGGGCGCCGTCGTGAACGGTGACGACGGCATGGTCGCGTGCGACCACTACCACCGGTACCGCGAGGACGTCGCGCTCCTGCGCGACCTCAACCTGGGGACGTACCGGTTCTCGACGTCGTGGGCCCGCGTGCGCCCCGACGGCGGCGCGGTGAACCCCGCCGGGCTGGCGTTCTACGACCGCCTCGTGGACGAGCTGCTCGCGGCGGACGTCCTGCCGTGGCTCACGCTCTATCACTGGGACCTCCCCCAGGCGCTCGAGGAGAAGGGCGGCTGGACGTCGCGCGACACGGCGTCCCTCTTCGCCGAGTACGCGGTGACGATGCACGAGGCGCTGGGCGACCGCGTCGGCGTGTGGACGACGCTCAACGAGCCGTGGTGCTCCGCGTTCCTCGGCTACACCGCGGGCGTGCACGCGCCCGGCCGGCAGTCGCGCGAGGACGGCCTCGCGGCCGCGCACCACCTGCTGCTCGGGCACGGCCTCGCGGTCCAGGCGCTGCGCGAGCGCGCGCCGGAGGCGAACCTCGGGCTCACGCTGAACTTCACGGTGTCCGACCCGGTCGACCCGCAGGACCCGGCCGACGTCGACGCCGCGCGCCGGATCGACGGCCAGTTCAACCGGATCTTCCTCGACCCCGTCTTCCACGGCGAGTACCCGGCCGACGTCCTCGAGGACGTCGCGCCCTACGGTCTGCTCGACCACGTCAAGGACGGGGACCTCGAGATCATCTCCACCCCGATCGACACGCTCGGGGTCAACTACTACAACGGCGGGGCGGTCTCGGCCCGCCCGCAGACGACGGCGCCCGGCACCGGGGGCGACGGCGGCGGTGGCACGCGCCCCGAGGGCGTCCGCGACGAGGAGGCCGATGCCGCGCCGGTGCGCCCGACGTCGTCCCCCTACCCCGCCGCGGACGGCGTGCACGCCCACTCGCGCGGCCTGCCGCGCACGGACATGGGCTGGGAGGTCCAGCCCGAGGGGCTGACGCGCCTCCTCACGCGCCTGCAGCGCGACTTCACCGGCCCGCGCGGCGTCGCGATGTACATCACCGAGAACGGCGCCGCCTACCCGGACCAGGTGGGCCCGGACGGCTCGGTCGACGACCAGGACCGGCTCGAGTTCCTCGACGCGCACCTGCGCGCGACGCGCGACGCGATCGACGCGGGGGCGGACGTGCGCGGCTACTTCGCGTGGTCCCTCATGGACAACTTCGAGTGGGCGCTCGGCTACACGAAGCGCTTCGGCATCGTCCGCGTCGACTACGAGACGCAGGAGCGCACCGTCAAGGCGAGCGGCGCCTGGTACGCCCAGGTCGCGCGCGACAACGCGATCCCGGCGCGCGAGACGCCGGCCGCGGACCCCGCCCCGGCCGAGTGAGCGCCACGGTGAGGACACGGTGAGCGGGCCGGTGCGGACCGGGGAGCGCGCGCGCCATACTGTCCCGATGAACAGCCTGCGCTCCGCGCCGACCCTGGACGAGGTGGCCCAGACGGCGGGTGTCTCGCGCTCGACGGCGTCGCGCGCCATCAACGGCGGCCTGCGGGTGTCCCCCGAGGCGCAGGCGGCGGTCGACGCCGCCGTCGCGCAGCTCGGCTACACGCCCAACCGCGCCGCCCGCTCGCTCGTGACGCGCCGCACGGACTCGATCGCCCTCGTGGTCCCCGAGCCCGACGAGCGCATCCTCACCGACCCGTTCCTCGCGGGCACGATGCGCGGCGTGAGCGCCGCGCTCGGCGGCACGGACCTGCAGCTCGTGCTGCTGTTCGCGCGCCCCGACGAGCAGCCGGGCCGCATCGTGCGGTACCTCAGCAGCGGCCACGTCGACGGCGCGATCGTCGCGTCCCACCACCGCGACGACGACCTCGAGGAGGCGCTCCTCGCGGCGCGCCTGCCCGCCGTGTTCGTGGGGCGGCCGTTCCGCCCGACGCCGGACCTCCTGTACGTCGACGTGGACAACGTCGAGGGCGGCCGCCTCGCGGCGCGGCGTCTCGTCGAGGCGGGCCGGCGCCGTATCGCGACGATCGCCGGCCCGCAGGACATGACGGCGGGCGTGGACCGGCTCACGGGGTTCCGCGAGGTGCTGCGCGACGCCGGCCTGCCGGACGACGCGGTCGAGATCGGCGACTTCGCCGTCGCGGGCGGCGCGGCGGCCATGGAGCGCCTCCTCGCCGCGCACCCGGACCTCGACGGCCTGTTCGTCGCGTCCGACCTCATGGCCGAGGGCGCGCTGCGCGTGCTCGCGGCCCACGGCCGCGACGTGCCGCGCGACGTGTCCGTCGTCGGCTTCGACAACCTCGCCACCGCCGCCACGACGTCGCCCCCGCTCACCACGGTCCAGAACCCCATGGTCGAGATGGTGCGCGGCGCGACCGACCTTCTGCTCGACCTCGTGGGGGGCCGCGGCGACGAGATCGCGTCGCAGGTCCTCGCGCCGGAGCTCGTCGAGCGCGACTCCGTCTGACCCCGCGCCGTCCGCGGCGCCGCGCGGCACCCGAGGCGTGGGGAGCCGAGACGCTGTGGGCGGTCGCTCGTAATCTGGCGTCGTGCACCCGTCCACGGAACCGGTGGTGGCCACGCTCTCGCGGGCCGACGTCCTCGCCGCGCGCTGGCACGCCCACGAGCTCGACCGGGCGCCGGGCGCGGCGGCCGCGCTGACGGACGTCGCCGTCCTCGACCTGGGCGTCCAGGACACGGGGTCCGACGGCGCCGCGTGGGCGCTCGCCGTCCGGGGCGCCCCGGACGTCGCGCCGGGCACCCTGCCGCCCGACCTCGCGCTCGCGTGGACGCTGCGCGGCGCCCCGCACGTCTACCGCCGCGCGGACCTCGCCGACGTCGCGACCGCGACGGCGCCGTTCTCCGAGGCCGACGCCGCCAAGCGGGTCTACGACGCGAGCCGACCGCTCCGCGCGGCGGGTGTCGCCGTGCTCGGCGCCCTGCGCACCGAGGCGCGGCTCGAGCGCGAGCTCGTCGAGACCCCGACCGTCAAGGGCGACCTCTCGACGCGGCTCACCGCGCGGCTCCCGGAGCCGCACCTGCGCTGGTGCGGGCCGTGCGGCGCCACCCACAGCTACGAGCAGACGTTCCGCCTCGCGGCCCTGCAGGCCGGGCTCGAGCTCGAACCGGGCTCGTCCCCGCCCGTGCTGCGGCGCGTCCCCGGCCTCGAGCCGCCGCTCTACGGGCGCCTCGGCGGCGACGCCCTGCCGCGCCTGGACGTCGTCCGCGGCTACCTGCGCTTCTTCCCCGCCGCCAGCGTCCAGGACGTCGCCGCGTTCCTCGACGCCCCGGTGAAGGACGTCCGGGACCGGTGGCCCGACGACGCGGTCCGCGTCGAGGTCGCCGACGTCGAGCCCGGCCCGCGGCCGACCGAGCGCTGGGTGCTCGCCGAGGATCTCGGTCGCGTCACGGGCGCCGCCGCGCGCGAGCGCGACGCGCGACCCGCGCCCGGCGCCCCGGTCGTGCGCCTCGTGGGCCCCTACGACCTGTTCCTGCAGCTGCGCGACCGCGCGACGCTCGTCCCGGACGTGGCGCGTGCCAAGGACCTGTGGCGGGTCCTCGGCCGGCCCGGGGCCGTGCTCGCGGGCGGCGAGGTCGTGGGCACGTGGCGGCCCCGCGCGTCGGGCCGTCGCCTCACGGTCCTCACCGACCCCTGGGTCCCGTGGGACGCCGGGCTCGCCGACGCCGTCGCCGAGCAGGCGGAGCGCCTGCGCGCGTACCGCGACGCGGCGTCCGTGACCGTCTCGCCGGTGCCGGACGCGCGGTAGCGACCGGGGTGCCGCGCGGTCGTCGCGGGAGGGGCCCGGCGGTGGCCGAGCCTCTCCCGCGCGCCGGGAGCGGTCAGCGCTTCACGTGGCCGTACCGGTGCGTCGTGCGGCTGACGGCCTGCTCGTGGAGCACGGTGAGCAGCTCGCGGCGCCCGCTCGCGACGACGGGGTGGTCGAGCACCGTGACCTCGCCGACGCGCTCGGCCGCGGCCTCGTGCAGCCCCGGCGCGGAGCCGACGACGCGGACCCGGCCCCGGACGGCGCCCGACGCGACGCGGCGCGCGAACTCCTCGTCGCTCACCGCGGCGTCGCCCGTGCTCGGCACGACGACGGCCGGCACCCCCGCGGTGCGCGCGGCGTGGAGCACGCGCTCGACCTCGACGGGGAGCGCGTCCGCGCCGACGCGCACGGTGAGCACGTCGACCGGGCGGTAGCGGAAGACGTTCGCCTCGACGTGCAGGCCCGAGGGGTCGTGGCCCACGGAGAACTCCCGCTCCCACCAGCGCGCGTCGTCGGCCTTCGCCCACGCGAGCCACGCCTCGGGCGCGGCCTCGCGCGCGGGCGGTACCGCGTCGTGCGTGCTGTCGGTGCCCGACGCCGACGCGCTCGTCGAGGTGTCGGGCGCGTCGCTCCAGCGCCCGAGCTGCGCGACGTAGTTCGGCCCGCCCGCCTTGGCGCCCGGCCCGACGGCCGACTGCTTCCAGCCGCCGAACGACTGCCGCTGCACGATCGCGCCGGTGATGTGCCGGTTGACGTAGGCGTTGCCCACCTGGACGGCGTCGAGCCAGCGCTCGACCTCGGCGTCGTCGAGGCTGTGGATGCCTCCGGTGAGGCCGAACGGGACCGCGTTCTGCAGCGCGATCGCCTCGTCGAGGGTCGCGGCCGTCATGATCCCGAGGACCGGCCCGAAGTACTCCGTGAGGTGGAACGGCGACCCGGGCGCGACGCCCTCCTTGAGTCCCGGCGTCCAGAGGCGGCCTTCCAGGTCGGGGCCGCCGTCCAGCAGCCGCGGCCGGACGAGCCAGGACTCCCCCGGCTCCAGCGTCGTCAGGGCGTGCAGCAGCTTGCCCGACGCGGGCTCGGTGAGCGGGCCCATGGTCGTCGCGACGTCGGTCGCCGGACCGACGGCGAGCGAGCGCACCGCGTCCACGAGCTGGCGCCGCACCCGGCGTCCCGTCTCCGTCCGCGGGTCGCCCGCCGAGCCGACGAGGATCGCGAGCGACGCGGCCGAGCACTTCTGCCCCGCGTGCCCGAACGCCGACCGCACGAGGTCCGCGACCGCGAGGTCGAGGTCCGCCGACGGCGTGACGACGAGCGCGTTCTTGCCCGACGTCTCGGCGAGCACCGGGCGCGACGGCTTCCACCGCGCGAAGAGCTGCGCGGTCTCGATCGAGCCCGTGAGCACGACGCGCGCGACGTCGTCGTGCGTGACGAGGCGGGTGCCGAGCTCGTCGTCGGGCACGCGGACGTACTGCACGACGTCGGTCACCGAGCCCGCGTCCAGCCCCGGGAAGTCACCGGGTGCCGCCGCCACCGCGTCGCGCAGGCCCGCGTGGACCGCCTCGACGGCGACCTCGAGGCAGCGCGGCGTCGGCGGCGCGGGCTTGGCGAGCACGGCCGACCCGGCCGCGAGCGCCGCGAGGACCCCGCCCACGGGGATCGCGACGGGGAAGTTCCACGGCGGCGTGACGAGCGTGACGCCGTCGGGCGCGAACCGGGCGCCGGGCACGTGGTCCAGCTCCTCGGCGGAGCGCGCGTAGTAGCGCGCGAAGTCGACGGCCTCGCTCACCTCGGGGTCGGCCTCGGCGACGGTCTTGCCGGGTTCGTGCACCATCGCGGCGACGAGGTCGGTGCGCGCCTCCTCCAGGCGCCGGGCGACGGCCCGCAGGGCGGCGGCGCGGGCCGCCGGGGCGACCTGCGACCACGCGGCGGTCGCGCGCACGGCGGTCGCGACGGCGTCGTCCACCTGGGCGGTCGTGGTGAGCTCGGGCGTGCGGACGGGGACGTACCCGGAGCCGGTCCCGGTGACGTGGCGGGCCCAGTCGCGCGAGGCGGCGACGGCCGGGTCGGTGTCGGGGGCGTTCGCGAACCCGGCGTCGGTCCCGCCGCCGACGGCGGGCCGGGGCGTGCGGCGCGGCGCGACGTCGGTCTCGGCGTAGTGCACCCCGTGGCGCACCGACGCGCGGAACGCGGCCTCCTGGCGCTCCATGGGGCTGCCCGCGGGCGACCCGTCGGGCGCGAACATGGCGTGCAGGAAGTTCTGCTCGGCGGCGTTCTCCTCGAGGCGGCGCACGAGGTAGGAGATGGCGACGTCGAAGTCCTCGTCGCGCACGACGGGCGTGTACAGCACGACGCGGCCGCCGCGGCCGGCGTGCGGGCCGCTCTCGACGCGGTCGGCCGCGACCTCGTCGCGCACGGCGCGCGCCTCGCCGGGGGCCATGCCCTGGAGCATCTCGACGTCGAGCGCGTGGCTCACGCCGCGGGCCCGGCCGAGGAGCACGGCGAGCGCGACGTGGAAGAGGTTGTGGCTCGCGACGCCGATGCGCACGGCGTCGGTCCGCGGCGCGCGCAGGGCGTGGTCGAGGAGGCGGACGTAGTTCGCGTCGACGTCGGGCTTCGTGGGGTAGGGCGCCTGCGGCCAGCCGTGCAGCTCGGCCTCGACGGCCTCCATCGCGAGGTTCGCACCCTTGACGAGACGCACCTTGATCGGCGCTCCCCCGGCGGCGACGCGCTCGGTCGCGAAGCGGGTGAGCCCGTCGAGCGCGCCGAGCGCGTCGGGCAGGTACGCCTGGAGCACGATCCCGGCCTCGAGGTCGTGCAGGTCGTCGTGCGCGAGGATCTCGCGGAAGACCGCGGTCGTGAGCGCGAGGTCCTTGTACTCCTCCATGTCGAGGTTGAGGAAGACGCCGTGGTCGCGCGCCGCCCGGTACAGCGGCAGCAGCCGCTCGACGACGCGGGCGCACGACCCGTCGAGGTCCCACGTGACGAGCTGCGACGCGACGGACGACACCTTGACCGACACGTAGTCGACGTCGGGGCGCCGCACGAGTGCGAGCGTGCGCTCGAGGCGAGCGTCCGCCTCGGCCTCGCCGAGCACGGCCTCGCCGAGGAGGTTGACGTTGAGCGCGTAGCCCTCCGCGCGGGTGCGGGCCAGGTGCGGGCCGAGGCCGCGGCCGGCGTCGGCGACGAGGTGGCCCACGAGCTGGCGCAGGCGCACGCGCGCGGCCGGCACGACGACGCGCGGCAGCACCGGTGCGACGCCCGCCCCGACGCGCAGGAGCGACCGGTCGACCGGCCCGAGGAACGACCCCGCGCTGCCCGCGAGCTCGCCGAGGCGGCCGAGCGCGCGCGCGGCGACGTGCACGTCCTGGGGGCGCGCGACGTCGTCGACGAACCGGACCGCGAGCTCGAGGCCCGCGGGGTCGGAGACGAGCGCACCGAGCCGCTCGGCGGTCTTGCGGGCGCGCGCGTCGCCCGCTCCCTCGCTGGCGGCGAGCCAGCGCCGGGCCAGCGCGACGGCCTCCTCGACGAGGTCGTCCGGGGAGGTGAGGCTCGTGTCGCCGACGGCTCCGGGGGTGGGGAGCGGCCGGGCGGGCGCGTCGTTGCTCATCCCTCCAGGGTGCCTCGGGTCGCGGTGGCTCGTCTTGTACGATCCAGGGCGACATGGCACCCGTCCGCGACAACGCCGAGACCTCGCCGCCCGCGGCGGACCAGCTCCTCGCCGCCCTCAGCCCCGCCATGGTCGCGCTCATGGACGAGCTGCCGGACACGATGTTCTGCGCGAAGGACGTCACGGGCCGGTACGTCGCGGTCAACCCGGTGTTCGTCGCGCGCACGAACGAGCGCTCGCGCCGCGCGGTGCTGGGCCGACGCGCGCGCGACCTGTTCGTCGCGCAGCTCGCCGAGCGCTACGAGCAGCAGGACGCCGAGGTGCTGCGCGGGCGCGCGCTGCGCGGCGAGCTCGAGCGCATCCGGCGGCTCGGCGGCACGTCGGGCTGGTTCCTCACCTCCAAGCTCCCCGTGCACGACGACGCCGGTCACCTCGTGGGGATCGTCTCGGTCTCGCACGACCTGCGCGCGGGCGCGGCGGACGACGCGACGATGGACTCCCTCGCCGCGCTCGTCGCCGCGGTCGAGGCGGACCTCGGGGCGCGCTGGACGACGGCGCGGCTCGCCGAGGCGGCGGGGTGCACGCCCGCGGTGCTCGACCGGCGCGTGCGGCGCGTGTACGGCGTGACGCCGCGCCAGCTCGTGCTGCGCACCCGGGTCGACCACGCGACGCGCCTGCTCGCGGGGAGCGCCGTGTCGATCGGCGACGTCGCGGCGGCGAGCGGGTTCTACGACCAGCCGTCGTTCACGCGCACGTTCGCGCGCCTCGCGGGCGAGACCCCGGCCCAGTACCGGCGCCGCACGCGGCGCTGACCCGTTCCCGCCCGCGCGACGACGGGCGGGCCCGCGGTGCCGCGCGCGCCCGCGGTGGCGAGAGACGGCGTCGGGCACGGAGACTGACGGCATGACCTCCGCAGACACCGCCCCCGTCCCCACGGTCGAGCTGCCCGGCGGCCCGATGCCCCTGCTCGGCCTCGGCACCTGGCAGTCCGAGGGCGACGACGCCTACCGCGCCGTGCGCCACGCGCTCGACGTGGGCTACCGGCACGTCGACACCGCGACGGGCTACGGCAACGAGGCGCAGGTCGGGCGCGCGCTCGCCGACTCGTCCGTGGACCGCGCCGACGTGTTCGTCACGACCAAGCTCCCGCCGGACGCCGCGGGCCGCGAGCGCGAGACGCTCGAGGCGTCGCTGCACGACCTCGGCACGGACCACGTGGACCTGTGGCTCGTCCACTGGCCGCCGGCGGGCGAGGTGTCGCCGTGGGTGTGGGAGCGGTTCGTCGAGCTGCGCGACGAGGGCAAGGTGCGTTCGATCGGGGTGAGCAACTACTCCGTCGAGCAGGTCGACGTGCTGTCCGAGCAGGTCGGCGAGACGCCCGCCGTCGACCAGATCCCGTGGAGCCCGGCCGACTACGACCACCGGGTCGTGCACGAGCTCGCGCAGCGCGGCGTCGTGCTCGAGGGGTACAGCCCGTTCAAGCGCACCGACCTCGACGCGCCGGTGCTCGCCGAGGTCGCGGCCGCGCACGGCGTCACCCCTGCGCAGGTCGTGCTGCGCTGGCACCTCGACCACGGGTTCGTCGTCATCCCGAAGTCCGTGACGCCGGAGCGCATCGAGGCGAACTTCCGGGTCACCGGGTTCTCCCTCACCGCCGACGAGCTCGCGGCGGTCGACTCCCTCGGGCACCGCCGGGGCGCGTGAGGGGCGAGCGACCGCGCCGGGGGTAGCGTGACCCTCGGTGCCGCACACCCCCGCGGCACCGAGGAGAACCTCGAACCGGAGGAACCGTGACGACGACGTCCGTGCCGCCCGCCACCACGAGCGACGGCCCCACCCCCACCGACAGCACCGATCTCCCCCGCGGCACGCGCCGCTCCCCCGACGCCGGCGCCCCGGCGTCCGCGCTCGACACCGCGCACGCGCAGCTCGCCGGCGCGGTCCGCTTCCTCGGCTACGACGACGGCCTGCACGAGATGCTCGCGACCCCGCGCCGCGAGGTGAACGTGGCCGTGCCGCTGCGGCGCGACGACGGCCGCACCGTCCTCTTCCACGGTTACCGCGTGCAGCACAACGTGTCGCGCGGTCCGGGCAAGGGCGGCCTGCGGTACGCGCCGAGCGTCGACATCGACGAGGTCCGCGCGCTCGCCATGTGGATGACGTGGAAGTGCGCCCTCGTGGACCTGCCGTACGGCGGCGCGAAGGGCGGCGTCGCGATCGACCCGCGCTCCTACTCCGACGCGGAGCTCGAGCGCGTGACGCGCCGCTACACGTCGGAGATCATGCCGGTCATCGGGCCCGAGCGGGACATCATGGCGCCCGACATGGGCACGAGCGAGCGGACCATGGCCTGGGTCATGGACACCTACTCCGTCAACCAGGGCTACACGATCCCGGCGGTCGTGACGGGCAAGCCCATCACCGTGGGCGGGTCGCTCGGCCGCACGACGGCGACGAGCGCCGGGGTCGTGCACGTCACCGCCGCGGCGCTCGAGGAGGCGGGCGTGCCGCTGTCCGACGTGCGCGTCGCCATCCAGGGCTTCGGCAAGGTCGGGTCGCACGCGGCCGCGATCTTCGCGGCCCGCGGGGCCCGCGTCGTGGCGGTCTCCGACCAGTACGGCGGGGTGCACGCCCCGGACGGTCTCGACGTGCGCGCCCTGGTCGAGCACGTCGCCGCGACGGGGAGCGTCGTGGGCTTCGACCGGGCCGACCCGGTGGACAACGACGCGCTGCTCGCGCTCGACGTCGACGTGCTCGTCCCGGCCGCGGTAGAGGGCGTGCTCGACGGCGACACCGCTCGCACCGTGCGCGCGCGCTGGGTCGTCGAGGGCGCCAACGGCCCGACGACCGCCGAGGGCGACCGCGTGCTCGCGAAGAACGGCGTGACCGTGGTGCCGGACGTGCTCGCGAACGCGGGCGGCGTCGTCGTCTCCTACTTCGAGTGGGTCCAGGCGAACCAGGCGTACTGGTGGACCGCGGAGGAGATCGGCGACAAGCTCGAGCACCGCATGCTCCACGCCTACGAGGAGGTCGCGGGTCTCGCGCGCCGAGAGGACCTGAGCCTGCGCGACGCAGCGCTCGTCATCGGCGTCCAGCGCGTAGCAGAGGCCCACCAGATCCGAGGCCTCTACCCCTGACGGACCACGCTCGGCCCCGCCGAGCACGGGGTCCGCGACCGTCCTGGGCTCGATCCGGTCGCGGATCCCGTGCTCGGCGGGTGATCAGGGGCGTAGGTGGCGGGTTGTCGCCAGGAGCGCCGACAGGAGGGCGATCGCGGATGCTGCGACGGCGGCCCAGGCGACGGTGGGGTTCACGAGCTCGCCCTGGAACCGCCCGACGGCGATCCACGCGAGGCCCCACGACATCGCGAGGCCGATGCCGAGCACGACCGCGCGACGCCCGGCGGCGAACGCCGCCCACGCGACGGAGAGGGCGGCGGCCGCCGCGACGAGCACGACCGACCAGCCCGTCGCGCCGAGGCCGAGCTCGCCGACGCCCGCGTCGGTGAGGGCCGCGGCGACGTTGGCGAGCGTCGCGACGCTCACCCAGCCGGTGTACAGGCCCATCGTCCCGTCGAGCACGACGGCCTGCGCCGTCGACTCGGGCCGACGGCGCACGAGCCGCACGACGACCACCGCGTTGACGGCGAGCAGCGCCGCGATGACGACGACGCTCAGCGGCACCCACCCGGCCTGCACGACGCCGATCCACGCGGCGTTGAGGACCATGGACACCAGGACCCACCACGCGGTCGCGCGCAGGCGCGGGCTCGTCGCGTGCCGCGGCAGCACCTGGTAGACGGCGAACGCGAAGAGGCCGAGGTAGATCACCGACCAGATGCGGAACGCCGGGTTGTCGGGCGCGACGGGCGTCGCGGTCGAGGACAGCGCTCCCCCGGCGGTCTGCTCGACGGACGTGCCGCCGAAGGCGCCCGCGCCGTACGCGGCGGCCCCGGCCGCGACGAGCGACCCGACGAGGACGACGACCTGGCGGACCCGATCGGAGGGAGCGGGGGCGCGGACGCTTCCCGCGGGGACGGCGGCTGCGGTGGTCATGCCTCCAGCCTGACATCACTCAGCATGCTGAGCATCTCGGGAGCGTCGCCGCTCCCCCGCTGAGAACGACGCTGCTCGCCGACGAGAACGACTCTGCTCCCCGCCGAGAACGACTCTGGTGTCGGTATCGCGGAGATACCGACACCAGAGTCGTTCTCGGCCGCAGGCCCGGGGTTGCCGGGCGGGCGGGTGGGGTGGGTGGGGGTCAGGCCAGGGGCTGGCGGTCCGCCCAGTCGGCGAGCGTCGTGCGCGGGCCCGTGAAGAACGGGACCTCCTCGCGGACGTGGCGGCGCGCCTCGGTCGCGCGCAGCTCGCGCATGAGGTCGACGATGCGGTGCAGCTCGTCGGCCTCGAACGCGAGGATCCACTCGTAGTCGCCGAGCGCGAACGACGCGACCGTGTTGGCCCGCACGTCCGGGTAGTCCTTCGCCGCGAGGCCGTGGTCGCGCAGCATGGTGCGGCGCTCGGCGTCGGGCAGGAGGTACCAGTCGTACGAGCGCACGAACGGGTACACCGACAGGTAGTCGCGCGGCTCCTCGCCCGCGAGGAACGCGGGCACGTGCCCCCGGTTGAACTCCGCCGGGCGGTGCAGCGCCACGTTCGACCACACGGGCTCGAGGTGCGCGCCCAGGCCGCTCGCGCGCAGGTGCTGGTAGGCGCGCTGCACCGACTCGACCGTCGGGCCGTGCCACCACACCATGAGGTCGGCGTCCGAGCGCAGGCCCGCGACGTCGTACCAGCCGCGCACGACGAGGTCGCCGTCCGTCGCGGACGGGTCGTCGCCGCCACCGACAGCGGCCAGCGCGTCGGCCACGAGGCCCGCGCGCTCGTCCGCGTCGGCGGGCAGGGGCGCCGCCGTCGCGAAGACGGACCACATCGCGTAGCGGATGGTGGTGTTGATCTGCTCGTGGTCCGCGGGCACGCGCGCGGCGTCGTTCATCGGGGTTCCTCTCGGGTCCGTGCGGGGGTGTCCGCCGGGGTTCAGCTGTGGATGTCCGTGCTGCACAGCGCCGGGACGCCGCTCGGCTCGCCGTCGCGGCGCAGGCAGCAGCCCGGCGCGCACACCGAGCGGAACGCCGGGAGCGCGCCGACCGTGGCTTGCTCGACGTCCTCGCCGCGCGCGAGCGCCGCGCGCTCGACGAGCAGGTCCACGAGGCCGCGCACGAACGGCTCGCGCGTGCTCACGGTGCCCGCGCGCACCGCAGTCATCCCGAGCCCCGTCGCCGTCTCCATCGCCTCGGTGTCGAGGTCGTACGCGACCTCCATGTGGTCGGAGACGAAGCCGATCGGCGACAGCACGACGTCGCGGACGCCGTCCTGCGCGAGGGCCTCCAGGTGGTCGTTCACGTCGGGCTCGAGCCACGGCTGGCTCGGCGGGCCGGACCGCGAGCAGTACGCGAGGTCCCACGCGACGTCGTGGCCCAGGCGCGCCGAGACCTCCGCGGCGATGACGCGCGCGAGGTCGAGGTGCTGCTCGGAGTACGTCGCGAACGAGATGCGCGACGCCGCCTCCATCGTGTCCGGGATGGAGTGCGTGACGAACACGAGCCGCGCGGCCGCGCCGTCGCCGCCCTTGTCCGCGAGCGCCGCGTAGCCGTCGAGCACCGCGTCGACGTTCGCCTGCGCGAAGCCCGGGTGGTTGAAGTAGGAGCGCACCTTGTCGAACTGCACGCCCGTGGAGCCGTCGGGGCCGAGCTGGCCGCGCCCGTCGAGCACGACCGCGAGGTCCTCGCGGTACTGGCGGCAGCCCGAGTACGACGAGTACGCGGACGTCACGAGCGCGACGGCGTTCTTCGCGCCCAGCGCCTCGAGCTCGTCGATCGCGTCGGTCGTGTACGGCTCCCAGTTGCGGTTGCCCCACACGACGGGCAGCTCGACGCCGCGGCGCGCGAGCTCGGCCTCGAGCGCCGCCTTGAGCGCGAGGTTCTGCTCGTTGATGGGGCTCTTGCCGCCGAAGCCGTAGTAGTGCTCGCCGACCTCCTCGAGGCGGGAGTCCGGGATGCCCTTGCCCGCGGTGACGTTGCGCAGGAACGGCACGACGTCCTCGGGCTTGTTGGGCCCGCCGAACGAGTACAGCAGCAGCGCGTCGTACGGGCGCAGGTCGGGCGCAGGGCCGGGGTCGACGGTGCTCGCGGGGGTGGCGGCGGGCTCGACGGGCTCGACAGGCTCGGCGGCCCGGCCCGTGTCGGCAGTGACGTCCTGGGGGGAGAACGGGGGCATGCTCCCGATCATGGCACCCGCTCCTGAGCCCGCTCGTCCGGAAGCGGGCACCTCGGACGTGACATTGACGGGACAGAGTGTCACCTCGTCCCTCGCGAGGCCGGTCGCACCCTAGACTCGGGCCGCTCGTCCCTCGGGCCGCGCCGCGGGCACCGACGCCCGCGCACGAGCCGCCCGAGCCGACCACGTGGAGGTGGAGCCGTGCCGCTCCCGGAGATCACCGAGCGCGTGCCGCTCACGCGCCCCGACGGCCGCCTCGACCGCCGGGCCGTCGGCTGGGCCCGCCAGCCCCTCGTCGACACCGACGCGATCGGGCGCCGCGGGGCGGGCGGCCCGCGCCGGTTCGGCCGGAACAAGCGCTGGGAGTACTGGGGCGTCACCACCCCGACGCACGTCCTCGCCCTCACCGTCTCCTCGATCGACTACGCCGCGGTGCACGAGGTGTGGGTCCTGGACCGGGAGTCGGGCCGGACGTGGGGTGCCGCCGCGACCGTGGCGCCGGCGCGCGGCGTCGAGCTCCCCGGCACGCTGGGCGACGGCCCGGCGCGCGCCCGGGCGAGGAACCTCGCGATCGACCTCGACGAGGTCGACGGCGGCACGCGTCTGCGGGCACGCACGCGCGACGTCTCGTTCGACGTCGTCGCCACGCTGCCGCCGGGTCACGAGCGGCTCGCAGTGGTGGTCCCGTGGAGCGACACGCGGTTCCAGTACACGGTCAAGGACGTGGCCCGCCCGGCGCACGGGACGCTGTGGGTCGACGGCCGGACGGTCGACGTGCCCGCCGGGTCGTCGTGGGCCGTGCTCGACCACGGCCGCGGGCGCTGGCCGTACGACGTCCGGTGGAACTGGGGCGCGGGATCGGGCGAGAGCCACGGCCGGGTCGTCGGGATCCAGGTGGGCGGCCGCTGGACGGTCGGCACGGGATCGACCGAGAACGCGGTCCTCGTCGACGGGCGCCTCCACCACCTCCCCGACGAGCTCGTGTGGGACTACGACCTCGCCGACCCGGACCGGCCGTGGCGCGTCACCGGCGGCGGCCTCGACGCGACGTTCGTGCCCTTCCACACCAAGGTCACGCGCACGCACCTCGGGGTCGTCTCGTCGTCGACCGACCAGTGCTTCGGGCACTGGTCGGGCACGTTCACGCCGCCGGCCGCGCCGGGTGCGGGCGGCACCCCGCCCGCGCCGGTGCGGTTCGACGGGCTCGTCGGCTGGGCCGAGGAGGTCCACAACCGCTGGTGACCGCCCCGCACCCCGGCCCGGCTTGCCAGTCCCCCGCCCCTGCCTAGCGTGGGGAACGTCCCGACGGCACCGACGCCGTCGGGCGTGCCCCGCGACGACGGCGACCCCGTCCGCGGCGGCCGTGCCGGCACCGGAGCCGGCGCCGGTGGGAACGGGGAGTCTCATGCAGGCACGACGAGGACGGTTCAGCGCGGGGACGACGGGGGTCGCGGCCGCCGCGGCGCTCGTGATGCTCCTGCCGCTCGGCGGCGGTGGCGAGCGCGGCGACGACCGGGGCGGCGGTCAGGGTCACGGGAACGACCGCGCCCGCAACGTCATCTTCATCCAGGGCGACGGGCTCGGGCTCTCGCACCGTGAGCTGATCCGGCTCGCGACGGTGGGCAAGGACGGGCAGCTCGCGATGGACTCGCTCGAGCACGCCGGGTGGACCACGACGGACTCGGCCGACCCCGAGGAGGCCGTCACGGACTCCGCGGCGGGCGCCACGGCGTTCGCGTCCGGGGTCCGGACGTACAACGGGGCGGTGGGCGTCGACGTCGACGGCAACCCGGTCCCGACGCTCCTCGAGGCGGCCCGGGGCGCGGGCAAGGCCACCGGGCTCGTCACGACGGCGCAGGTCACCGACGCGACACCGGCGGCGTTCGGCGCGCACGTGCCCGACCGGGGCGACCAGAGCGAGATCGCGCGCCAGCTCCTGGAGAGCTCGCGGCCCGACGTCGTCCTCGGCGGCGGCGAGGACTGGTGGTACCCGGCGGGCGACCCCGGCGCGTGGGAGGACAACCCCGCGAAGGACCCGACCGAGCAGAGCAAGGGGACGAAGGGGAACCTGGTCGAGCGCGCGCAGGACCTCGGCTACACGTACGTGAGCGACGCCGAGGGGCTCGCGGACGCGCGCGGGCGCAAGCTGCTCGGCCTGTTCGCGAACGAGGAGATGTTCGAGCAGCGCAACGAGGGCGAGGGCGACCTCTACGAGCCGGAGGTGCCGCTCGTCGACATGACGGCCAAGGCGCTCGACGTGCTGTCGCGCGACCGCGACGGGTTCTTCCTGCTCGTCGAGGAGGAGGGCGTGGACGAGTTCGCGCACCGCTCCAACGCGACGCGCACGATCCAGGCCGGGCAGGCGCTCGACGAGACCGTCGCGCTGGCGCTCGACTTCCAGAAGCGGAACCGGGACACGCTCGTGCTCGTCGTGGGCGACCACGCGACGGGCGGGCTCGCGATCGAGAACGTCGACCCCGACGACGAGGGCGGCGAGGGCGCGACGGCCGAGGACGGCCCGTTCGACCTCGCGGGCTCCGACCTGCAGTTCACCGTCGACTGGACGACGGGCGGCCACACGGGCGAGGCGACGCCGATCACCGCGCAGGGCCCCGGCGCCGCACGGCTCGCGGGCGCGCAGCGCAACACCGACGTCCACGACGCCGTCCTGCGCGCGATGCAGCCCCGCGGCCGCGGCTGAGCCCCGGGGCCGCACGGCCCCGCGCCGCCGACCACGGCCCTGGCGCCGCCGAGCACGGGGTAGGCGACCGGAATCGTCTCGATCCGGTCGCCGACCCCGTGCTCGACGGAGAGGTGGGGGCGGAGAGAGGGTGCGGGGCGGGGACCGAGGGGGCAGAGCGCCAGGGGGGGTCAGCCCTTGACCGCTCCTCCGAGGCCGGCGCCCTGGAGGAACATGCGCTGGAAGGCGAGGAACAGGCCGACGGGGATGAGGGTCGAGATCGCGAGCGCGGCGAGGAAGACGCCGAGGTCGGTCGACGCCTCGATGGACGGCAGGCGCACGGACAGCGGCTGGATCGCCGGGTCCTTGAGGACGAGCAGCGGCCAGAGGAAGTCCTTCCAGGCCGCGATGACCGCGAACACCGAGACGACGCCGACGATCGGGCGCGACATCGGCAGCACGACCGACCAGAACAGCCGGTAGGGCCCGGCGCCGTCCATGCGCGCGGCCTCGAACACCTCGCGCGGCAGGCTGTCGAAGAACCGCTGGACGAGCAGCACGTTGAACGCGCTCGCGCCCGCGGGCAGCCACACGGCCCAGAAGCTGTTGATGAGCGAGCGCCCCAGCAGCGGCGGGTCGAGGATCGTCAGGTACAGCGGGACGAGCAGGACGATCGCGGGCACGAACATCGTCGACAGCACGAGCGCCTGCACGACCTTCCCGTACCGCGGCCGCAGCACGGACAGCGCGTAGCCGCCCGTCGTCGCGACGAGGATCTGCGACGCCCACGACCCGACCGCGAGCCAGATCGTGTTGAGGAAGTACCGGCTGACCTGGACGTCGTTCCACGCCTTGTCGAGGTTGTCCCACGCGATGCCGTTCGGGAAGACCGCCATCGGCGTGCGCAGGATGTCCTGCGTCGGCGTGACGGCGTACTTCGCGAGCAGCAGCATCGGGCCGAGGCCCGCGACGACGAGGACCACGAGCAGCAGGACGTGGGTCGTGCCCATCCCCCACCGCACGGAGGGGCGGCGCCAGTCCGCCTCGGAGAGCGCGCCGCGGTCCTCGACGCCGTCGAGCACCTTCCGGCGCCGCGCGCGCAGCCGACGGCGGTCCGCCTCGCGGCGGGTGCGGCTCGCCTCGGCGGCGCGGCGGGCGGCGTCCGTCCCGTCCGTCGGGCCCGTCGGCGTGCCGTCGGCCGCCGCCTCGGAGTCCTGCGAGACGACGCCGATCTCGCTCGGGTTGTCGGTGGGCGAGAGGGTCATGACGTGCTCCAGGACCGGGTGAGCCGGAAGTAGAGGACCGAGAAGACGGCGAGCACGGCGGCGAGCATGATCGACAGCGCGGTCGCGGCCCCGTAGTCGCCGCCCAGGCTGTTCTGGAAGGCGTAGCGGTAGATGAGCAGCAGGATCGTCAGGGTCGCGTTGTTCGGCCCGCCCCCGGTGAAGAGGTAGGGCTCGAGGAAGACCTGCGCCGTGCCGATCACCTGGAGGATCAGGGTGATGAACAGGACGCCGCGCAGCGCGGGCAGCGTGACGTGCCAGATCTTGCGCCACAGCCCGGCGCCGTCGACCTCGGACGCGTCGTAGAGCTCGGGCGGCACGCTCGTGAGCGCCGCGAGGTAGATGATGATCGTCCCGCCCGCGCCGGCCCACGTGGCCGCGAGCACGAGCGAGGGCATCGCGGTCGAGGCGTCCTGGAGCCACGGGTACGGGCCGAGCCCGACCCAGCCGAGGATCGTGTTGAACACGCCCGTCGGGCTGCCGTTGTAGAAGAACTTCCACAGCAGCACCGCGACGACTGGCGGCACGACGACCGGCAGGTACGCGAGCGCGGAGTACAGCCCGCGCGCCCGGCGGACCTCGCGCATGAGCACCGCGGCGACGAGCGGGATCGGGTAGCCGAAGAGCAGTGCGAGGAACGCGAAGTAGAGCGTGTTCTTCACGGCCTTGCCCAGGAGCGGATCGCTGAGCACCTGGCGGAAGTTGTCCAGCCCGACGAACGTCGGGTCGCTCACGAGGTTCGTCTCCTGGAAGCTCATGATCACCGCGCGCACGATCGGGAACCACGAGAAGACGCCGAAGATCACGATCAGCGGGAGCAGGAACACGAGGTTGCTCAGGCCGCCGCCGCGGAACCACGTCACGGGGCTGCGGCGTCGGCCGCCGCGGTCGGCCCGCGCGTGCGAGGCGGGTCCCCGTCGCGGCGGGGCGGTGGTGGCGGTCACGGGCGGACGTCCTTCGGTGCGGTGGGAGGTGCCCGACGACGCGAGGTGCGTCGCGCCGTCGGGCACCGGCGGGGTACGGG